>JBMNOV010000076.1:0-6175 GCA_050943255.1 Syntrophomonadaceae bacterium
CTACTGGGGGCTATATATTTTTGCCGGTTCTGGGTTTTTGGTGCCACCATTGCTTGCCCAACGGGCTGGGTAGTCTTGGATTTCCTGCTCGATCTCGTGATTTTGGTATATGCTTTAAACCGCTTTTCGTTGGCCGGTTTTAATTCTCTATACTTTATTAAACTAGACTGCCAATTATTAATGGCATAAGTATTGCTTTCTCCCGAGATTTTGGACCGGGTTATTTGCGCCTTCCTTGCTAGCCCATTTTGCCGGTTACTCCGGTTATTAACAGATCTTTTCCAGAGTCCTAATGTACTTACCTTTTGGTTTTCATTATTTATCCCTGCCAGGTATAGGCTAATTCCAGACCAGCTCCGGTGATCAGAAATTGTTTTATTTGATGGTTTTAATGGCTTAATCCCAGTTGCTTGTTTGGGTGTTTGCTTTTTTTGTACCTGCTTGTATAGATTCCTGGTTAGTCCCGGTTGAGTCTTTAGTTTTTTTATTGTTCCTATAGATTTCTGTTTTCCGGTTTGGGCTTGGATTAATGGCGAAATATTAATAATGTTGTTAATCCTGCTGGATTTTTGCCCTATATCTGGCTGCTTAATTGGTACTGTAGCATAACTTTTGTTCCTTGGCTTTTGGTTGAGTAATACTAAAGTCAGATTAGGTATAACCTGACTTGGATGGGCTGAACCTAATCTGCTTTGCCGGTTTCGTCTACTGCTTGTTCCTGCCTGAGCAGTTTTCCGCATTATTTTTCCCGGCATGACTGAGGTTAAATGAGTTAGGCTATTTTTTATTAGACCAACTTTTGGGGTTACCTCAGGTTTAGCAGTTTCTTCTTTTTTTCTTCTTATGGTTGACTTTACCAGGCTTATTAAAGGTTCTGACATTAATATTGTAAAAACGCTTTTCCCCAAATGGTATTGCGGACTTGGACTGGGTTTTAGTTCTAATTTTTTTCGCTGTAGCTGCAATGTATTTCCAGGTATCCGGCTGACTTTAGGCAGCACGGTCTGATTCCGTTTGGAATTTATTTCTTGAACCAGCGGATTAACGGTAACACTACTGGGGGCTATATATTTTTGCCGGTTCTGGGTTTTTGGTGCCACCATTGCTTGCCCAACGGGCTGGATAGTCTTGGATTTCCTGCTCGATCTCGTGGTTTTGGTATAATAAACAGCTAATGGTTGAGCTCCCCGATTTTTACTAGGTAGCTCCACGTAACCATGGTTTATCCACGATGGTAATGGTGTCCGATTTAACATACGAATATCATAACCTTGGCCCAGCATAGTTGGCCCTTGGATTAAAGTTGCTTTTTGCAGAAAATGTTTTTGCTTGGCAGTAATCTTACTATTAGGCCTAACGTGTCTATGCTCTCTCTTTACTCCAAATACCCCGGGGTATAAATGGAATGAACGAACCTTACTGTTATTTTCATGCTCAATTAGCCATGATCGTATTTTGGAATTAATATTGGGTAAGTTTTTTCTAGACTCCGGGATAATTGTTCTGAGATCAAACCATTTTCGATTATTAACTGGTTTAATAATCCACGGCGATCTTTCCCGGGCTTGTCGTATGTTTTCCGCTCTAGGATACAAGCCATTCCTATCAAATTTATACCTTTCCTCACTTGCTCTCATAAGTATAGTTAAGAGAGGAGTTAAATTGCCCTTAGACTTAGAGTTGTAGATTAAATGTAGATTATTAGCCAGTTTTTCATTAGGAGTAGTCTTACTATAATCTGGTTGTCGTAAATAATTTAATTCCCTGGCAGCACTATTGTTAGGTAATGACAAAACGATCTTGCCTCGATTAGAGTCCGTATTAGTCTTGGGGACACTAATTAACTGTTTTAATACTGCTGGTTTTGTTACGGAATTAATATTCTTCCTAGTATTATCACTCTGTCTTGCCTGCAGGTAAAATGGCCTTTTAGTAATAGGCTTACTACCAGACTCCTTATACTCCAGCAACAATTTTAGGTTAATATTAAATAAACCCTGCCCTAATGGCTGGTTTAAATGATTACCTAAACGCCATGCCAGTGTAAGGGGTCGTAAAGGATAGTAACCTGACAATAGATATTTCGATCTAATCCGGTCACTAAAAGGCCTTGGCTGTATACTGCTGCTTACTTTTAGCAATTTAAATTGTCGCGGTAAAAACATATCAGAATACCCCCGGCGACATTGACAACTCCTACCTAATAATTTAACTAACGGTTACCTTTTTTGACTGTTATCACCCACTGTTATCACCCACTGTTATCCCCCGGTGAACTATCTCCAGCGACTCTATTGCTACCTCACTGGCATCTGCCCGTAATTGGGGTCCTACCCATTTAATCGGGTATGATTCCCAAAAGTTCCACCTGCATATTTCCTGTCCGCTGGCATCCATTAAAATAATTGCTCCGTCCTTACGCTCCAGCTTACCGTTAATAGTACCTTCATACCAATCCCAGAGCTGGGTGGAGTCAGTAATACCCCGCTTTAAGACTAACGGCGGATATTTTCTTATTGTTATGAAATGGTGTTCATACTCATTAACCCCACCCTCGCGGACATCCTGAACTTCGGTCTCGGCCTCCAACCCTGAGACTTCTGCAAAATCAGCAACAAGCAAACCATCAAGTTCAACCTTGAAACGGAAGGCCACACCGGGATACCTACCGGGTTTTGACACCGCTTTATTCACCTCTTCTTATTAAAAACATCAAACATATTTTCCGGTTCATCACTTAGCTTGCGGTTAATACGCGAAATTTCCTCACACCACCGGCGACGATCACGGTGCTCCATGCTCATTATCTCATCATGAGGCCAGTGGAAATAATATGCTATAAATGCTGCTTCTTCAAAAATCCGCTCAACAGGATACCGTTTTATTCCACTGGCTATCTCGAAAAATTTACCTCAGCCTCAAACTCATGCTCACAACGTGGGCAAACTACCCGAATATTAGGAGTATCCATCTCATTAATGCGCTGGTAGAAATCTTGTAAGTAGGCTAGATCAACGGTAAATAGTTTTTCTATAGTTTTGGTATCAATCGCCCTGAGATCACCTAATTTGGTAATCACCCGGGATAGAACAATAATAGTTAAATAGCCCTGGTTTTGTTGAACCCGGGGGTCACGCAAGGGTAATATTTCATCAGCTGCTGTAGCTAAGCGCATTACTCCTTTACGATGCAGGTTACCTTGTTCATCTATATAACCTTTGGGCAATTCAAATTCAAATTCGGTTTCAAAGGACATAATTTTATCCTCCGTTCGCATCACGTCTTTAGTATTTTTCTTAGTCGAAGTATTCGTTTTTTTTGCTGCCATATAAACACAACCTGTTTACAGGAATAGCAGAAAGACATTAATACTTCTACTATCCCTGGTTATATTATTTCGATCTTAAAAAGCCCTCATAGGCTAATTCCAAACTTTCAATTATTACTGCTGACTCACTGGCATTGAAGTCAGATGCAATATATTTACAGGGCCAAGCATCATAAAAAGTCCATACTGCCAGTTCAGTACCTCCAGTTTCATCAACAGCTTTAATAGTAACATCTTTACGTTCTACTGCTCCCGTCATACCAGGTTCGCCCTTAAACCATTCCCATATTTCCATATTATCAGTTACTCCCTGTTTAAGGGTAATCGTAGTATTATGGACCATGCCCGGAAGCTTCATGGCCACACCGGCCAATTCACCGCTGCGAAATTCAATTACATCGTATGATGCTTCAATACCTGTAACCTCTGTAAAATATGCTTCAGTAATCCCGTCAATTTCTACCGAAAAGCGGAAACTCCTGAAGGGATCAACGCGATCAGCCATTTATTACTCTCCTTTCAATATCGATTATTCACTATCAGCAGTTTTTTGGGTAATCCTGAAGATAACAAACTCAGCCGGTTTTACCGGTGCTACCCCAATAACACATATCAGGCGTCCATTATCAATATCATCCTGGGTCATAGTTGTACGGTCTACTCTGACAAAAAATGCCTCATCTGGTGTGCTTCCCATTAAAGCGCCACCTCTCCATACTCCCAGGAGGAAACTATAGATGGTCCGTTGTACCCTAGCCCAAAGCCTTTCATCATTAGGTTCAAATACCACCCAATTACTGCCATTCTTAATCGATTGCTCCAAAAAAATGAATAGCCTTCTCACGTTAATATATTTCCAGATGGAATTGGAGCTGCAGGTGCGGGCTCCCCATACCCGGATACCTTGACCAGTAAAGGACCTGATTAAGTTTATCCCTTTGGGGTTTAATATATCCTGTTCTCCCTTATTGTACTGGCAATCCAGCCCTACACATGCCCTAACCACTTCATTCGCTGGAGCCTTATGTACTCCCCGCGTATTATCTGACCGGGCATAAATACCAAGCATAGAACCAGAAGGAGGAATAAAGATATTACGTTTATCTAACGGATCGAATACTTGCAGCCAAGGATGATAAAGGGCAGCATAGTGGGAATCAAACATATTACGATGGGTTTGCACCTCAGCAACCTTTTTTAATTCCCTGGGTATATCAAGAACTGCAAAACGGCTGGTCAGGTTTTCACAATGTGCTACTAATGCCAATTGCACATTGGGGTCAGTTACACCTGGAATTGCCATAATACTTACTTCATCATTGTCAATAAAGGCCTGAATCCCGGTACGTTTGCCTGGTCCCCGGTCTTCGCCCATAAAATCAGCAGCTGATAAAGCCCCCAAAGAACCATCACTACCCCCGGAAAGCCCCATCCATAGTTCCTCTTCCCCAGCCTTATCTCCAGCAATTATATTAAAGGGAGCTCCGTCATCTTTAGCCGGGTTATGCTCAACCTTAATCATACTGGAACGAGCCAGTTTCTTTTCCACATAGTTGGATGCTGCCTGGTTAAAAGACAGGTTTTCATAACTTTCAGCATCGGCTCCGTAAAAAACCTGTAAGTTAAACTCACAAGTAAATAAAAGCTTGCTGGGAACCAACTGCTGGTCAACAACATCACCTTCCAAAGCTTCAGCCAATTCAATTACATTGTTCTGAGACTTTAATACCCGGCTATAAGATTTGCTAATACCATCATCAAATACGACAACATCGCCGACATTAAATCCGGAGCTACTTTTTACCCGGTACTCTTTGTCCCCTAATATTTCAAGAATCGGGGTTTTGGCTTTACTTGCCGGTGTAAACAATAGTCTTAATTTATCGCCCCACATACCAGGGTTGCGAGCCCAAACTTTTAAAGCCAATGAATCCTGGGTTTCCTCATCAAAATTACTAGCCTCTTTGGCATCAGGTGGTATCACCCGCATTACATAACAACGTGAACCCCCATTAATAAAGAAATGTTCCACTGCATAGGCTAAATAGCGATATTCTTCAAAAGAACTTTCAGGTAGATAACCCCCAAATATCCTTAAGAAATCGCCAAAATTAGTTACCAGCTCAGGTAGGCCTTCAGCAGGTCCCTTTTCCGCTAGCCCAAGAAAACCAGCGGTACTAGTACTGGCACCTTCCATGGGTTTGCCGCCACTTTCGAATTCCTCAACATAAACACCTGGTGATAAATACTCCGGCATGCATTTCCAGTTGCTGAACCTTATACAAATGTAACTATAATTACACCGGTATAACCCAGAAACCAGCCTCCTCCCTTCAAAATAAAATGCTCAATTCCTTTACAAAAGGGTTATGATTGTATCCTCACTCTCCATATCCTTTTAGGTGAATGTTACAGCTACGAGCAATAGACTTTAGTAAGTCCTGCTCTCTGTACCCATTACTCACCTCCTTTGGGCTCTCATTTTATTTCATCTTTACTGTTTACCATAAGCCAGTTACGTAAAACCACTATTATATATATTCAGCAAAACTAATTCTATATTGCTTTTTAGAAGATTAATTCACTTCATCAACTAATCTTAAAAAAATAAAAGTATGACAATAAAATGAAATGCCAGCAGAAAATTTCCTTATTTCTAATTAGTAAAATTTAGCATAAACTAAATTATAAAAATGTTATTCCTGCATCTTTCGCCACAATATATAAACGCTATCCTAAAAGAGAGCCAAAAAAGATAAAAACGCTAGCGAAAAAGTGGACCACTCTGCCAGACCAATCCCCTATCATTGAAAGTGCAGAAATCAATGTAGGGGGAAGCAGGAGTGA
>JBMNOV010000077.1:0-6161 GCA_050943255.1 Syntrophomonadaceae bacterium
CTTAAAACCTTTATACAATTAATTAATATAGAATACTGTATTAACAAAAAATTAATAATTTAAAGTATAATTAAATAATAAAGATTAATTTATTTAACTTTGAGGTTTGCTTATTATTTTTCCCACTATGGTTAGTATTATTTGTTCAATAAATATTAAATTACATATCTATAGATATCGGAGGTGACACTCTTGGAACTCCACCAACTACAGTATGTAATAACCGTTGCGAAAAAACATAGTTTCCACCAAGCTGCTATGGAGATTTCGGTAACACCACCTACTATTACCCAACAGATTAAAAAGCTCGAAGACGAACTAGACCTAAAGCTTTTTGAAAGAACCACCCGTTCAGTCGAATTGACAACCGCCGGTGAAGAATTTGTAGCTAAAGCAGAAAAGATATTAGCAGCTGTGTCTGAATTAAGTATGGATATGAAAAAATATCTTGCTTCAGATAATAGCAATTTGTTAATTGGTAATAATCCTGCAATCGGATCTTTTGGAGTAACAAAGTTGATAGCCTTATTTCAAAAGGCTTATCCCAATATCACATTGACCTTTCGCCAAGCAGAATGCTTAGATATGTTTTCATTATTGAATAATGGTGATATTGATGTAGCCTTTCTAACAGCGTTTGATAAATTAAAAGGCGGCAGGGTTTCTGTTAATGCTTACCCGCTAATTAATGATGAACTGGTTCTTGTATGCAATAAATCTCATCCCTTTGCCGCTCAAACTTTTATAAATCTAAACGAAGCAAAAAAAGAGAGTTTTATTTCTTTCCCCAAGTCTTCAGGTATTTATATAGAGACAATAGATGCCTGCCAAAAATCCGGATTTAAGCCAAGTATCACCTATTATGCATCTTCTATCGATACGTGTCTTGGCATGGTTGCAGCTGGTATGGGTTTACTCCTTCTTTCCTCTAAAACTGCAATAAACCATCATAGATCAGATCTCGCCATTGTTCGTTTTAAACCAACCACAATAAGGACACTTTACTTAACTGTTCCAAATAAGCCTGATTTGCCTTCTGTAGTTACCAATTTCAAGGATTTCTGTCTAAAATGGGCCCAGCAAAAATCTGTTTCTAATGGATCTTGATTTCGCTGAAAAAACCCGGCTTGAATGCATAAATATAGGAACTAACTGAAGGCTGCTCGCCGAAACCTGATAACGTTATTTATACATTCAAACCAGTAATTTATATGCAACCAATTATAATAACATAGTTATAATTTATTTCTCTTAAATTTTATGATTTTAGTAAATGCCGAGAAATTATAAGGTGCTGGATTTCATTAGTTCCTTCGAATATCTGGAATATTTTACAGTCACGCATATTCTTTTCCACAACAGAATCATGTGAATATCCATATGATCCCATTAAGCCAACTACATCAATACATACATTCATAGCAGTGTCAGTTGCTACTGTCTTAGCCATAGCTGTTTCTTTGGTATGGGTAACACCAGTTTCATGTAAACGAACAACTGAACGGATTAACTGGCGGGCTGACTCGATCTGGGTCGCCATATCCGCCAATTTAAAAGCCACTGTTTGATGTGCTGACAATGGCTTACCATTTATATCGATATATTCTTTACAATATTTTATGGCCTCATCAAGTGATCTCTGGGCCATACCTATAGAAATTGCAGCAATTATCAGCCGGTTGTCATCAAGTGCTTGTAAAGCATACTTAAGTCCTTCTCCCACTTTCCCAACTAAATGATCTTTAGGGATTCTAACGTCTTTAAGTATTAATTCAACCGAATTCGACGCCCGTAGTCCTAATTTATGTTCAACCGCGCCAACCGTTAACCCTTTGCGCTCTTTTTCAACAATAAATGCACTTAAGCCTTTTTTAGCTCCTTCTACTGCTTCGGTTGAGGCAATAACAAGCATAATACTATTATAACCACATAAAGTAGCAAAACATTTCGTTCCATTTAATACCCATTCATCACCATCTAAGTGCGCTGTGGTAGCAACCGCACCAGCATCAGATCCTGCCCCTGGTTCAGTTAATGAGAAACCAG
The DNA here is from genome assembly GCA_050943255.1 of Syntrophomonadaceae bacterium. Classification (GTDB taxonomy): domain Bacteria; phylum Bacillota; class Syntrophomonadia; order Syntrophomonadales; family Syntrophomonadaceae; genus UBA4844. Next base: position 2,047 of record JBMNOV010000077.1, read on the forward strand.
TTAATCCGCCGGCAAAAAAGTGGCTGAAGTACATCTTTTTTTGCTCTTCTGTCCCAGCTGAAAGAACTACAAACATACTCGGCATACTGGCACTGAGAATATTACCAAATGTACCACAACCATACCCAATTTCTTCCGCAACTATTACCTGGGAAAATAAGTCATACCCCGAACCACCATATTCTTCGGGTATACCAGGACAAAACAATCCCACTTTTAATGCTTCTGAGAGTATTTCTTCTGGGAATTCTCCGGTTTCATCATATTTACTAGCCACAGGAATAATATGTTTAGCCGTAAAATCCCGGGCTAGCTGCTGTATCCTCTGCTGTTCAGAAGTAAGAGTGACGTCGATATCCATCATTACCCCAACCTTCTTTCTTCGATTTGATTACTACTTTTCCTTTAACGCTCCAAAATTATAGATTAGTGTTCAATTTAATATACCATGGTTAATATAAAGGTACAATTTAATAAAACTGAAACTATTATTAAGAAATAATAATAAATATATTAAAATAAGCACACGAATATTGGGGGGATAATAAAACACTAGATTTTTTTATTTCTTTACTTAAAACTACCAGGATTTATATACTAATTCTTAATATTGGGCGAAAACGGGAAACATACAACTTCGAACTTCAATATCAATACTATTGGTATTAGTAGATAAATTTAAACAACCTCGTAACCGGCATCCTCAATCTTATCTTTGATTTTGTGAATATCAACCTTTTCCGAATCATATTCAACTGCAACCTTATTCCCTGCCAAATCTACATCTACCCTACTTATCCCGGGAAGAGACCCTATCGAGTTCTTCACGGCATTAACACAGTGCATGCAGGACATTCCCTCTACGTTTAGAATTTTGGTTTCATTAGCCATTATAACATCTCCTTTTTGATTTCTTTGATTAAAAGGGTCGCTCCACCCCGTCCTTTTTAAAAACTTCTATCTCTTTATAATATCTGCGGATACCATAGGATTGTATCTTTTAAGACTTAGTGAATTAGTAACTACAGATACTGAACTGAAAGCCATAGCAGCGCCGGCAATTATAGGATTTAGCATTCCCAAAGCTGCAAAAGGAATACCAATTATATTATAAATAAAAGCCCAAAATAGGTTCTGCTTAATCTTCCTTATCGTCTGCCGCGAAAGCCTTATAGAAGCAGGAATAGTTCTCAAATCACCCCTCATCAAGGTGATATCAGCTGCCTCAATGGCTATATCAGTACCGGTCCCCATGGCCATACCGATGTGTGCAGTAGCCAAGGCAGGGGCATCATTGATGCCGTCTCCAACCATGGCCACAGCTTTTCCTGTGGCTTTTAGTATCTCAACCTCTTCCGCTTTATTCTCCGGCAGAACTTCGGCCAGGACATTTTTTATACCGACCTTGCTGGCAATGGCATTAGCCGTACGCTGGTTGTCCCCGGTTATCATATATACTTCAATGCCCATATTCTGCAAGTCTAATATAGCTTCCCGGGAGCCTTCCTTGACAGTGTCAGCTACAGCAATGATCGCCTCTATTTTGCCATTTACCGCCATTAACATAGCCGTCTTGCCCTGGTCCTCCAGACTGCTTATTGATGCTTCAACCTGATCAACCGCAATGTTTCTTTCACCCATTAATTTTTTAGTCCCTAAATATATCTCTTGTGAATCTATAACTGCCTTTACTCCTTTTCCCGGAATTGCCTCAAAAGCTTGGGGATCATCCAGCGGACCATAATCTTGTTTTCCCTTTTCATAAATAGTAACTCCTAGAGGATGTTCCGAGCTTTTCTCCGCCCGCGCCGCTAGCCGCAAAAGCCCTTCTTTATCCAATGATCCCACCGGTATAATATCAGTCACTTCTGGTTTGCCCTTGGTAATGGTACCGGTTTTATCAAGAACTACCGTATTGAGCTTATAGGCCATTTCCAAATGCTCGCCGCCTTTTATCAAAATGCCATTCTCGGCGCCTTTCCCAGTTCCAACCATAATCGCGGTTGGAGTGGCCAGTCCTAAAGCACAAGGGCAGGCAATAACCAGCACTGCTACTGCGCTGATCAGTGATTTATTGATTCCGGCACCGAGCAGATACCAAGTAAAAAAGGTAATTAAGGCTATAGCCAGAATTGTTGGGACAAATACCCCGGCTACTCGATCAGCGATTTGTTGTATAGGTGCTTTAGATCCCTGGGCATCCTCCACCATTTTAATGATCTGGGCTAGAGCTGTATCCTTACCTATTCTAGTGGCCTCATATTTAAAGGTTCCAAATTTGTTGATGGTGGCGCCATATACCAAGTCGCCCTCCTTTTTATCTAAGGGCAGGCTTTCCCCGGTAAGCATAGATTCATCCAGGGAAGAGTTACCTTCAATTATCTTTCCGTCCACAGGAACCTTTTCCCCCGGTCGTACAACTATTATATCTCCAAGCTGAACTTTTTCGATCGGAATATCTTCCTCCAGACCTTGTCTGATCACCCGGGCAGTTTTAGCCTGTAGTTCTGCCAGTTTCTTAATAGCCTCTGATGTCCTGCCTTTAGCTAGGGCCTCCAGATACTTACCCAACAAAACGAGGGTAATAATAACGGCTGACGCTTCGAAATACAAATCTTTCATTATGCCAACCGGAACAGTTTGAAAGAATACATTATAAAGGCTAAAAAAATAAGCCGCTGATGTTCCCAGGGCAATTAAGACATCCATATTAGCACTTCCGGATCTCAGCGCGAAATAGGATTGTTTATAGAAACGGGCTCCAATAATGAACTGTACCGGTGTCGCTATAGCCAATTGGAAATATTGGTTATGAAGGAAAAGCAGAGCGGAAACATCGGTTCTGAGTAGGCTTAAAATCATGGAAATAACCAGAGGAGAACTTAGGACCACAGAGGTCACCAGCAATAGCCGCAATGATTTGATTTCCTCATCTTTCTGTTCCATCTCCCGTTCATTATTGATTTCCTCGATTGTTTCGGCGTTATATCCCAGGGCCTGAATCGAACTGATCATATCCCCGACCTCGACCTGGCCAGGTTGATAGGTAATACTGGCCTTTTCAGTGCCTAGGTTAACAGTGGCCTGCTGAACCCCATCTAAGGAATTTAGTTTTTTCTCAATCCGGGCCGCACAAGCTGCACATGTCATACCCGATATTTTTATTGTTTGTTTATTTATCATTTTTGTCCCTTCTTAAACCTAAACCAAGGGGACGGTCCTTGCGGTTGGTCGTTGGTTTGTCATTTGATACAACCGCAAGGACCGTCCCCTTGGTTTCTTGGTTTCCCGTTACAGGAGATTCACAATTTTTATGCCTGTCTCAAGAGAAAGATCGATATACCTATTATTAACATTTATAATTGGGTTTAAAACATCGTGAGGCGGAACATAAGCGATTTCGCCAATTGTCCCGTTATTAAGTAAAATATTCATACCTATATATAAGGAAGAAATATTCTTTATAAATATATTCACTATCTTGAGGTCAAACATGGTAATACCAACTGTCTTAAACATCTCGAAAGCAGTAAAGGGAGATACTCGTTTTTTATATACCCTATCAGAAGTCATAGCATCAAAAACATCTGCCACCGCAACAATACGGGGGTAGAGTCCTATATAATTAGAACGGGTATTAAATGGATATCCCGATCCATCAATCCTTTCGTGGTGTAGCAAAGCAGTCTGCTTTACCTCCTTGTCAACATGGGAAACCTTATCTAATATACAAAAACCCATAATTGTATGCTTTTTTATAACTTCAAAATCGTCTTTAGTCAAAGCTCCTGGCTTATTTAGAATCTCAACTGGAACCTTTATTTTACCAACATCATGAAGCAATCCACATTGAATAACCTTATTAATTTCCCCCTCGTTAAGCTCTAACCATTTTGCTATTAACATTGAATAAAACGCTGTATTAATGCTATGCGTGTATGTATATTCATCTACATTCCGAAGTTGGTGTATACAATGTATTAACCCAGATGATAGTTTGGTGCCATTATAAATCCGCTCTGACAAGTTTGAAATGGTTTGAGAATTTATTTTTTCACCAGTAGATAAACACCTAAAGATATCCTTAATTTCAAATATACTTTCAAGATAATTCT
>JBMNOV010000078.1:0-6072 GCA_050943255.1 Syntrophomonadaceae bacterium
GGTATTTAAACCAATGACGGTTTTATAAACTTGTAAACAAATTCGATTGTAAGTAAACAAAAATATTATCTCTTTGAGAACTGAGGTGCACGACGTGCTCCCTTTAATCCGTACTGAAATAATCTGTGTGCCGATTTTCCTTGATTTCTCAGGGTTTTTCAGCCTTGCGGGTGTTGTTTATCCTATTCATTAACACAAGAAATGGTTGCCGACCTTAACCTGCGGTTGCCTGATGAAATGCGGCATTCACAACCCCTGAAAGTTCTTCTGGCTTATTATACTTGATTTTCGCATAAATGTCCATAGTTGTTTTGCTGTTTTCATGTCCTGCCAGATACTGAACCGTTTTGGGATCAACCCCGGCATAAAGAAGGTTGGTAATATATGTATGCCGCAGTTGGTGTGGTGTTACTTCAAAATCCATGCTGTAAACAATCTTTGGATTGTTCTTTTGATGTCCTCCCAAAGTTGGTGTAACCGTGTACTTGATGCTCTGTCCATTCACATATTTGTAGTATGCCCTTTCCTTTGTAGAACGGACAACCACATACTGCCAAACCCTCTGAAACTGCGAATACGAAAGGGGATGTCCTTTGCTATCAGCAATCACATAATCGGATATAGATGTGACTTTGGCTTCCTGCAGGCACTCAACCAGACATTTCGGAATCGGAATATCTCTTTTTGCCGCTTCTGTTTTTAGAACTGTGGAGATCACCGGTCTGTTATGTTCTGTACGCCATGCTCTCCGCACAGAGATGTATGGAGTGGATACATCCAGGTGAACACAATCCCATTGCAGCGCCAGAATCTCCTCTCTGCGCAAGCCGGAATACAGCCCAATCATAATAAATACATACGGTGGAAGCCCTTTGGTTGCCTCCAGAAGCTGTTTTGCCTGCTCATCTGTCAGTGCGTCTTTCTTTTTTGCCGGTTTTCCACCTTTTGCAGAAATCCCCTCAGCAGGATTATAGTCAAGCAGTTGGTTGCGCTCTGCTGAGTAGAAAATACACTTAACCAACATATTTATTTTGCTATACAGACCTGCTGATTTTTTCGATACCGGCACAAGAGCCACTCGAATATCATCTGCTGTTACATCGGACATATACATATCTCCCAAAGGCTTGACTATGTAGTTGTTTACATTGGAGGTATACCCTTTCAATGTAGCCGCCGAGACCTTTGCCGACTGCATCAGCAACCATTTCTCACAATACTCTGCAACAGTCGGATTATCTCTGCGGAAGATGATTTCTTTCACCTGCTGGCGTGCCTCTAACTCTTTTTGATATAGCTCCTCGCGGGTAGTAGCGTACAAGCTGACTTGCTTGCCATCTGCATCCTGAATTCTCGTTCTAAAGTACGGGATTCCGTTTATCATAATTGTTCCATATCGTGGGATACACTCTTTTCTCTTAGCCATAATAAATTATCCTTTCTTAGAATTGATGTTGACTTAGCACCGCACTCTCTTTTTATCAAATATCAGAGAATCCATCAAAGGTGCGAAATATGTAAAAGCAAAGAGCGAGGAACCTTTTTCCTCGCTCTTTGCTGCATTTTTATTGTTATACGCCGTCTGCATCCCATTGAGCAAATGCACTATCCATAGCTCTGACAACCTCGTCCGGTCTGTTGTATTTCACTTTTGCATAAATGTCCATGGTGATCTTGCTGCTCTCATGCCCAGCCAGATATTGAACTGTTTTGGGGTCTACTGATGAATGAATCAGATTCGTAATATAGGTGTGACGCAGTTGATGTGGCGTTACTTCAAAATCAAGACTGTAAACCACTTTCCCATTATGTGCCGCTTTCTCTCCGAGTTTTGGAGTAACCGTATGCTTTACACGCACTCCGTTCTCATATCGGTAGTATACCCGTTCCTTGACTGTCCTTGTGACAATGTACTGCCAGAGCCGCTTGAACTGCGTATAAGACAGAGGTTCGCCATCCCGGTTAGCAACCACATAGTCTGAAGTTGAAGTTGCTTTTGCTTCCTTTAGACACTCTACCAGGCAATCAGGAAGAGGAACATTTCTCTCTGCCGCCTTGGTCTTTAATTCCGTGAGAATTACCGGCCTGTTATGTTCCGTGTGCCATGCCCTCCGTACAGTCAAATAGGGAGCCTCTGTGTCCAGATATACAGAATCCCATTGCAGCGCAAGGATTTCTTCCCGCCGCAGTCCTGCATAAAGGCCAATCATAACAAAAACATACGGTGGCAATCCTTTGATGGTACTCAACAGCTGCTCCACCTGTTTATCGGTCAGCGCCGTTTTATCCTTTTGGGGAACGCCGCCGCCCTTTGCATTAAGGTAGATTGTGGGATTCTCGTCAATGATCCTGCTCTCTTTTGCAGCGCGGAAAATTGATTTATACAGTACAATGACCGATTTATATACCGATGCGGATTTTTTTGAAACCGGAACAAGCGCCACCTGAATATCATCTAAGGTCACATCTGCCATCCGCATATCACCCAATTCGCTGATGATATGGCGTCGCACCTTAGAAGTATAATCTGTCAGAGTGGTGGCGCGCACATGAACAGACTGCATCACCAACCATTTTTCACAATACTCTGCAACAGTGGGTGACTTTCGACGGAATGAGGAACTGTCAATCCGCTCCAACGCCTCCATTTCCTTGTCATAAAGCTCCTCGCGGGTTTTTCCATAAAGGGAAATCCGGTTATTTTCTGCGTCTGTTATGGTTGTCCTGTAATAATTATGCCCGTTTATCTCAACGGTACTGTATCTTGGAATACGTTTCTTCTTCGCCCCCAATTCTATCACCTCCAAAAGTATTAACAGCACTGTTTATTTTGTTTTATCAAAACATTAGCCTTTCATCAAAGGTGCGAATGCTCTGTTATTTGCGGTTTCGCACATTTCGATAAGTCGCTCTTTTCTCCATCGGCTTTGCTCGGTGCGTACTTTTGGCGATGTATTCCTGAAGGCCGGCGTCAGTAAAATAGACGCAGCCGTTCGGCACATATTGAATATAGGAAATCAAACCGCTGTTTCTGGCTTCATCCAGCGTGGCGATGCTGATCCCCAATAGTTTTGCCGCCTCCTTACGAGTAATCAGTTTTTCCATATTAAATTTCACTTCCTTCCTATTAAATAAAGCGTGGATAAATCTTTTGAGAACAATCAATCTCTCATTTCTTTCCCACGAAATAGTCAAAACCTCTGCGCTGATTGCAGTAGGTACAGGTTTCTTTCTCCGTTTTGTATGGATCAACCCTTTTCAAATAATAAGCACCCGTACTGAAGAAATTCTCAGCACAGGTGGGGCAAAGGCACAGCGTCATCGTTTTGGGCTTCGGGTCAATCAGACCCACGCTGACTGCCAGCGCATGGTTCAGCTCCTTTATTTGCTTCGGAGACAACCTTCCGATTTTCTTTTCCAGGCGGCGCTTATCAATGGTGCGAATCTGTTCAAGCAAAACCAGAGATGGGGCTCTCAGGCCGTGCTCAGTCCCGATTTCGTAATGGGTGGGCAGTTTCCGCTTGCCTGCTGTTTTGGTTGTTATGGCCGCTACAATGACCGTAGGACTATGTTTGTTGCCGACATCGTTTTGTATGATAACAACCGGGCGGCGTCCCTCCTGCTCGGAGCCGACGCCATGCCCAAGATCGGCGTAATACATCTCGCCGCGCTGATATGTTCTTTTCATCTTTCTGTTACCTCCCTGAATAATTCAGGCGATATGTACCGCCTATGTAGAGAGATTCCATTTGTCCCCGACACCCCGAATCTCTGTGGGCGTTCATCGAACGGCTGACAGCGTATCAGCTCCACGGGCCTTTCACCCCCGGCAGGATCTCTGCTTTTCGGCTGCCCCCATTGCCTGCGACGGCTTCGCACTGTAAGGTACTTATCACGCTCGGACTGTGGCTGGACAGGAGTATCATTATCCCTATTGCCTGTCATCGCCATACCGGGAGCAGCCCGGTACTTATAGCCGACTGTTCTCGCTCCGTATCAGACAGGACAGACCTCGAACCGAACAATCAATCAGGTGGCGTTCCCGCTGTCGTTTGCCTGGTACATCATGGCGCAATCGCTAACGTGGCTTATGCTCATCACAAAAGCAATAAGAAAGTATCCGATGAATGGGTATTCGGTTGTCAAGGAACATCGGATCTTTCAAAAGAAAGACCCCTCACTCTATTTGCCGTTGAGCGAGGGGCCTGATAACCGCTAAAACCTAATTTTCAAGAAAAAATTTCAGTTTTTTGAGTATTTTATTTTTCTGTTTATGGACAGCCGGCTGGGAGATGCCAAGGGAGAGCGCAACTTCACGCTCTGTCATTTCCTCAAAGAAAAGAGCTTCTATCAGCTTTCTTTCCTTTTCAGTGAGTTTTTCAAGCGCTTTATACAGCCGCTCAATGGAAATTCTTCGTAACACCATGTCCTCAACACTTTCGTTCCGGTTTGCGAACTGCTCTGCATTATTATCCATGAGCCTGTCTAATGAATCCTCCCGGCTGGGAATGATCTGCTTGATCTGCCCGTTTTCATCCAAAAGGAACCGTTCTGCCTTCAGGTCGCTCTCAAAGTAACGCATTTTCCGATCACCCTTCATGTAGGCGTCGTAAACTTCATCCGTCACCTCGACAAATTGACCGCTGACCCATAATCTTTTTTTGTCAGCATCCACATTATGTACCTCCAATCAATCTGATTTTTTGAAAATTCAGATTGGCAGGAGGGCTGCGACAATGGGGAACAGAACCGCTGATACACGAAAAAATGCGCCCATTACACACTGCATGACAGTGCATAAAAAGCGCATTGCAAATATCTATTTCATTTTTATGCTGAATTGACAGTTCAGTATATGTGCCTACTTGTCCAGATGGAGGATGCGGGCTTTTTTTGACCGTATACCATCAGGACATTTTGGGCTTATCAGATAAACTCATAATCGCTACACGAAATCAGCAGCGAAGCGCAGGTAAAACTCCAGCGCATAAAAATCCCCCCAATCCCAAACGCGGAATTAGGGGGCATGAAGAATCAGCCCCTCCAAAACCTCGTTTTTTTTTATTGGCGGGGCTATTTACTTAGTTCATATTATTGCGAACCACCAGACCACCTATAATTGAATTGTCATGCCATTATAAACATGGCATAAATCTGTAGAATAATAGGTGGAGGTGAACTGAAAGTGCATAATCAACCTGACACGCTCGGCGGTATCCTCAAGGCAGCGCGGGAAAAATCGGGTATCACCATTGAAGCGCTGGCTGAAAGGGCTGAAATCACTGAGCGATACTTATATCGAATTGAAAACGAAGGCAAAAAGCCAAGTTTCGATGTTCTCTATAAATTGATCCGTGAATTGTCCATTTCTGCGGATTCGATTTTCTACCCCGAGAAGCCGTCCAAAGATTCTGAGGTAGAAAATCTCCTCCGTATGCTTTCAGCTTGCGATGAGCGTTCTCTGGAAGTCGTCAAAGCAACTGTAAAAGCCTTAATTGATACCGCCCCCGAAAAGTAGCCGTAAGGCTGCTTTTTTCGCTATTTATACTTCATCAAAAAGTTGACACAGCAAGCCTAAAAAAAGCGCCACTCATTCTCTACTCGTCTTGAGTGTTGCAGAAGTTGTGCATTCAGAAGTAAAAAGTGTTTTATGCTTTTCCGTCAAAACGAATTGCGGTTGTGTATTCTTCTCTGTCCTTAAGCAATGCCGCGTCAATTTTTTGCTTTATTTCCTGACGCTGTGCAGTCATATCGTAAGGTACAGCCAGGTCAAAAGTAAGCCTTGTTTGCTTAGCACCCTTTATCATGCGAAAGTCATGCATAGATAATCGGGGCTCTATTTCCCGAACAATCTGCTCGGTTAACTGCCGCATTTTGTTCCATTCTTCATCATTTGGCAGTATTGGATCATAGTGAATAACCAGATTTACATTCAGTTCTGCCAATACGTCACACTCAATATCATCAATTATGTCATGACAGACCAAAGGATCTTCTTCTCCATTTAGTTCAACATGAGCAGAGGCATAACACTGTCCGGGGCCATAATCATGAACCAGCAAATCGTGAATT
>JBMNOV010000080.1:0-6070 GCA_050943255.1 Syntrophomonadaceae bacterium
TTATTAGTAACCTCGATGTCCTTCTGCATTTCGTCAAAAGGACCTTCAACTAATTCACGGATCTGCTTTAAATAAGCTTCAAATTGTTCCTTGGTTAACTTGCTCATATTCTCCTCCTTATGTGTATAAAATTTACTTGTCCCTACACCCTACACTATAAACTTTACACTCTTTCTGGATCTCTACGATGCCTGTTTCTTTTACTATCTTATACCACCTTCATAAACCGGTACAATGTATATTTTTTATTCCTTGACGATAAATAATAGGAAATGTCTATATAAAGTAGTATCTTGTATATTTCAAATTTTTTGGTCGAAAAAGCGTAGAATATGCCTGTATTACGAGCAAAAGTACTTATTATACTTTATTTTTAAATCTCAGAATTTAATTAATATTCATTCTATATTTCTATAATTTTTGCGTTTATACTATCTTCATTAGTTTCAATTATAGCATAGCTACTGGAGAAGTTAAGTCGAGGAAATGCTGCACTGCCTGGGTTTATGAGCCAAATTCCTTCTATTTTTTTACACATAGGAATATGCGTATGTCCAAATAAAACTATATCGGCATTTACTTCTACACCCCTATAATAAATCGTATTATGATTTCTTTTAACTCCATATTGATGACCATGAACCAGGTAAAAATTATAACCTGCTATAGTAATCTGCTGTTCTCGTTTTACCTTAAACCCAAAATCGCAGTTCCCCATTACCCCAGTCCAATCGATACTTAAATGACGTGCTAATTTTAGTCCATCACTATAATAGTCTCCTGTAAAAAATAGATAATCAGGCTTAAGCATCTGCAAGGCCTTCTCCAACTTTTGAATTTTACCATGGGTGTCTCCTGCAACTGCAAAATTCAAAAATATCTCCCCACCCTTTAGCACTATATGGATATAGCGTAATTAGTGAATTTTCACAGTAAAGCTAGCAATAACTATTATTGGCAAAGTATTTTTTTAAGCAGCTCCTTAGCCTTTACCAGCGCCTTGGCGCGATGACTTATCATGTTTTTTTCTTCACTTCCTAGTTCGGCCAAAGTTTTATTATAACCACATGGAATAAATAGGGGATCATAACCAAAACCTCCTGTTCCCCGTTCTTCATACCCTATCCATCCTTGACATTCGCCTTCAGCTGTTTGGATATTGCCCTCAGGATCACTTATCGCAATTACACAAACAAAACGAGCTTTTCTTTCTTCCCCATTAAACATAGTCATCATCTGTAATAGTTTCTGGTTATTTTTAGCATCATCAGCTTCCTCACCTGCAAATCTGGCAGAGTATATACCTGGTTGACCCCCTAATACATCTACTACTAAACCAGAGTCATCAGCGAGGCTAGTATAACCTGTTTTAATTGCGGCTAGCTGCGCTTTTTTGCAGGCATTGGCAGTAAAAGTATCCCCATCCTCTTCTACTGCTGGAATATCTTTAATATCATCCAAACTTAGCACTTTCATATCTAAATCCTTAAGTATATGTTCTATTTCCTTTATTTTGTTGCGGTTATGGGTAGCCAGTAAAATTTCATTAGACATTTTATTTATCCCTCAATTATTTTTTTCTGCAGGGTAATCAATTCCTGTATTCCTTTTTGGGCTAGGATAAGAAGTGTATCAAGATCTTCGCGGCTAAATATGCTCTTTTCCCCAGTACCTTGTATTTCTACAAATTTACCACTTCCGGTCATTACTACGTTCATATCAACATCGGCTTGAGAGTCCTCCAAATATTCAAGATCTAAGATAGGTATTCCATTGACTATTCCTACGCTAACCGCTGCCACATAATCTTTAAGTGGTATGACCTCAATTATACCCTTTTCTTTAAGTTTTTTAAGTGCTAGGTAAAGCGCAATAAAGCTACCAGTAATTGAAGCCGTTCTTGTACCTCCATCTGCCTGGATAACATCACAGTCAACCCAAACAGTTCTCTCTCCAAGCTTTTCCAAATCCACAATCGCCCGTAGTGTCCTGCCAATAAGCCTTTGAATCTCTGATGTCCTTCCGCTAATTTTTCCCCGGGTCGCCTCACGGGGACTTCTAGTCTCAGTAGAAGAAGGCAATAATGAGTATTCGGCTGTAACCCAACCATTTCCGGTATTCCTTAGAAAAGGCGGAACCCGTTCTTCAGTCGTGGCTGAGCATATTACTTTGGTATCCCCAGTTGCAATCAAAACTGAACCATCGGGGTGTTTTAAAAATCCTGGAGTTATTTGAACCGCTCTCATTTGATCATTTAACCTGCCCCCAGGTCTACACATTAATAACACTCCTCTCTCTATAAAAAAACGGTTTAGGCAGAAAACCACAGATAATTATTATTAATCTGTGGTTATTATTACCCATAAAAGCAATTTATATATGTTGTTACCAAGAAGACTCGCAATATACAGGAAATTTTACAATAGTAGGAATTATTACAAAGAGTTAATCTCTAGCCCATGAATGCAACAACCTAAAGCCCCATTCAACAGAGGCTCTGGTAAATCAATTACCTGGCATCCTGTAGTACGGGTAATTATATCCCTTAAAGCCTGGTTAAAAGCACCGCCACCTGACATAATCAGGTTATCACTGTAAAGTTTATTAAGCATATTAGAAAATCTTTTAAATAATGCATAATTAACTCCAGCAGCAATCCTTTTTATCGGATAACCTTCAATTATGCGAGCAATTATTTCCGTTTCTCCGAATATGGCACAGGTAGAACTTAACTCAACGGGGTCCTGGCTACAGGAAGAAAGCTCTTGTAGGTTAATTCCCAAGACTGTCGCCATATTTTCCATATAACGCCCTGAGCTGGCAGCACACCGATCGTTAGTCATAAAATCCACCGGGCGCTTATTTCTAATTTTTATTACCTTGGTATCCTGCCCCCCTATATCCAGCAAAGTGAAATCCGCGATTCCGCTTTGGAATATCGCTCCTTTGCTATGGGCCTGAATTTCAGGTATTTGAATAGCTCCTTCTAACTCGACCGTTATTTTTCCGTAGCCAGTTGCAATAACCTCTTCCACAGGAAGTTGTAGCCTTTGCCAATCCAACTGTAACCGGCCCCCTACACTTTTTCCATAGTGGTGATAAAAGTCTATAGTATCATATACACGGTGTTGAATTATTTTTCCTTCATTATATTGAACAATTTTAACATTGCGTGATCCCAGGTCTATCCCAATCATTGTTATTGATTCCTCTCATATAATAACTCTAATATAATAATAAACCTTATAACTTACTTTAGCATATTAACAAACGCTTCAATACGCATACGGCTACGAGCATCAACACGCCCTGGGCGATCTCCTTCCAAAGTTAAAAAAGGTAGCTTCAGCTTGTCTCGAAAGATTAGATCCTCTATTTGCCGGTAACAAAATGTCTGGGTATAGTGTATAACCCCATCAACATTTCTTCTATTAATTTCCTTACTTATGTCTTCAAGACGTGCAAATGCCCCATAAGGATAAGTATATGTTATATACTGTTCCACGATATTTTGGCAGGCAAAGGGCATAGAGAATTGACGTTGAACCTCATTATACACTATGCGGGCACCCATAGACTCTAAGACCGAATACAAATCAGTAAAAATAGGTGGTACTCCTATATAAGCTAACCGCACTTTATCCCGGTATGGCTGCCGCTTACTAGCGTGGAAAATAAATTGCTCAAGTTCCTCCTGATATCGTAGCGGATCACGGTTAAAGTCACTGGCTGAAACCAGGTAATAGTGGTTTTCTCCACCAGAGATGAGGTTGTCCCTCCAAGTCATTAAATCAAGCTGCTGGCAAAGATTGCGAATGGGTTCCAGAGCAACCCTAACCTCTTCAACTTGTTTATAATCAACCTTGAAATATGCCATTAACTTATCGATTTGAGCTTTTAAACTGGTGGGATCACGGTCAAATGGGTAAGCAAAGGGTATAATGTTAACCCCTTTTAGCTGCAGTGTCTCCATTAAAGCCTGGGTATTACTGCAATCTCCGTGCATTACAGCTATTAATGCCTCTAATTGGTAACTTAAGGCTACTGCGTATAAACCTTTTATCCACCCGCAGGTGTTACGTGGATACCCGGCTTCTTCAGCAATATCTAGCGCCTCCTGGGGATTTTCCGAGACAATAAATATATTATTAAGATCCAAAGCTGTTTTTCCGGCAGCAAGTATAACTTCTACCGGTATACTAGTTGTAAAGGCTACTTCATCCATTTTAATTTCCTTAATCTAACTTCACTTTTATTACTTCCTTAATGGTATTCCCAATAAGCAAACGGCCTACGTTAAAAAAAGAATCGTCACGGCCACTAACATAAAACTTTCTTAAAGGTGTAGGATTATAGCTATTAAGCAAACCCTTATACAGCAATATATCTTTTACCTGCTCAACCGTTTTACATGAAGGATCAATAACATTTACCTCTTCGCCCACATATTTCTCAATAATTCCCAAGAGAAAGGGGTAATGGGTACAACCTAGAACCAGAGTATCAATACCAAAATCTAATAGGTATCCAAGATAATCAGCCACTGCCTGTAACGTCTCTCCCCCCTCTAGTTTTCCAGACTCTACTAGAGGTACAAAATCTGGACAAGCTACCTCATAAACCTTATAGTCAGGGTTAAGCTTAAGAAGTACATTAGTATAAGCTTGGCTCTTAACAGTTGCCTGGGTAGCGGCAACCCCAATTTTTCCATTAGAAGTAGTACCAGCAGCACAAATTGCAGCGGCATCAACTACCCCTATAATAGGAATACTATAATTATACATCAAACGTGGAAGAGTAATAGAAGAGTGTGTGCCACAGGCAACTATAATTGCCTTTACCTCCTGTTTTAGCAAAAAAGATATTATTTCTCGGGCATAGTACATCAACTCTTGCTCACTTTTATTACCATAGGGTACATGGGCAGTATCACCAAAATAAATAAAGTTTTCCAGAGGCAGCTTTTCTATTAGAGAGCGTACAACTGTTAATCCTCCTACCCCGGAATCAAATATCCCAATGGGTCTGCTATCACCCAAATATAACACTCCTTTTATTACTAAAGCAAATACTAAATAATATGCTAATAATAAAATATATATAGAAGCTCTAAAGTTAAGATATCCATACCTTATTCATATTAAGAATAAGACTTTAAATAACTTCTTAAATTTATCACTTTTTAGCTATATATTCTATGACAATTACTATAAATTTTATCCACATTACCTTTAATTAATAATTACTACTACAAATTAAAAATTTAGTATAAAGTGAAAAACAGTAAAGATCAATAGTTTATTTTTACAATAAAAAAAGGGGGAGAACCCCCGGGTAAGTAATCAAATATTGTAATCTGGCTTAATACAATCAGAAAGGTCCAGATATCCAGCAATAGCTTCAACCATCTCACCATCAATCATGAATTGAACATCTTTTACTGTGGAAAATTGCCCGAGGGT
Source organism: Syntrophomonadaceae bacterium (assembly GCA_050943255.1). Lineage (GTDB taxonomy): Bacteria > Bacillota > Syntrophomonadia > Syntrophomonadales > Syntrophomonadaceae > UBA4844. Next base: position 5,463 of record JBMNOV010000080.1, read on the forward strand.
ATTGGCAATAGCGTAAACCATCAACTTCTCTTGTTGAGCACTTCCAGTATGACGAGCTTCTGAACTAAGATCCACTATACATAAACCATCAGGTTTTAGATTAATATCCCGCAAGCGTGTACCCTCAGGAATTGCTGGTAAATTCTCTTCCTTGATGGGCCCCTTAATCAACTCTTCCAAAGTTCTACGAGCCATACTTTGTGTCTTTACAATTGTCCTTTTTTCAGCTACTAGACTATTACCATCTGGACCAACAAAATAAAGTTTTACTTCTATTAGCTCTTGCCCTGGTTTCAAATCCCCTTGGGAATTTTCATTATCTAAGGTGTCGTCTAATTCAGAAGTTGAAGATTTATCCGGAGCCAGACTAAGTAATTCTCTCCAATCTCTTATATCAACACCCTTTTCCGAAAATGAAGAACAACCTCCAATTAGACATATTATTAATGATATAATTACAAAAATGCTTTTCGCTCTTTTATTCATAATAAGATTAGCCTCCTTTTTTTTCTTATAATTAATATGAGGCTAGTCCTTAAAATATACTTAAACCCGGTAATGCAAAAAATTATACTAATAAGCTTTCTTTTTTCCGTTTACCTATAAAT
>JBMNOV010000079.1:0-6070 GCA_050943255.1 Syntrophomonadaceae bacterium
ATCACTCCTGCTTCCCCCTACATTGATTTCTGCACTTTCAATGATAGGGGATTGGTCTGGCAGAGTGGTCCACTTTTTCGCTAGCGTTTTTATCTTTTTTGGCTCTCTTTTAGGATAGCGTTTATAGTAATCTTAGGAATCCTACCCCTGCTAGAATAAAAAGCCGTAATAATCGATTAGCCATGGCCATTTCATAACTAGGCGTACAATATGTTCCTACTGCTACAATGGCTGTATACAATATTACTTCCGGTACTAATAGCCCAATTTTGACCGCTATGTCACCGATTAAAAGGGCAGCAATTACTCCCAAGGAAGTTGCTAGTGGTGATGGGGTATGAATAGCCGCCATCCTTATTAAATCAATGGCGATTTCAGCAAAGATAAACTGTAACCAAACAGGCACATTCCCGGTTTCTTTTGGCCCGATAAATCCCAGCCCCTCGGGTAGGAATTCCGGGGATTGGGCAAAAAGCAGCCACAAGGGTGTAATAAATATAGATGCTATGATAGCAATAAACCGAAGCCAGCGAATATATACACCTACAGCAGGACTCTGCCGATATTCTTCTACATGTTGCACATGGTGAAAATAGGTAGCCGGGGCTATAATTACACTTGGTGAGGTATCTACAATTATACATATATGGCCTTCTAAAAGGTGGGAAGCTGCTACATCGGGACGTTCGGTATAGCGGACTTTAGGGAAGGGATTCCACATGTTTCCAGGCACAATTAACTCTTCCACCGATTTCTCTGCCATAGGAATACCATCAATTTCAATATTATTGATCCGGTCGCGCACATAATTAACCAGCCCAGGATTAGCAATATCTTTGATATAGATTAAGGCTACATCTGACTTAGAGCGTTTGCCGACCCTCAGAAGTTCCATGCGTAATTTTGGATCTCTTATCCGGCGGCGAATCAGAGCAGTATTAAATACAACTGTTTCGGTAAAGCCATCCCGGGAACCACGCACAACTCTTTCGATGTCCGGCTCTTCAGGGTTACGAGCAGGGTAAGTACGAGCGTCAATAATATAGGCTTCTTTTATTCCATCAACAATTAGCAAAATGGAGCCGGACAAGACTGCATAAAAAAGATTATCCAGATTTTGTTCAGTAGTTAGTTCAATGTAGGGTATACCTATCTCAAGAATCCTTTTGGCAATGTTCTCAATGATGTCTTCTTTCGGTAGGGCTTGCATAGATTGCATGACCAATGTCAATGTATCATCTTTTATTAAGCCATCAAAACAGATAAGAGCTGCTTTTCTGTCCGCTATTCTAATTTCCGTTATAACTAAATCAAAATTTTCCCCAAAGCCAAGTTCATTTTTGATCGTTTCCAGATTTTTATGATAATTACGGCTCAGGTAAGTATGGTCTTTTTTTCTAAACAATCTACCGCCACCTTAATTTAAAAACATTTATAATGACTAACCCAACCCAAACCGTGCTAATAAATCCTCCAAATGTATTATTACACTGTAACACCAAATTTATGATGAAACACTAACATAAATGCATGTGATTATTGGGGTATTACCATTAGGTAAAATTAAAGGTAATCAACGTATTGGCAAATTTCATTTATAACTTGGTCTTTCTTTAAGTTAAAAATTTTTATGTTATTCTCAAATAGATTATTGCCTTTGGTATCAATAGAAACGATAAGAGGCCCAAATTCCTTTACCTGCATTACCCATATTGCTTCTGGCATACCTAGATCCAACCATTCGGCTCGTTCCACCTCTTTAACACAATTAGCTGCAAGTACAGCACACCCTCCCGGAAAAACGGTATGTATTGCTTTATACTTTTGGCAGCCTTGAACAGTATTAGCACCCATACCACCTTTGCCGACAATAAGTTTAAGACCAGTTTGAGCAATGAATTCCTTTTCATATTTTTCCATACGCATACTGGTTGTAGGGCCTATAGAAATAACATCATATTTCCCTTTTTCGTTTTCCCGTTCTTGCATAATCGGCCCGGCGTGGAAAATAGCCATTCCTTTAAGGTTAACTGGTAATTCTTTATGCTGTTTTATTACCCTTTGATGTACATCATCACGGCTGGTAATCAAGTAACCATTAAGATAAATAATATCTCCAATCGTAAGTGACTCCAGTTCTTCGTTATTAATTGGGGTAGTTAATATTTTTTTACTCATAGTGATGCTCCTTTATGGGAAATAGTTTCATATTTCATGTTAGCATAAAATTTGATTATAGACCTGCGGTGGGCCCAGCAGCCGGTAGATATACCTACGGCCAGTGTGGCGGGATGGCGGGCGGCTTCTTCAATATGAACGCCCATTACGGAGTATTCTCCAGTAAGGCCGCCCGGGCCAATTTTAATCTCATTTAGTCCCGCCTCTATTCGGGTTTCCAGCTCAGCACCGCGAGGATTACTGTTATGGGAACCTATAGGACGTAACAGTGCCTTTTTGGATAATTTGGCCGCAACTTCAACTGAACCGGCTATACCAATCCCAACCAATAGAGGAGGACAGGCATTAATTCCGTAGGAGATAATTTGGTCAAATACAAATTTAACTATACCTTCATAGCCTTCTAAAGGCATAAGTACTTTGGCGGTTCCCGGAAGGCTGCAGCCACCGCCAGCCATATATACATAAATTTTAGCTTCATCGCTATGAGGAACGACTTCCCAGTCAATCCAGGGTATTCTCTTACCGACGTTATTACCGGTGTTCCTCTCATCAAAAACTTCTACCGCATTATGACGCAGCGGACCAAGGACAGTAGCTTTCTTAACCGCTTCAACCAGACAATTTTCGATTTCATCAATCAGGGGGAACCTTGTACCTACCTGTAGGAAATATTGAATTATACCTGTATCTTGACAGCAAGGGCGTTTTAATTCTTCAGCCATTTTAAGATCATCAAACATAGCATCATAGATAATTTTAGCTATGCTCGAGTTTTCATTTTTTCTAAGTTCTTTTAATTTATCTAATACATCATCAGGAAGATATTTAGCAGTATAAGCTGTAAATCTAGCCATTATATCAATAAATTTTTCCCGTTGCTCATTATTAATCATCTTTAATTCCTCCGCAAATGTTGTAATAACTAACTAATAGCGGTTTAATTGTATTATAAGGAAAATAAGCGGTCAAATTGAACTTCAAGTGAAGCAAAGAGAAGCAAAGGGACGTTCTTTTTGCTTCCATTATTTCTAATATAATAGACAAGAAATGGTTATTAGTAAAAGGTGGCAGGACAAACTAGAAAACAGGGTGAAAGTGGCGCTTATCACGTAGTAATAAGAGGAAGGGGTATTGTTTAAATATACAAATATCCATTAAGCATTCCAGGAGGTTTGTAAGTGAAAGCCAAAATTGAAGGAATCAGCCATCGCGGTGAAGGTGTAGCCCGTATTGACGGAAGAGCAGTATTTATCCCCTATGCCTTACCGGGAGAAGAAGTACAAGTAGAATTAATTAAAGAACAAAAGCGTTTTAGCCGCGGGCAGTTGACAGATATTGTAAGTGCCTCACCAGATCGGATAAAACCAGCTTGTCCTGCCTATTATGAATGTGGTGGTTGTGCCTACCAACATATAAACTATGCTGGGGAACTTGGTCTTAAAACAAAATTAGTTAGAGACACCTTAATAAGATTAGGCGGCCTTGAAGCTGAAGTTATGCCTATTATAGGTATGAAAAATCCCTGGCACTATCGCAATAAAGTAGTTTGGCATACTGCGGTAGTAAATGACAAAATCGATTTGGGCTTTTTCCGGGAAGGCAGCCATGATTTAGTTTCATTGCACGGCTGTAGTCTGATTCTTGAGGATATGGAGCATATTCAAAACAGCTTGGCTGAAAACCTAAATAATCTAAAGGTTAAGCCAGGAACCGAGTTTAGCCTCAGGCGTTCATTTGCTAATGGTAAGATGAGTCTGCTGGCAGAAGGAAATTTGGATAATCAGGCTTTGGTAGACTGGGCTGCCACATTACCGCAAAAGCTCTCCGTGCACATTGTTCAGGGTAAAAATATTAAGACAATATACGGCAAACCCTTCTTAGAAGAAAAACTTTGCGGCCTAACCTTTCGTGTATCTCCCTCAGCATTTTTACAAGTAAATCATCAGCAAACGGAAAAACTCTATGCATTAATTGCTGAATATGCCGCATTAAGGGGCAGAGAGAAAGTATTAGATGCCTTTTGTGGTATTGGAACCATTGCTTTAAGTCTGGCTAAGCACGTTTCCCGGATAACCGGGATTGAAATTAATCCTGCTGCTATAGAAGATGCCAAACAAAATGCAGTTATCAATGATATCGATAACGCAGAGTTTTACGCTGGTTCCTGTGAAGAGGTAATTACCCGATTAAAGCAGCAATATGACCTAGTAATATTAGACCCACCGCGAGCAGGCTGTAAAGAAGATACTGTTAGATCCGTTGTTAAAACAAACCCGCAAAAAATTATATATGTTTCCTGTAATCCCTCCACCCTGGCGCGGGATCTGAAAATATTTGTTGCGGCTGGCTATAACGTCACCCTCGTGCAACCATTAGATATGTTCCCGCGGACGGTGCATGTGGAGTGCGTGACATTGATGTCAAAGGTCGAGAAATAAAAAACTGAAAAGCTTGTAAATAAAGGGTTTCCAGACATTTAGTTTTTCTCGAGGCCGATCTGCTGGATGTGGCAATGTCAGGAAACCCTTATTTTTATTGTTTGCGGGAACATATCAACCACCCTGAAAATTAATAGTTGAGTTACCAGATTAGATAAAGGTCATTTTTTATAGGAGTTGAGGATACAAGATAGATGTTTTAGCTTAGATTATAATTGGCTTGAATTTTCTTAAAAAATGTGAAAATGTGCGTATATGTATTACCTCATAGTTATATTTATGTTATTTCTTGGGTTCGAGTATAGCACAGTTTTCACTGGTTAGATTGAGGTCAAAACCTATAGCAGTCTGGACTTCTTGTTTAATTGAAGCTTTGTCGATATCTGCATAAAAGGGTATTTGGGAAAAATTTATTTTTTTAAAGTTCCAGACAAATAAAATTAAAACACCTATACTTAATGAATTAATATTAATTTTCAGAACGTTAGCAATATCCTTTATAACTCGCCAGTATTCGGTGCGAATGTTTGGAAACTCTAAGCATACAATAAACGGTTTAATAAGCTCTATATTAATTCCATATCTAGAAACTAATACAGCAATATCATCTAGTATTGCTCTTGGTGATTCGAGAGAATCTTTATTGAATTCAACTTCAATTATTGCGACGGAATCACTAAGTTCCATAATGACATCCATTCGTAAATATACATCACCTCTTCGTCGTATGAAACAACGATTTCCTGTTTGAATAAGAAGGTTTCTTGTAAAAAGATTTGGAAACTGCGCATCAGTATTAATAGATGCAATTTTCTGGTAAATTGTAGCCATTTGCTTCTCAGATTCTTTAAGCATTTGCCCAATATGTTTAGCTTTCAACAGGTTCTGAATTTGATTTATATGTAATGAATATGTTTCCTCTGTAAAATCTACTTTTTCAACCAAATTAATATCAAAATTGACTACTGCACATTTACTTGTTAAATAAATTGCACCTGCTGGACATCTAGAAGCACATAAACCGCAATTAATACATAGTTTTTCATTAATTGATGGAGTCAAACTCTCTTTATCCCATGAGATTGCTGAGGTTGGACATACATTATCGTTCACATCCACAGGGAAAGCATTAAAATACTTGCTTTGTGGTGTTATTTCTTCCGGTAAATATTTCATACAATAAGGAGTTACACAGCTAATACAGCAAGCACTGCATGATGATTGCGTTCTTTTCAAAATCGAAGGTTTATTTGGTACATGTAATATCTCTAATATTCGTTCATCAGATTTCATTAATAATATAGATTGTTTGTAATTCTTTTGGTTAAGAATTTTCGACATTTATTAAACCCTCCATCTTTCTGATTTCTTGTGGGTCGATATATGCGCTACCGCGTAGAGTTTTTATAGCCATTATCAACAGCGATTTAAAATCTATGATTCCGATTTTA
>JBMNOV010000020.1:0-29362 GCA_050943255.1 Syntrophomonadaceae bacterium
GGCTCTCATTCCTTCTCTTCAGAATGCTTTTGCCTTCCCTCCCGCACTTCTTCCTTGCTGTTCTGTTTTATCGAGATCCTGCTGCCCTTTCTCTCGGGCGCAAAACATATAATATCATGCTGAAATTATTATGTCAAGCGTTAGCATTTTTTCTTTGGGCATAAATTTAGTACTTGCTTTGGCAAGTACCTTTATCAGTATATATCGAAGTGTTCGATTTAGCAATATACCTGCTCGTATAATATATAATATTTTTTATAGAAGGTAAAGTTGTAATGAAACCCCGCCATTTTGGCGGGGTTTTAGTTTATAAAGCTTTCTTAGTTTTTATTTTCTCAACTAGAATAGCACAATCGGGACATACCATTTCACAAATTTTACATGCAATACAACTATCATCATCTTTAGGTTTAATCGAGGGAGTTCCATACACTCCTAATTTATCTGACCATACTAAAACATCGTTGGGACACTTTTCCTTGCATAGGCCACAACCCTTGCAATAATCCGGGAAAATATGAAATATTCCTTTCTCCATTGTAAAGGTTAACGGCTTTATTTCTTTAGTCATATTAATACACCCCTTCCTTAAGGGATTCTTCAGCCATGTTTTTACCTATTTCCAGTGCCTTAAAGTTAAGTTCTCTTAGGCTAGGATCTGCTTCAAATTTATAACCAAGTTTATGCTCCAGAGCGTCTTGAGCAGCTTCAAAATTTACCATTTTGGTTAAGCCAATAACTGCACCCATAATAATTATGTTAAAAACGCGGGGATGCAATTCCTTATTAGCTTTTTCAATAGCAGGTAACCCAATAATTTTTTTAGCCTCGCGGGGTAAATCTGCAGGATCAACCTTGAACCCAGTATCATATACAAATAAGGTATTTTCATCCGAATATCCAGCTGTACGCCCAATCGCTCTTTCACTCATAGCAATGACCACATCAGCTTTATTAAACTTAGGGGCACCTATTTTTTCCTCACTAACTTGTAGGAATGCTATGGATACTCCACCCCTCTGTTCTAAGCCAAAATTAGGTATATAGATAGTTTGCTTTCCCTCATTATATGCGGATTCAGCTAATATCTCAGCTACTGATTGAACCCCCTGGCCGCCTTCTCCGGCGAGTGCTATCCTTAATAAAGCCATTTAGTTATCCCCCTTTCCAAAGGGACTTTTTATTTCTCCAACTGCGAAATGCTTTTCCATCTCATCCTCAAGAAACTGCCATGTCTGCTGGGCATTAGTTCTCCAGTTAGTAGGGCAGGTAGAAAGCACTTCTACAAAGGAAAAACCATTGCCTTCCATTTGATTACGTACAGCATTCCTGATAAATCTTTTTAGTTGTTTGTATTTAGAAACGGTAGCTCTGGCCACATAAGCACTATCTGGTGTAAGTTGGGCTATGAACTCCGGCCCTTTAGTGGGATAGCCGGTTAATTCCGGGTCGCGTCCAAAAGGTGTTGTTTCTGTTTTTTGCCCTGGAAGGGTAGTGGGTGCCATTTGCCCGCCAGTCATACCATAGTTTGTGTTGTTTACAAGTATCAAAGTAACTTTTTCATTACGAACCGCAGAGTTGACTAAATGCTGTGATCCTATGGAGTAACCTCCTCCATCTCCCATATATCCTATTGTTATTAGTTCTGGTCGCGATCTTTTTATCCCTACCATAACCGGTGTTGTTCTACCATGGTGGGTCTGGGTACTATCACATGCGAAAAAATCCCACGATAACAATGAGCAGCCGATATCACAGCCAAAAATAGTTTTGTCTTGTATATCTAATTCATCTATTACTTCCCCTAGTGCTTTTAATACAATACCGTGGCCACAGCCGGGGCAGAATTTATGCGGTTTGGATGGCAAGTACCATGACTTTGGTGTTGCAGGTGCTATGTTTCCCATTCAAATACCCCCTTCCTTATATAATACTCTTAATTTTGTTAATAATATCGTAATCGACTATTCCCACAGCAGGCATAAACAAGGTTTCAATTGGAATAGTTTCTCCATAAATCTCCTGCTTGGTTAGCCGGTAAAGTTGGCCATAGGCTGATTCAGCTATAAGAAGTTTTTTAGCCCCGCTTTTAGCTATAGCCTCGCGTAATTGCTGGGCTGGATATGGTCTTAATGTAATAGGACGGAAATACCCAACTTTAACACCCTGTGCCCGCAAGGCTTTAACTGCATCATCAGCAGCACGGGACACAACTCCATGTGAAACTACTATTATTTCGGCATCGTCACATTGCTTTTCTTCATATTCCACTATTTCTGGACTGATAGCTTCAAATTCAGCCGAATATTTCATAACTACTTCATAGAGTTCCTCTTCTAAACTATAGATATTGCATAAATGCTGTGGTTCCCTGTTTCCATCACGGATACTGCCTTCTAAGCCTATCAGGGGGCTAGTTTCTACCATTTTGATACCACGTGCTTCAGGATCATATATTTCCAAGGGCTCTCTCATTTTAGCCTGGTAGCCGTCACCTAAAATAAAAGTAGGGAATCTATACTTCCAAGCTGTATTAAAACCTTTGATAATATAGTCAAAAAGTTCCTGGTGAGTGGCGGTTGAATAAACTATACGGTAACCTTCCCCATTGCCACCAAAGGTGGTCAAAGTTACTTCCTGCTGAGAATAAACAACTGTTCCTGAAGAGGGACCTCCACGTTGCTGTATTATAGCCACCAAAGGTAACCTCATAGCTTCAGCCATGCCAAATGGCTCTTGCATTAATACATTACCAGGTCCTGCGGTAGCGGTAAAAGCTCTTTTTCCACTTTGGACTGCCCCGCAAACGGTAAAACCAGCCGATATTTCATCTTCGGTTTGCATAAAACCCCTATCATATTTGGGTGCAAGCCGGGTCCAGTAATGCATGATTTCATTCTGGGGAGTAATAGGATAGCCAAACATAACATCAGCTCCGGAAACTAGTGCTGCCCATGCTGCAACTTCATTACCTGTCATAAATGCTTTCTTACTCTCAATGATCTTTTGCATTTATATTAAACACCTCCCATTTTCTGTTTTTTCAATTTAGTATTGTAGGTCCTGTTACCATAGGGCCTGGGGCATATATCTTTCTATAAACTTAACTGGGACTTTAAAATTTGGTTGGTTTATTAATTTCTTCATATTTTTATCAACAGCCATAAAATCTACGGGAATTTCTAACTCCCTTGCCACATCAATTATTACTTGATTTCCCTGTTCGATAATGTCTACTGTTGTTTGATCTCCCAGGTGGGTGTTGGCTACTATAGCATCAATCCTACCCAAGCTTTGAATGTACTCGATTATTCTACTACGACTGCCAGTCATGGGACGGCTATAATTTATTACCGCTATAACTCTTAATTCAGTTGATTTATCGGCTCCCTCTACCAAATTAAGGGTTTGGGCCCCAAAAACACCATAACCTACATCAAGAATGATATCTCCTTCTTGCCAGAGCGCCCATCTAGCTGCAGGGTTAAGCATGGCTCCAGTTTCCCCCAATCCAAAGGCATCTTCCCGGGTAGAACCAATTATATATAGACCCTCTTTTTCAAGTTTTGCCTTAATAGGTCTCAAAGTATAAAATGGCTCAACCGTATCCAGATCTACCAAAGTTACTCTATGTCCCTTTTTCTTGAGTTCTAATGCCCTGTTTATCGCCAGTTCACTTTTACCACTTGCATATTCACCAATATATGCCTCTACAACTCGGGGTGAAAATTCTGGTCTTAAATTAAACACCTCCTAAAAATCTGCCAATGCTTATTGTTTTTTATTAATATTACATAAGTATAAAATAAGCCTTAATTATGAGTCAATAATCCAACCAACTACTGATAATATTCCTCATAATTATCTTTAGGCTGCTGAAAAAATATCCAAATTTAATTACATTAAACCTTTTAATAAAGATTAAATTAAATAATACACGTTTTATAGTTATACGTGCATTATTTTTTGCAAATTTGTATTTAAAAATTATTGTTTGTATTAATATGCGATCTTTTATTACTGTTTTTTATAAATAAAAAAGGCCTTTTGGCCTTATGTACAAAACATTTATTTTTTCCTTTTGCTTTACTATAAAGTTACTTAATCATCAATAATTGTAAGCCAATAAGTAAAATAACTCCCGGTATCCCAAGAAAACCTGCAATTAGAATACTGATTAGGTTAATTGGCTGGGAATAATTAAAAAATGCGCCTAAATAATTAACGAGTATTAATAAGACTAATCCTATTGCCGAATTAATTAGCAGCTTCACCAGTAATTTAATCGGTTTAATAAACACCTGGGCTACTATATATAATATTACCAGCAGGAAAAGAGCCGCTATTATTACATTCAATATTTCCATTATTCCACCTCATTCCGTTTATTCTTAAATACCCTACCGTAGTATTCTTCCCTAATTTTTCTTATCAAATAGTTATATCGTTTTTCTGAAGCACTTATGCTAAAAATTGCGCAATCAACCATATCCTCATCTATTACCCGATTAAACATATTATAAGCACTCATAAGATCCAGGTGAGCTTGTTTTAATAAATCGTGGTTAGAATAACTACTTTTCTGGGGCTGTTGATCACGTAGAATCCGATAGGATAGCAAACGGTTATATAGGCTCCGCCATCTTTGCATACCAAGACCTCCCTGGCATTCTGTGTTACCCATTTTATGCCACGAGGTCTATTATTATGTTATATTTCTTTTCGACCTTCCATAGCTCTTCTCAGGGTAATTTCATCGGCAAATTCAATATCTCCGCCAACTGGCAAACCTTGTGCCAGTCTTGTAGCTTTTACCCCGTATTTTATTGCTAATCCGGCTAGGTAGCGTGACAATACTTCACCTTCAATATCCGGGTTTAGCGCAAGAATTACTTCTTTAATTTCTCCCGAAGCTAGTTGGTTAATAAAGGAATTAAGTGCGAGATCTTCTAAATTATTATTATCCATTAGACTGAATTTCCTATTTAAAACATAATATTTCCCCCGGTATCCACTACGCTCAATTGCAATAATATCATTAACATCTTCAGCTACACACAATATCCCTTTTTCTCTAGTTTTATCCTGACAAATAAGACAGGGATCAGAACTGGTAAGATAGCCACAATTGCTGCAAGGGAAAACCTTTTCCCGAGCATCAATAATAGACTGAGCTAATTGCCGGGCCTCTGGGATTGGCATTTTTAATATAAACAATGCCAGTCTCTGTGCAGTTTTGGGACCAATAGTAGGTAGTTTTTGCAAATTATCAATTAAATTTTCCAGCGGCTGGGCCAGCCTCATCTTATGGTCCTCCTCATTACGTAATAGTACATCATAATATATATATAAAATTACCGACTAGCAAATAACCCTCAAGTTTTAAGCAGTCATATATTTTTTTAAATATAAAATCCACTGCGAAAATGGAACAGTTTGAATAGGCTCAACCATTTATGTATTAAACATTACGTATTCAAACAGTGTATTTACAAGCAGTGGATATAAAAAGATTCTGTTATTGCCTGGCTTTGGTTTTATAATCCCGGTATATTAAAACCACCTGTGATTTTGGCCATCTCACTAGAAACCATGTCTTGAGATTGTCTGATTCCTTCGTTCACTGCAGCTAAAACTAAATCTTCCAGCATCTCGATATCTTCGGGGTCCACTACTTCAGGCTTGATCTTAATTGATAGCAATTCCTGCTTGCCATTGACCTTAACGGTTATAGCTCCACCGCCTACAGAGGTCTCGATTTCCCTTTGTTTTAGTTCTTCCTGCATTTTTATAATTTGATCCTGCACCTGTTTAGCCTGTTTTATCATCTTGTTCATCGAACCGCCACCAGGATTAAATTTCATAAAAACTCCTCCTATTCTTTTATTTCTACGATATCCTCACCAAAATATTCAATGGCTTTTTTTACAATAATATCATTATATTGTCCATCATCCATAAAAATAAATTCAATCCGCATATCCCTTTTTAAAATATCATGTGCTACCTTTTCTACAAGTTCTCGATTTGATTTTTCCTCCATCCGTTCTTTATGAAAACGATATCCCTTTTCATAGCCTATATAAATAACATCATCCTTGGCTCCGAGCAGCTTACCCTGCGAGAGCAGTGCATGGGTAGGAATTTTTTGTTCTTTTACCCCGGCCAGGAGCCTGTTCCATAACACTTTTCGGGCTTCTCCTTTTCCCTTATTACTTGGGAGATTAGGTTTAACTTCAGTCGGAACTGGTGCAGTCTTAGCATTTTTTGCTTTCAAGACTTCAACCATTTGTAGAAATGCAACTTCCAGAACAAAACGGTTGCCTTCACTATACCTTAGTTTTTCGGCAGTATCCATCATTAACTCTAAAGCGCGTAATACCTGGTCTTGTTGCACCCGGTTTTTCTGCTGCTCTAATAATGACAGGGCTGCTTTAGTTACTATAATAAATTTAGCTCTATCACCTAGTATTTTATATAAAAGCAAATCCCTAAGATAAAGCGAGCTCTCTCTAGCTAATTGTTGAGCCTCTTTTCCTTCAGCCAAGGCCGATGATAACAGGTCTACTATTGCTGCAGTATCCTGTTCTAGTACTCTTTCAACTAAATGTGCCAAGAATATTTCGTCCACTAATCCTAGAACATCGAGAACATCCTGTTTACGAATTTTATTACCATGATAGGAGTAAATTTGATCCAAAGTACTCAAAGCATCACGTAAACCACCATTGGCCCGCCGCGAAATTAACTGGCCTGCATCAGGATCAAGCTCAATACCATTAGCTTCGGCAACCTGGTTTAACCTTTCCATAATTTCAGATTCGGTCAGTCGTCTGAAATTATAGGATTGGCAACGTGATCGTATGGTACTGGGAATCTTCTGCAACTCAGTAGTAGCTAGAATGAAAACAACTGAATCAGGGGGTTCCTCCAGGGTTTTTAATAAAGCATTAAAGGCCTCAGTGGTAAGCATATGTACTTCATCAATTATGTATACTTTAATTTTTCCCTGGGCAGGCAAGACCCTTACCTTTTCCCTTAGATCACGAATTTCATCAATACCACGATTAGATGCCGCATCTATCTCAATAACATCCATAAAGTTTCCATTATTTATATCAAGACAAGAGGTGCAACAGTTACAAGGTTCACCTCCGTTAGGGTTCTCACAGTTAAGGCTTTTGGCAACTATTTTAGCAATACTGGTCTTTCCTGTTCCCCGCGGACCAGAAAATAAGTAGGCATGAGATAAATGAGCACCTTTAATAGCGTTACGCAAAGCTGTAACCGTTTTCTCCTGCCCTACTACTTCTTCAAACCGCTGTGGACGCCAAGCACGATATAAAGCCAGGTAAGACATTGTATCTCTTCCTTTCGGCCAAGTTCCATATCAAATAATTCTTGAACTATATAGTTATTCCTGCCAAAACAACAGATCACCTTTGAAATATAAGGCTAATCTAATAGTATATTCTCTTTATCGATATATTGTTAGCTAAATCATTTTTCTAGGCTTGGATATGTAAATTATAATATAAAAAGAGCAGGATTACCCTGCTATACCTATTTTACGATTAACTTCAAAAAGATTATATTATATTAATGTATATTAATGCCGTGCACCTAGCCTCGAAGATATTCTCCAAGCGTTACTTGAACAGTTAACTCCATTCAGGCTACCCTGCGTCACATGAGATTAATTCCTTAGTGCTGCTTCCTTCCGGACCTGACACGGTTCAGAATGTCCCATTGCGCCGGACCCAAACTTCTTAGCCACTTATTCAAGCCAGACCTTACAGAATAAACCCTTAGCTCAGGAATTCAATCCTGCTGTAGCGGGTTGCAGGTTACAGGGCACCGCTAATTCCCCATCTAGCACGGCAAATCTTTTTTTATCTCACGGTCTACTTATTTTACATTCTTTTCTCCCTCTTGGCAACCGGTAAGCCCTTGCCAAAATTTAACCACTTACTAAACTATTTTTAAAAGTTACCTTAAACTCTTTAAGGTTGCAATATCCCGGTCAATTCCTGTCAACGGTGTTTCCAAAATAAACGGTAAATCTCTAAAAAATTCGTTATTTATCAAGTTATTAAATCCGGATAATCCAATAAAACCATCGCCAATATGTGCATGGCGATCATGCTTGGAACCTAATTCCTTTTGGCTATCATTACAATGTATTAATTTAATCGCTTTACGCCCGAAGCTTTTGTCAATTTCAGCTAAAACATTAATGATTCCTTCCCTGGTAGCTACATCATAACCAGCCGCAAACACATGGCAGGTATCCAGGCAAATACCTACCTGTTCCTTGTTGTTTATTAACTCCAGAATACGGTTAAGCTCGGTAAAATCCTTACCTATCTCGCTACCCTGCCCTGACATGGTTTCTAAACAAATTGTTACATTGCCCTTATAACTATCTATAATACTATTTATCAGTCCTGCTGTCCTTTCTATCCCCTGTTCAACCGTGCTTTTAGTATAGTTGCCCGGATGCAGCACCAAATAATCAGCCCCTATTAAGCTGCAGCGCTCCAGATCCTCTATTACTACCTGGCGGGCGAATTCATATAAGTCGTCCTTGACCGCTGCTGGGTTACAAACGTAAGGGATATGAACAATTACCGGATTAATATTATGTTCTTTAAGAGTCTTCGCAAAGTATTCAACTTCCTCTTCCGTTAACTTACGAGCCCCACTCCCCCGGGGATTACGTATAAAAATCTGTAATACCTCCAAGCCCCTGGCTATAGCCTCATCAGCAGTATGTTTTAATCCTTTCCCAATAGGTAAATGTGCTCCGAATCTAGGTATTTTATTAATTTAAGGTCACTCCCTATTTGGATTTTTTAGTACAACTAAACTATAACTATTATCCCCGATTCGAATTACTCCTGCTCTTTTTCTTGTGAAAAATAGCAAAAGAAATTCCCGATCTATGTCTGAAAACCATGTTTACAATCTCTTCCACGATAATTATGACCTATTGCCCCAATATTTGTTCCTTTATACACATTAAAACCGTCCCCTGAAGTTTATTACCTCCAGGGGACTTTCTCTAATGCTTTAGTTTTCTTGCATACTATTCTGCTTTTACTGCTGTCTTCTTCGTATTAGGTACTTTTATTACGTAAACGGAAAATGCACAGCCTTGATTGGCTTCCAGGGCGTGGGGAATATGGAATGGACTAACCACAATATTCTCGGCCTGAACTACCTGGGTCTCTTCTCCGATGGTTATCGCACCACAACCTTCAATTACCTGAAAAAGAACATCGACAGGAGTCTTATGTGATGGCACTTTCTCCCCCGGTTCCAGGTACAAATTAATAATACCAATTTCCGGCATATCTATGACCGGCCTGCCTTTTACGCCCCAACCAGTCTTAATAAAGGACAACTCATTTACTTTAATTACTTTCATTAAAATTGCCCCCTTTTTCTAAAAATAATCTTTTATGCTCTTTAGTAAGACACATTCATTCTTTATTACTCTTAAATATTTTCCGGTAAGTATATCTAAGGGATAGTATCGGACTTTTTAATAACATTTTAGGGCCAGAATATCGCATAACTTCTTTTATCTTTACTCTCATTTCCGGCTTATAACAATGAACCTTGCATTTTGAGCATACGGGTTTGTTATCTCCGTAAAAACATTTAACAATACGCTGTTCCGTATAATTTAACAGATTCAAACAATCGGCACAAAGTTCCCTGTTTTTTGAATCATGCTTTTCGTTGCAAAACATCATAATCATTTTATGAACTGTTATTTTTTCTAAGCGTCTTGAAAAGGCCATATTACCCCCGATAAAATCAATACACTTCAATTTAGGCTTTTAAAAACATTGCTATATCATCATCAATTGAACCGATCCCGGCAATTGCGAAAGTATCCACAAGAACTTTAGTAACGTTCGGTGACAGGAATGCAGGCAGGGTAGGTCCTAAGTGTATGTTTTTAACACCCAGGTACAACAGTGCCAAGAGCACTATAACCGCCTTCTGTTCATACCAGGAGATATTGTAGGCTATAGGAAGATCGTTTACATCATCCAGGCCAAATACCTCTTTTAGTTTCAACGCGATCAAGGCTAGTGAATAGGAGTCATTACACTGTCCACCATCAAGTAATCTGGGAATTCCATCAATATTGCCTAAACCTAATTTATTATATTTATACTTGGCACAGCCTGCAGTTAATATAACTGTATCCTGGGGCAGTTTCTTAGCAAAATCACTGTAGTACTCTCTGCTCTTCATTCTTCCATCACAACCGGCCATAACAAAGAACTTTTTAATAGCACCAGATTTTACCGCATCAACCACTTTATCTGCCAATGCAAATACCTGTTCATGCGCAAATCCCCCTACAATAGTCCCCTTTTCTATTTCTGCCGGTGTCGGCAGAGTCTTAGCCAAATTAATAATCTTGGAAAAATCCTTCTTACCGTTCTGGTCTGCTTCTATATGTTCACAACCAGGGTAGCCAACCGCACCGGTAGTAAATATTCTGGACCGGACTTCTTCGCTCTTAGGCGGCACAATACAGTTGGTGGTAATTATGATAGGACCGTGGAAAGATTCAAATTCCGTAAGCTGTTTCCACCAAGCATTTCCATAATTACCTACCAGGTTATCATACTTCTTAAATGCTGGATAGTAATGTGCTGGCAGCATTTCGCTGTGGGTATAAACATCCACACCGGTTCCTTTTGTCTGCTCTAGCAGTTGCTCCAGGTCGTTCAGGTCATGACCCGAAATTAAAATGGCGGGATTTTTTCTTACCCCTATATTTACTTCGGTCAATTCCGGATTTCCATATTTGGATGTATTAGCTTCATCAAGCATAGCCATGGTGGTAACACCAAACTCACCTGTCTTTAAGGTCAGAGCTACAAGATCATCCACCGTGAGGCTGTCATCCAGGGTAGCTGCCAGTGCTTCGTAAATAAAAGCATAAATTTCTTCCTTTTCCCAGCCTAGAATTAGAGCGTGGTGCGCATATGCCGCCATACCTTTCACACCATAAATAATAAGTTCTCTTAAGGACCGAACATCTTCGTTTTCCGTAGCTAATACGCCAACCGTAGTAGCTTTGTTGAGCATAGATTCTTGGGAGTGGACTTCAAAGGTAGCTGCATCATGCCAGTTAGCTGCCGGCACCTTCCCTCTAAGTTCATCTCTTAATAGCAACAGTTTGTTAATTTCTCTTACAAAGGCTGCTTCGTCGAAATTCACATTGGTAATAGTCATAAATAAGGCGTTAAGCACTTCATGGTTGACCTTACTTATTTCCTTGACATCAAGGTTTCCTTTAACAACGATTTCAGAAATCCCCTTAATGGTGTAGATCAGTAAATCCTGAAAATTGGCGACTTCTGCGGTTTTACCGCAAACTCCCCTAATTTCACAACCTCTTCCTTTGGCAGTTTCCTGGCACTGGTAACAAAACATACTCATTAATAAACCCTCCTTGTACAATATAGTTAGTATTCCGACGTACTGAAAAATCAAACTTTTAATCTCTTGAACAACCACATAGGAATTCTGATACCTTTTGTCTAAATTTTCTCGTAGTGGCAGGGGCTTCGATGTCCCTCCTTGGGAAGCTTATTTTGTTGGACTTTTCATAGCACGTCTTAAAATCGTTTATGGTTTTGAAGTCTTAATTCGATAAAATCTATCTCATAAATAGAATTATACTAAAAGAGTATCTGAAGTATGTTGCCTAGGCAACAAAATAATATTTTTCCCCAAAAAAATAACACCTTCCGGTGTCTAATGCTTCATTTCGTTAGTGCTTTCATAAAGCCGAAAGGAACTTTTGTCGTAATCAATCAAGCCGTCGTCTTTCATTCGCGACAATTCCCTCGATAAAGCACTTCTATCTGCACCCAAATAATCGGCTAGTTCTTGTCTGCCCATGGGCACCGTGAAGTAAAGGCTGCTATTTCGCTGGGCTTGCCGGGAAAGAAAAACCAAAATCTTCTCCCGCAGCGTTTTCCTTGACATAATTTCTAACTTTTCCATTAGCTGTATATTTTTTTGGGCAATTAGAAAAATTATATTATCGATAAGCTGGTGGTGAAACTCACATGCCTGGGGACAGGAATGAAGCGTCTTAGCAAAAGAAAGAAATAAAACCTCGCAGTCAGTGGCGGCCCGAAAAGATACTGTGCTATTATAATACCTATTGCAGACAAAGGTTTCCCCAAAAATGCCCTTTTCCAATATAATAGCTAAAATAGCTGTATTTCCCCAAACATCCTCCTTCAGCATCTGAACTGTTCCACTTAAAACTATACCAATAGAATTGATTTTTTCACCGGAATGGGTAATATAATTTCCTTTTTTATAAGATTTGGCATAAGGGTTCAGACAATTGAACAAAGATTCCATATCTGTCCGATTTATATTCTGGAAAAGCTGGTTATCATATAGCAAATCAATATATTTTTCCATATTCTTTTCCTCCCACAAGCACTATAAAATAGTCGCAACGGCAACGCTTTGCGGGTAGCTGTTCGTTAAGGGTAGTCATGAAAATCTGTCATATTAAAATATCTTATCACATCTAACCCAGGTGTGAATACCTCGGCGCGATTCCAAAACCAAAAATTTAAAAGGGGTTCCGGATTAAACTCGGAAACCCCTTGGTAATTCTTTTTTACAACCCTTTACTACCTTCGGACACACTAGTGTTCACTTGGTTCATCAATAAAAATGGCGGAGAGGAAGGGATTCGAACCCTTGAGGGAGCTATTAACCCCCTACTCGATTTCCAATCGAGCGCCTTCAGCCAAACTCAGCCACCTCTCCACGTCAATATATTTAGTTTAAATGTTATATATATCAAACTGTCAGCTTTATTATTTTACCTTATAAACCGTTTACCTGCAAGCTACCGTAATGGTTTTCTTTTTTTATTTAAAATGGTAGAGAGAGTGGGACGCGTGCTCCGGAGACGGGCGACGTGGGAACATTACTATAGCTCTACTTAATTAGCAGAGCTATGTTGTTCAAATGGCGGAGAGAGTGGGATTCGAACCCACGGAGCCGCTGCAAACGGCTCACACGATTTCGAGTCGTGCGCTTTAAACCGGACTCAGCCATCTCTCCATAAATTTTTTGTAAGCACTTTGGACTATTATCATACCTTATCCTTTTATACACCGGTCAGTCATATTTAAATCAAACTCAGTTACCTATCCTTTTTGAGTTAAAAAAATCCTTCAATATTTGCTCGCATTCATCAGCCATTACCCCTGATTTAGTTATTACCCGGTGGTTTAATGCTGGATGATCCAAAAGATCTAGTACCGAACCTGCTGCTCCGGCTTTAGGGTCATAAGCTCCATAAACCAGTCGCCTTAACCGAGCCTGAACCATAGCCCCCGCACACATACAACACGGCTCCAAGGTTACATACATGGTAGCATCTGTTAAACGCCAGTGGCCAATCCTCTGGGAAGCTCTTCTGAGAGCTAGGATTTCAGCGTGAGCAGTAGCATCTCCCCGTGCTTCTTTCTCATTACGAGCTTGAGCTATTATCTCACTATTTATAACTATTACTGCCCCTACAGGAATTTCTTGGTTTTCTCTAGCTTCCTGTGCTAGAGCTAGGGCTTTTTTCATGTAGTGTTCATGGGTTTCCATTGCATATCTTCCAACCTGCATTTAAGATTGTAGGTTATAAGCTGGTATGGTGTCAAGAAGACCCTACCAACTACCTCTATAAAAAAATAAATCCCACAATTTCTTGTGGAAAGCATTTACTATAATGGTGCGCCCGGAGGGACTCGAACCCCCGGCCCACGGTTTAGGAAACCGTTGCTCTATCCTACTGAGCCACGGGCGCGAATCAATAATAATTATTAATTATGGCACTGTATACGCAAAATAAGGATAGATTCTTTAATATGTTCAGAATTACACAATTTAAGCTATAATTTATCCTTCTGATTAAATGATGGCGCGCCCGGCAGGATTCGAACCTGCGACCTCCAGATTCGTAGTCTGTTACTCTATCCAGCTGAGCTACGGGCGCACATGGCGGAGAGAGAGGGATTCGAACCCTCGAAGCAGCTTCTAACCGCTTACTCGCTTAGCAGGCGAGCGCCTTCAGCCTACTCGGCCATCTCTCCAATAATATTTAGTTTAATTTTGAATCTTTTTTGCAATTCAAAGTTAATGGCGGAGGAGGTGGGATTCGAACCCACGGAACCCGCAAAGGTTCAACGGTTTTCAAGACCGCCTCCTTCAACCGCTCGGACACCCCTCCAACATCGAAGGATGCTTCAATCTCATCAATGCATATGAAAGTATAGCACAGGCTTAAAGCATTGTCAATATGCGCATTCTAGCAACTATCTTGCAATTTTCTGACCAGTTTTTTAACTCTTTTAGAGCCTATGTTTCTGTTCCATTACATTCGTTTTTTCTAGCGCTAATCGTAGGATAACGAACACCAGTTTGTTTTGATCCTAAAAACGAGACCCCAACCTCCTTTGCGGAAGTGAAGGTTCTTAGAAACATCCCTTTGAGGTCTCTTTTTTTCTTTACAGTACCATTACCCTGGTTACTGTCTTTTAATTACTTCTATGCCGCCCATATACGGTCTTAATATTTCTGGAACTACTACCGCCCCATCATTTTGCTGGTAATTTTCTATTATAGCCGCGACTGTCCGGCCTACCGCTACTCCAGAGCCGTTTAGAGTGTGAACATATTGCAGTTTTTCTTTAGGTCCAGGTCTAAAGCGGATATTGGCTCTCCGGGCCTGAAAGTCCTCACAATTAGAACAGGAGGATATCTCTTTATAATCATTATAGCCTGGCATCCATACTTCCAGGTCATATGTCTTGGCAGCGGAAAAACCCATATCACCAGTTGACAGCAACATAACCCGGTAAGGCAATCCTAGTAGCTGTAAGACTTTTTCAGCATTAGTCGTAAGTTTCTCTAATTCCTCATAGGAGCTATCCGGAGTTACTATTTTCACCAATTCCACTTTGTTAAACTGATGCTGGCGAATGATTCCCCGGGTATCTCGTCCGTGAGAACCAGCCTCAGCACGAAAACAGGGTGTATAAGCCGTCAAGTACTTGGGGAGATCTTTACCCTCTATAATTTCCCCACGATAAATATTAGTCAAAGGTACTTCCGCAGTTGGAATAAGATACATTTCTTGCCCTTGAATTTTGAACATGTCCTCGGCAAATTTAGGCAGCTGCCCTGTCCCCAGCATGCATTCAGCACTTACCATAAATGGCGGTATAATTTCCTGGTAACCATGTTCTCTCGTATGAATATCCAAAAAAAAGTTAATTACAGCCCTTTCCAAGCGGGCACCCATGCCCTTATAAATGGTAAATCGAGCACCAGATAATTTTGCGGCTCTTTCGAAATCAAGTATATCTAGTTGGGGTCCAATATCCCAATGAGCTAAAGGTTCAAAATCAAATTTACGCGGTTTACCCCAACGGCGTATTTCTACATTGGCATTATCATCTGCGCCTACAGGTACTGATTCATGGGGAAGATTAGGGATATTAAGAAGTATCTTGTCTATCTCTTGCTCTATCCCTTTTATTTCTTCATCCATTTCCTTTATTTCTTGCCCAGCAAGACGTACTTTTTCCATCAGTTCTGAAGGATCCAGGCCTTCCTTTTTCATTTTTCCAACCGATTGGGAAGAGGTGTTGCGAAAATTTTTAAGCTCTTCCACTTGGCCTAATAAGCTGCGGCGTTTTTCATCTAAAATCAGAAATTTATCAAAAATACCCTTCAGCTTACGTTTCTCAAGTTCTCGGGCTACTGCCTGAGGGTTAGCTCTAATTTTACGAGCATCTAGCAAAGTAACACCTTCTTTAAGTTTTATTAAATATTTACCTAGAACTTAAGCAAACGAGGCCGGTCAAGTATTCCATCCAAGTTTTTAAGCTTATCCAGGATATTATCTTCAACTTTATTATCAACATTGATTAGCATAATAGCTGTTTCACCCTTAGTTTTGCGGGCTACTTTCATGGAAGCAATATTTACTCCTTCATCTCCTAGGACAGTAGCAAAGGGGCCTATAATCCGGGGACGGTCTTGATTTTTAACCATAATAACGAAACCGTCAAGATTAGTTTCGGTTTCATATTCGTTTATTTCGACGAGCAAAGGCTCACGAGCGCGAGAAACCGTTCCGGCAATAACTAGGTTATGCTTATTATTGTATAATTTAGCTGTAATAACATTCTTATAGCGTTTTATGCTTTGCTCCTCTTTTTTTTCATAAACCTGTATTCCCCGATCTT
Organism: Syntrophomonadaceae bacterium; assembly: GCA_050943255.1. Classification (GTDB taxonomy): domain Bacteria; phylum Bacillota; class Syntrophomonadia; order Syntrophomonadales; family Syntrophomonadaceae; genus UBA4844. The sequence continues at coordinate 16,317 of JBMNOV010000020.1, forward strand.
CGGCTACTAGCCTAGCATTCACATAGTTTACCTTATCGTCCATAATTGGGTTAAAAAGCCCTTTTAAAAATCCTACTGTAAGGATTTCGGTTTCATTCTTACTGATAGGGCCACTAAATGTTAATTCCACTCGACTTAAGGGGGATTTCCCTAATTGATAGTAAAAACTCCCCATTTTCTCACTAAGATTAATATAAGGTCTGAGATAATCTAATTCCTCACTTAACATTGTCGGTAAATTTACCATGTTTGGTACAATATCACCACGCAATGCTTTAATAACCTGTTCAGCTATATTTTCTCCTACTCTTTTCTGGGCTTCAAAAGTATCTGCTCCTAAGTGCGGGGTGCATACTACGTTATTAAATTTAAATAAAGGATTATCAGTGGCTGGCTCCTTTTCAAAAACATCTATTCCAGCACTAGCTATTTTTCCTGATTCCAATCCTTTGACCAGTGCAATCTCGTCTATTATGCCACCCCGGGCACAGTTAACTACCCTTACCCCGTCTTTAGCCAGTTTGAACATGTCTTCATTAATCATGTGCATGGTTTCCTCATTACGAGGAGTGTGAACCGTTATAAAATCAGCTTCCCGCATCAGTTCTTCCAGGGTTTCCTTCTTTTCTACCCCAAACCGATCGAAACGCTCATCTGTTATATAAGGATCATAGGCAATAACCTTCATGTTAAATGATTTTAGCCTGGTAGCTACCATTGAACCAATACGTCCCAAACCAACTATTCCCACAGTTTTACCATAAAGCTCGACTCCACGAAAAGGTTTACGATCCCAGGTGCCTCCTTTGACAAAGGCATTAGCCCAAGCAGTGTTACGAATCGATGAAAGAAGTAGACTGATAGTCTGCTCAGCTGCGGAAATTGTATTGCTGTCAGGAGTATTAGCAACAATAACCCCATAACGGGTGCAGACCTCTACATCTATATTATCAATCCCGTTTCCAGCGCGGCCAACCACTTTAAGCCTGCTGGCACGGCTAATTAATTCTTCGTTAACTTTAGTTACACTCCTGACAATTAAAGCGTCATATTGATCAATTACCTTTAATAATTCTTCACGGGAAATGCCATCACGATAGTCTACATCAAGTTCTGTTTTTAATATTTCTATCCCTTCATCAGCAATTCTTTCCGTAACAATAACTCTTTTTTTCTCCATTGTTATTCTCCTTTCAAATTACTGTGGATTTTAAATAGTATTTCATGTGCTTTATTTATTCCTTTACTTAATTCCATTTGGTAACCTAGTTTTATTAAAACTATTTCCAATGCTGCCAATACTGAGATTAAATCTAGTTCCCTTACGTAGCCCAAATGCCCGATGCGGAAAATAACATTATCTAGTTGCTGTTGCCCCCCGGCAATAATAATATTAAACTCTTGCTGCATGACCTGGCGGATCTGGTTAGCTCCCAAACCTGCCGGGGCTATGACCGAAGTCAAAGCAGGAGAAGCATTTTCATCTGTTGCCAGAAGCTTAAGTCCCATTGCTTTAACCGCTGCCCGAACCATATGCCGGTAAGTAAGGTGCCTTTTTAGGATATTATCCAGGCCTTCCTCCTCCATCATTTGCAAAGCTTCATGTAACCCATAATATAGTGTTATTGGAGGTGTAAAGGGATTCTGTCCTTTTTCCAGGTAATTAAGCCCAGAACCGATATCCCAATAAAACTTATGGTTGCTATTGTGCTTGTAAGCCATTAAAGCTTTATCATTGAATGCCATAAAACAAAGTCCTGGCGGAATCATAAAGGCTTTTTGAGAAGCACTGACAACTACATCTATTTTCCACTTATCCATATGCAAGTCAATTGCTGCCAATCCACTTACGGCATCAACCATAAATAGTGCTGGATGATCCCCTACTGCTTCACGGATACTTTTAATATCATTATAGACACCAGTAGATGTTTCATTATGTGTAACAATTATAGCTTTTATCTGGTTATTAACATCTTTTCTTATTTTTTTCCTTATTACTTCGGAATCGGCTGCCTGTCCCCAGGGAAAATCAATTTTATCTACAATTGCCCCAAATTCAGCGGCTATCTGGGCAAAACGATCACCAAACGCACCTATAGATATAGCCAAAACTTTGTCTCCTGGTGAAACAAAATTAACTACTGCTGCTTCTAATCCTCCGGTTCCAGATGCCGGATAGATTAATACATTATGTTTGGTATGGTATATTTTTTTTACTCCTTCGGTCACTTTAGTTAGAATCTCTTTAAATTCAGGCCCCCGGTGATTAACTACCGGTTTATCCATCGCACGTATTACTCGTTCTGGTACGGGAGTCGGACCGGGAAGCAACAATAACTGTTCTCCCACCATCATTGCCTTAGAAACCCTCCTTAACAGCATCATTACAAATAATAAAATAACCCCTCATCCGTTCAGGGACGAGAGGCTTTTCCCGCGTTGCCACCCTAATTGGTGTTTTTTTACACCCAGCTTAGACGGTTATATCGGTACCACCGGAACTGTTTTCACAGCCTGCATCCAAGGTGGATTCAAAATCCAGCTGTTCTGGTTTACACCACCCACCAGCTCTCTTAACCAGCCTGGATTTCTACTATCCTTTTCATCGCGTAATTAACTTCAAGATTGGCTCTCATTATATTACATGTTTTACTCTTTGACAATAAATTATACTGAATATTTCAATTGAAACATTTTTGCCCAAGGATATTACTTCTATAAACAAAATACAATTATATGGATTTATTTGTAACACAGTATTTATTTCTGGGTTTTATAACATAGATAAAAAATAATCATGTATTTCGGCTCCTTCCGTCAACTCTGGGTGAAAAGCAGTGCTTAACAGTTTATTCCCCTGTTGTACCGCTACTATTTTCTCGTGGTATTTTGCTATAACCCGAGTGTCACCCCAATTATTTTCCACATAAGGAGCACGTATAAATATTCCTCTAGTTTTCCCTACGCCAATAATTTCAAGATCAGCTTCAAAGCTATTAATCTGCCTGCCATAAGCATTCCTTTTTACCCTTATGTCCATTAATCCCAATCGAAACTGTTCAGAATCAACCACTTGCTTAGCCAGTAAGATCATCCCCGCACAAGTACCCCAGATTGGCATGCCCTCAAGATACTTTTGTTGTATAGCTTTATCTAACCCATATTCCTGCATTAATTTCCCAATAGTAGTGCTTTCACCACCAGGTATTATTAATCCGTCAATTTCTGCTAATTGCGCTGGTGTCCTAATTTGTATACTCTTTGCATTACATTTTTTTAAGGCTTTTTCATGCTCGATAAAAGCACCTTGTAATGCAAGTACACCTATTTTCTTCTTACCAGCCACGCTCCTGCATCCTCTCTTCAGGCCTGATAGTACTAATATCAATTCCTACCATAGCCTCTCCTAAATCTTTAGATACTTCAGCTAAGGTAGCCGGATCGTTGAAATAGGTAGTTGCCGCTACAATAGCCCGAGCCCTTTTCATGGGATCACCTGATTTAAATATTCCAGAACCAACGAATATCCCATCACAACCTAACTGCATCATCATGGCAGCATCAGCTGGAGTGGCGATGCCACCGGCAGCAAAATTAACTACTGGTAATCTTTTAATTTCTGCTGTCTTAACTACTAGTTCGTAAGGAGCCTGTAATTCCTTGGCTGCTGACATAAGCTCCTCTTGAGGCAGGTTGCTAATCCACCTGATTTCATCATTGACCTGGCGTATATGTCGTACTGCTTCAATTACATTACCTGTACCAGGTTCGCCTTTAGTTCTTATCATTGCTGCCCCTTCGCCAATACGCCGTAGCGCTTCTCCTAAATTACGAGCTCCACATACAAAGGGAACTTTGAATGTTTTCTTATTAACATGATATTTATCATCAGCCGGGGTCAATACTTCACTTTCATCTATATAATCAATCCCCAAGGATTCCAATATCTGTGCTTCAACAAAATGGCCAATTCGGCATTTAGCCATAACTGGTATGGTAACTGCCTCCATTATCCGTAGGATAATACTAGGATCAGCCATTCTGGCAATACCGCCGGCAGCCCGGATATCAGCTGGAACTCTTTCCAAGGCCATTACTGCACAAGCTCCTGCCTCTTCGGCTATCTTCGCTTGTTCAGGTGTAGTTACATCCATGATTACTCCACCTTTTAACATTTGCGCCAAGCCGGATTTTACTTTAAAAGTACTTTGTTCCTCCATAAATAGTGGCACCTCCAATAAACTTAGGATTAAACTCTTTTCATGATTATAGCGTTTTACTAATGTATGTGTTAAAAAAAATATAAAAACCTTAATTACTCTATAACTAAGTAACTCCCGGGCGTTTCTTTAAAGCACCATGTTCAAAATTCTAATTAGGTTTTTTTATTCTTCCTTTTCTATTTTAAAACTGGCCATGCCTACGATACTGTCATCTTCAGGTAAACGCATTAACAATACACCCCGAGAATACCGCTTTTGCTGGGAAATATCTTGTGCGTGCAGACGAATAATTTGTCCTTCACCCGTGAGCAGTACCAGTTCTTCATCTTCGCCCAGAATTTGAAAAGCTACTAGCGGGCCATTTTTCTTAGTTATATCAATAGCTTTTATTCCTTTACCACCTCGGTTTTGTTCCCGGAATTCACTGGTCGGAGTTCTCTTGCCATAACCCTTTTCAGTTACTAATAAAGCATCAGCACCTTCCCGGTATTTGTCCATGCCTATAACAACATCACCCTGAGACAGGCTAATGGCTTTTACTCCGGTTGCAGTTCTGCCCATTGCTCGTACCTGGGCTTCATCAAAAGTAATGGATAACCCGTAAGAGGTTACTACCATTAACCGCTCCCCTTTTTCTACCCTTTTTACTTCAATTAATTCATCATCTTCCCTCAGGTTAACAGCAATTAGACCCGATTTGCGCATATTGGCAAAGGCTGATAAAGGTACTTTCTTAATAATTCCCTGACGGGTTACCATAACCAAATTGCGCTTATGATCAAGATATCGAGCTGCAACCATGGTAGTTACTCTTTCTTCCGGTCTCAACTCGACAAAGTTAATTAAGGGCATACCTTTGGCCTGGCGCGTCGATTCTGGCAAACGATAGGCCTTCATGCAGAAAACTCTTCCCTGGTTGGTGAACAACAGTACATTAGACAGAGTGCTGGTAACGATAACACTGCTTACTTCATCCTCAGCCCGATTAGTGGTGGAGCTTATGCCCTTACCGCCTCGCTTCTGGGATTTGTAAGTATCTAGGGGCTGTCTTTTAATATATCCCCGGTTGCTTAAAGTTATCATAACTTCCTGGTCATCAATCAGGTCTTCGATATCATAATCACTTAATTCCTTACTAATTTCTGTTCTGCGCTCATCTGCATATTTCTGCTTAATATCTTCCAGATCTTGTTTTATTATAGCTCTAATACGTTCAGGCCGAGCCAGAATATCTTCAAAATCAGCAATTCGATCCAGCAATTCCTGGTGTTCACCTTCTAATTTCCTGCGTTCCAAACCGGTTAGCTGAGCCAGGCGCATATCAAGTATCGCATTAGCTTGGATTTCACTTAATTGATAACGGGTCATTAACCCCTGCCGGGCTTCTTCCCGATCTTTGCTGCTGCGTATCAGATCGATTACTTCATCCAAATAATCAAGTGCCTTTAACAGGCCTTCAACTATATGGAGACGATCCCGTGCAACCTTTAGATCAAATGTTGTACGTCGTTGAATAACTTCTTGGCGATGGTCAATATAATATTGCAACATCTGTTTCAAACTTAATACCTGAGGTTGACCCTTTACCAAAGCCAACATAATAATACCAAAGCTTTCTTCCATTTGGGTATGTTTATAAAGCTTATTTATTACTACATTGACATTAGCATCTTTGCGAACTTCGATTACAACGCGAATACCATGACGATCGGATTCATCTCTTAAATCAGATATACCCTCTATTTTCTTATCCTTGACCAGATCAGCAATTCTTTCCACCAACCGGGCTTTATTTACCTGATAGGGGATTTCAGTTATGATAATTGCATTTTTGCCGCCTTTTTTTTCTTCAATATGGTAACGCGCCCGGGTCTTAAAGCTGCCCCGACCGGTAGCATAAGCTTTTCTAATACCATCGGTTCCCATTATAATACCGGCTGTAGGTAAATCAGGTCCTGGTATTTTGCTCATTAAATCATCCAGGCTAGCATCAGGATGGTCAAGTAAAAGTTCCAAACCTCCTATAACCTCTCCTAAATTATGTGGGGGAATATTGGTAGCCATACCTACCGCAATGCCAGATGAACCATTAATAAGCAAATTGGGAATACGGGATGGCAGAACCTGGGGTTCATCCTTGGTGTCATCATAATTGCGTCGCCAGTCTATAGTATTTTTTTCAATATCCTTAAGCATCTCCGCAGTAATCTTAGCCATTCGGCTTTCCGTGTAACGCATAGCTGCGGCAGAGTCACCATCAATAGAGCCAAAGTTACCATGGCCATCAACTAAAGGATAACGCATCGAAAAATCTTGAGCTAGTTTAACCATAGTATCATAAATGGCAGCATCCCCATGAGGATGAAATTTACCCATAACTTCACCCACAATATTGGCTGATTTTCTATGGGGCTTGTCATGGGTTACGCCCTGGTCATATAGAACATAAAGTATTCTCCGGTGTACGGGCTTTAGACCATCCCTGACATCAGGGATAGCGCGGGATACTATAACACTCATAGAGTAATCTAGAAATGATTTTTTTACTTCTTTTTCAATATCAATGGGAAATATATTGTTGAATAAACTACCTTCCGGCAAGTGCTTTTCACCTCTCTTATATATCCAAGTTAGTTACATACCTGGCATTGGCTTCGATAAATTCCCTGCGGGGCTGGACATTTTCACCCATCAAATCAGAAAATATTTCATCAGCCCGGATGGCATCATCTATAGTAATTTGTAATATAGTTCGTTTTTCCGGGTCCATAGTAGTTGACCACAACTGTTCCGGGTCCATTTCCCCCAAACCTTTGTAACGTTGGATGGTCCATTTTTTATTGGATTCCTGGATAAAACTATTCATTTTGCCTTCATCATGAAAATAATGTATTTCATTTCCCCGCTTTAATCCATATAAAGGGGGCTGAGCGATATAAACATAACCATGTTCTATAATTTGCTTCATAAAGCGGTAAAAGAAAGTTAAGAGCAATATCCTAATATGAGATCCATCTACATCGGCATCAGTCATAATAAAGATACGGTGATAACGTGCCTTATTAATATCAAAATCTTCATCAATACCAGTGCCAATAGCAGTAATCAAAGATTTTATTTCTTCATTGGATAATACCCGATCAAGTCGTGCTTTTTCCACATTAAGTATTTTTCCGCGCAGTGGCAAAATAGCCTGGAAATTTCGATCTCTTCCCTGCTTGGCTGACCCACCGGCAGAATCACCCTCTACTATAAAAAGCTCACTTTGAGCTGGATTTTTGTTACTGCAATCAGCCAGTTTGCCTGGTAAGGCAGTAGATTCCAAAGCGCTTTTACGCCGGGTTAGTTCCCGCGCTTTCTTAGCTGCCTCACGAGCACGCCGGGCTGATAACGCCTTTTCAATTATTTTTTTGGCTATATTAGGGTTTTCATTAAGGTAGTTTTCCATGTTCTCGTATAAACTGCTTTCAACTATTCCTCTAATATAGGTATTACCTAATTTAGTCTTGGTTTGTCCTTCAAATTGAGGGTCTTTTACCAGAACTGAAATTATTGCGACCATCCCTTCTCGGATATCTTCTCCACTTAGATTAGAATCACTCTCTTTTAAAGAATTATTTCTTTTAGCGTAGTCATTAATTACCCGGGTTAGTCCATTTTTGAAACCAACTTCATGGGTACCACCTTCCTGAGTGCGAATGTTATTAGCGAATGAATAAAGATTTTCGCTGTAGCCAGTATTATATTGAATTGCTACCTCTACGATGACCTCTTCTTTTTCAGCACTAAAATATATTGGATCAGGATTTATTATATCTTTGTTTTTGTTTACATAAGTTACAAAATCGTACAATCCTTTTAAATAGTGAAATTCTTTTTGGTACAATTCTGCTTCCCTTTTATCTTCAAATATAATTTTTAATCCCCGATTAAGAAAAGAGAGTTCCCGTAGACGCTGTATAATAATATCACGATCAAAATTAATTTCATCAAAAATATCAGAATCAGGATAAAACAATATTGAAGTACCATTTTCCTTAGAATTACCTATTATTTCTAACTCACTAACTGGTTTGCCTTTTTGATATACTTGTTTATATATTAAACCATCCCGCTTTATAGTAATTTCCATTTTGGAAGATAAGGCACTTACAACTGATAAACCAACTCCATGAAGTCCGCCTGATATGGTATAACCACTGCCGCCAAATTTACCCCCCGAATGCAGGGTAGTCATAATTACTTCAATAGCAGGTATTCCCATTTGCGGATGAATATCTACTGGTATACCACGACCATTATCACTAACTAATATACTATTATCAGCATTAATACTGACATAAACTCTGTCACAATATCCTCCGACTGATTCATCTATGCTATTATCTACAATTTCAAAAACCAGGTGATGCAATCCTTTTATACCTGTTGAACCTATGTACATACCTGGTCTTTTCCGTACTGCCTCTAATCCTTCAAGTACTTGTATATCTGAGGCGTTATAAGAATTTTCTATGTTCAAAAACTAGACCTCCTTATAATAATTAGAAACTCTTTTGCTAAGGGTAATAGATGAAATGGGAGATTTGTAGACCTTGTCATTACAAATAATCAAGGTTTTTTCCTTTCCCTCTTTACATAAACTAATTAATTTATTTTCTAATTTCGCTATATCTATAATGTCTTTTAGATCCTCTGAAGGATATCTAATATTTAGTAAAGCAATAACTTTTTCCGAAGAAATAATGAAATTGTTGCCTAAATGAATATACAAAATCAAACTCCTTTCATTGAAGTTTTCCGTTAATAACTGTGTAGATTATAACTGCATTATTTTTTTTTATGTCTTTTAATCTAACTGAGGTTAGAAAACTCTGAAATTCTGCTTCATTTAGATAATCAAGTAATAAATATTGCTTTTTATTATCAAGCTCTGATAATACCTCATCTAAAAGAAAAACAGGATAAAAATCGCTAATTGTATTAAATGTAATCATTTCCGCAAGTTTAATTGCTACCACAATATTCCTTTGTTGTCCTTGGGAGGCAAAATATCTAGCAATCTTACCGTTTTGATATATATTAATATCATCTAGATGAGGTCCGATTAAGGTGTTTTTTTGTTTAATTTCGTCTTCATGTTTTAGATTTATCTGCTTTTTCAATGCTTCTTTTAATACATTTGCATCAATCTTATCGCTATCAATAGGAAAAGAAAGTGCATATCTTATCTTAAGAATAATATCTTCGTCATTTAATTTATTATAAACAGCTGCTGCTTTTTCATCTAATACATTTATCAACTTAATCCGAGCCATGATTATACGGGCAGCATTCTCAATAAAAAGTTGGTTAATAATTTCAAAAGATGTACTGTTAGTTTGCTCTTTTTTTAGTAACAAATTCCTCTTTTTTAAAATCTTTGTATAACTAACAAAATCTGAGTAATATTCCTTAAAAATTTGTTTTAATAAAACATCTATAAAATTCCTGCGTTTTCCGGGGGCTCCTTTAATTAAAGATAAATCGTCTGGAGTAAACAAAACTACCCGCAGACGATCGTAATGGCGATGAGTTGTTTTTTTTGAATTTATTGTATATTTTTTACCATTACTAATATTATATTGTAAATTTGATTCTATTTTTCTCTCTTTACAAGTATAACACCCTTGTATATGAAAAGAGTCTTTATCATAATTAACTAAATTTTTATCAATATTAGTGCGAAAGGAATTGCCCGTTGCCAGAACATAAATTGACTCTATAATATTAGTTTTACCTTGACCATTATCTCCCTGCAAAATATTCAAGCCTGGTCCAGGTTGGTAATGAATATTTAAAATATTTCGGAAATTTGCAATTTCCAATCGCTTTAATTTCAAATTTTGTATTTCACTCTCCTATAGTAATTATTTTGCAGTTCGTAAGGGTACTAATACATATAAATAATTATCTTTGTCGGGATTTGTTATAAGTGAAGGTCCTAGCATTCCTGATAGTTTTATTTCGCATTCTTCACATTCCATATTTAAATTTTTAATTATATCTAAAAAGTAATTGGTATTGAATGAAATCTTTAGATTTTTATCACCTTCGATTTTTACTTTTTCAATTACCTCTTTTATTTCTCCCATTATTTCGGAAAAAGAATTAATTTCTATCTCGTTTTCACTAATATCAAGTTGAACATTTTGGATTTTAAGCTTGTCACCTGTGGGCATAGTTCGTGCTCTTTCTAGGGTATCTGCTAATAAGCTGGTTTTTATTTTTATGGTAGTAACAAAGTTTGTAGGTATTACTAAATCATAATTAGGGTACTGTCCTTCTATAATTCGAGATTGTAAAATAAAGTTATTTTTTAAAAATACAACATTATTAGCACAAAGGGCAATATTAATTATTTCGTCAGTGTCGTCTAGAATGCGGAGCAATTCATTAACTGTGCGAGTAGGAATTATAAATGAAAAAGGCTCAGATTCGCATTCCTGTAAAATAAAACTATAACAAGCTAACCGATGGGTATCTGAAGCAACTATTTTTAATATATTGTCATTTTTAATATCAAATAAAACACCAGTAAATACCTGTCTAAAATGGGTTAAAGACGCGGCAAAATAAGTTTTTCTAAGTCCCTCTTTTAGTGTTTTTTGGGGAATTGCAAATTTTTGTTGGATTTTATCTAGCAGTAGGTCAGGGTACTCACCACTGGGATAAGTATTAATATAACTGGTTGAACGGCCGTATTGAATTTTTAATTTGGCTTTTTCTTCATTAAATTCCATCGTAATAAGTCTGTCTGGTAATAGTTTTATAAAATCTGTGAAATAATGTGCATTTACAAGAACAGTACCTTCTTTTAATACTTCCAAATTACTTGTAGATGCTTTTATACCTATTTCCATATCTGTGGCTGTTATTATAAGCCCTTCGGATTCATCAGTCTTTATTAATAAACCAGATAAAACAGGGATTGTATTCTTGTTTGATGCTGCCCGATAGACCATATTAGTTAGATTAGTTAGCTCTTTTTTATTGATGTTAATTTTCATGATTTAAACCTCCCCTAAGTAGTTCTGAATCTTTGTGATTTTGCATATATTTATAATTTATAAACATTTAGCAGTAATAGTAGTAGGTAACTTGAATTTGTGGATAAGTTATTGAATATATGATTTTATGGTTGTTTTTATACTTGATAAAGTTGTTGATAATTAAGGAATATTAAGATTAATTTGGGTTAATTATTTTGGTTATTTTGTTAATAACATTTACAAGATCATTATCAGATTGTAAGTCTCGCTCAACTTTTTCATTAGCGTGTATTACTGTAGTGTGATCACGGCCACCGAATTGTTCTCCTATTTGAGGATAAGATGCATCTGTTAGTTTACGGCAAAGGTACATAGCTATTTGTCTAGGGTATACTAATTGTTTATGGCGTTTTTTTGATAGTAAATCGCTGACATCAATCCCATAGTAATCAGCTACTATCTTTTGAATTGATTCAATGGTAATTTTTTTGGGGATGGGGGGAGGTAAAATGTCTTTTAAAGCTTCAGTAGCCGTAGCCATGTTAAGTGGTTTGTTAGTAATAGTGGCAAATGCTACTAAACGGACAAGTGCTCCCTCTAACTCACGTATATTACTATCAATATAATTGGCTATATAATCAAGTATATCATAGGGAACATTAAGATCTTCGGTCTGGGCCTTCTTTCTTAATATAGCTATACGTGTTTCAAGATCCGGGGGTTGGATATCAGTAATCAAGCCCCATTCAAAACGAGAGCGCAGACGATCTTCTAATGTTGGTATATTACGGGGAGGGCGGTCACTTGAGATAACCAGCTGTTTATTAGATTCATATAGAGTATTAAAAGTATGAAAAAATTCTTCTTGTGTTCTCTCTTTACCTGCAAGAAATTGAATATCGTCTATTAATAAAACATCGACTCCACGATAGCGATTACGGAAGCCTGCTGTATTATCATCTTTTATGGAACTTATCAGCTCGTTAGTAAATTGTTCTGAGGAAACATAAACTACTGAGTATTGTGTTTTTTTTTTATTATATGGTGACCAATAGCCTGCATGAGATGAGTTTTCCCCAGGCCAACTCCACCATAAATAAAAAGTGGATTATAAGCTTTTGCTGGAGATTCGCCTACTGCATAACAAGCAGCATGAGCAAAGCGATTACTGTTACCTATAACAAAGGTTTCAAAAGTATATTTATGATTAAGGGTTGAAATACCTTCTTTTTTAAATTGGGATTCAGTATTTATAATTAGTTCAATATTTTGATGGGTGAAGTTACGAATTTTATTTTGAAGGTTTTCAAGATAACGTGATTCAATCCATTCCTTAGTAAGGGAATTAGGAACACTTATATAAACTCGATCATCGCGATATGTTTTGAACTTAGCCTGAGAAAACCAAATATCAAAACTACTTGCATCAATCTCTTCAGCTAATACCTCTAAAACTTGGTTCCAGACAGCTGAAAAGTTATATTTTTGCATTATAATTATTCCTCCTGTTAATTTGTGAAAAAGGCCTGTTAATAAATAGTGAAAGTTGTGGATAAATAAAGAAATAAAAATTTCCCTAAAATATCCTGTTTTTTTAGGGTTTATCCTAAAAACTTAGTATAATGATAGCAGATTGATAAAGATTTTAGAAGTATTTAGAAAGCTATGGAATCTTGACATTACAGGCATTTAATCAATATAATTATAACGTGTTGGAAAAATCGAGGAGGCTTGTATATAATGAAGAGAACTTATCAACCCAAAAATAGGCAAAGGAAAAAAGAGCATG
>JBMNOV010000081.1:0-5999 GCA_050943255.1 Syntrophomonadaceae bacterium
CATTAGAAGGAATTCTTTTGATAATACCTCTTATCATGGGCTATATCCTTGCCAATCCCCAGGCTCTTATTGGGATGCTGTTTCCTATTCTACTGCCATTAGTTTCCCCTGAACAAGTTCTTTCTACAGCTGCCTTAATTAATGTTGTTGGTTTCGTTACCTATTTTATTTCTCCCTTACATCTATGCCAAGCGTTAACTAATGAGTATTTTTGTATCTCTAGTATGAACTTATATAAGGAATATTATATTACCGTTCCCGTGATGCTTATTACCGGGATTATTAACTATTTCCTTATTAATCTTCTATGACAAAATAAATACTAGTCATAGTAAATAATCAGTTACCCTTATGAAGCTAGCCTATCAGGAATAGGTGCTTAATATTTAGAAGCAGATTAATTATTAAGCTAGTGGGAGTAATTTATGAAGGTAATTAGAAATTTATTTTGCTTGTTGATAGTATTTTTGCTGGTTATTGGAATAAGCCCAGTAACAGCCAGTAATCTCGAAAGTGCGCCTTATCCGGTAACGAATGGGAAAGCAGTTATTTTACTTGATGCAAAATCGGGTCGGATTTTATATGAGCGTAATTGCTACCAGCAGCTTTCACCAGCAAGTTTGACTAAGATAATGACAGCTCTCCTTGTAGTTGAAAACGGAGATTTAAATCGCAAAGTAACCATAAGTGAATATGCGGCTGAGACTCCAGAGTCTACAGTATACTTGGAGCAAGGAGAAGTTTTAACCAGAATGGAATTGTTGTATGCTGCTATGCTTCCTTCTGCCAATGATGCCTCTACAGCTTTGGCCGAAAGCGTAGCCGGAAATGAAGCCAGCTTTGTAGCTTTAATGAATGAACGAGCCAAGGAACTAGGTTTAAAAAACACCCATTTTTCTAATCCTCATGGTCTGGAAGGACAAGCACATTACAGTTCAGCGTACGACCTGGCTTTATTAACTAAAAAAGCTTTATCCTATCCAGTTTTTGCCAAGGTGGTTGCAACTGAAAGGAAGGTTATACCTTGGGAGAGCAGAGATGAAGACCGGATTTTATTAAATCAAAACCGTTTGCTTTATCGTTATGAAGGGGCTATCGGGGTAAAGACTGGGTACACCAGACAAGCAGGTAATTGTGTAGTTGGAGCAGCTCAAAGGGGAGATATGAAGCTAATTGCGGTATCAATGAATTCCCCAACAGTATACGATGATTTAGAAAATATGCTGGACTATGGATTTGATCATTACAAAATAGTGACTATTGGAAGAGCAAATCAAGTGACGGGTGAAGTTAAGGTTTTGAATGGTGATGCTGATACGGTTAAAGCTATAGCGGCAGAAAACCTAATGATAGCTGCAACCGATAATGAAGTACCATATCTTGTCTATGCTTTTACTCTTAAATCTACAGTTGATGCACCGGTTGAGAAAGGAGATATACTTGGAATATGTAAAATGTATCTAAATGGTGAACAAGTAGGCAGTATAAATATGGTGGCAAACCAAACGATTGGTCTTAAATCAACATGGATTGAATCTTTAGGATCATTAACCAAACCATCTCGAATTTTATTTTCTAAACATACTTTATGGGGATCTATAGTACTTCTGGTGATATATATAAGCCGTAAGAGATTAGAAAAGGTACTAAAACGACTAATATTATATTTGTTACGTAATCGACTCCCAAACAGCACCGTTTCTAAAGGAGAACCTAAATGCTGACGCCTTAGGAGTATATAAAGAGCATTTATTTGTTAGGGTTTACTCCTGAGCATTACTGTGCGATAACAGACTACTATTGCTAGAACCACTGGGATTAAAGTAATGTGATACATTGTCTGATAACTAGTTGCTGCTACTACATGACCCCAAATAATCATACCTAAACCAATACCCAAGTCAAAAACAGCAAAAAAAGTTCCAGTAGCAGCACCACGTCTATTTGCTGGTGCATTGCTTACAGATAAGGCCTGTAATGTAGGAAGGCAAAAGCCAAAACCAAGACCGATAAATGCGCCGGCCCAAAGAAAATCGGATATGTTATCAGAGAGACTAGTAATTATCATCCCGGCAAATATAAACAGGTGACCGAGGAACAATACTATATTGGTACCCCCTTGGTCTGCCCAGCGACCGGATATAGGCCTGGAGATTAGCATAGTAAGTGCTAGTGAGGTAAAAAATAAACCAATATTGGTTATTCCACTTTCAGCTGCATATAAAGGGATAAAAGATAGTACAGCACCGTAAACTAGAGCCAGGAAGAACATTACTCCGGATGCAGGTAAGGCAGTTTTTTCTACCAGGCTATCCCAAAGGCTAGTAATACTGATAACTTCAGTATTACTAGGGACACCTGAAGAACGAACTAGCAAACTGGCGCCAAATGCAAGTGTGATGAATAAACATACTCCCATAAATAGTGTAGAATAACCAGATTTACCTACCAGCCAGAAACCGATAAGAGGAGCTAAAGCCATTGAGAGTGAAGTGGTTAGCCCAAAATAACCCATGCCTTCAGTTAGCCGGCTTTTTGGCAGGTTATCAACAACAATGGTGCTAAGGGCAGTACTTGCCAGGCCAAACGCAAACCCGTGGAGGAGACGTACCAAGACCATCAAATTAATAAGCCTGACATGGTTATAAAGAAAAGATATACCCAGCATCAGTAACATACCAACGATCATAAGCCTTTTGCGGCCATACTTATCTACTAACCAGCCAGAAATCGGACGAATGATGGTAGCTCCTATGGTATATGCACCCATTACATAGCCAACATCACTTGGAGCGCCTCCAATTATTAATAGATATCCGGGTAGGCTAGGAAATAGCATTTGGGTACTCATAAACATAATTAAATTAGCTGAACAAAGTAAAACAAAACTAAGAGTCCAGATATGGACTGGCTCTGCTATGATAGAAGTTGCTACACTTTGCTGGTTATCATTTAAGAATTTTGACATTATTAACTGAAGTTCTCCTGCGATAGTTAATTGTAATCTATTTCGGTTATTCATGATATCATAAACTGAATTATTATACTAATACGGAATTCCCTCGTTCTATCAAACCAGCAGCGAAAAGCGTTTCTTTGAAAGGATATAATCACAATTGCCTAAATATAGTATGGGAAAAATAAGCAATAATGTTATTATATAAATAAGAAGTGTTTACCATATAGAACATCAGTAGGTAATGAAAAGGAGAAAATGATGATTGAAATAATAAGGGACAACCTATATAGAATTGAAATTCCACTACCTCAAAATCCTTTAAAAATATTAAATGCCTATTTTATCCGTGGTTCCAATAGAAACCTATTGATTGATACTGGATTTAACCGTGAAGAATGTAGGGAAGCTATGGACCAAGCAATCCGGGAACTTGATATTTCCATGAAAAATACGGATATCATTATAACCCATGTTCATGCTGATCATTCCGGATTAACAGGATATTTAGCCCGACCTGAAACCAAGGTTTATACCGGAAGTTATACTGCACGGGAATTTAATAATGCTAACGATTTTATTACATATTATAAAAACTTAGTCAAGCAGGGCGGACTTATGGAAATGGGCTTTACCCAAGAACCTTCGGTTCATCCTGGTTACCTATATAGAAGTAGTATCGTTAATAATGTCACAATAATTCGGGAAGGGACTTTTATTCGTGTAGGTGATTACAACTTACAGTGTATTATGACTACCGGCCATGCTCCTGACCATGTGTGTCTATATGATAAAAAAAATAAAATATTATTTAGCGGTGATCATATTTTAGGTAAAATTACCCCAAATAATACAATATGGGATACCCCCTGGGAAATAAAAGTGGATTATTTGGATGAATATCTCAAAAACTTAGAGAAAATTCAAGCTATGGATATAGAACTAGTATTACCAGGACACAGGAAAATTTTAACCAACTGCTACCAAAGGATTGAAGAGTTAAAAATGCATCATCACAACCGCTTAAATCATATATTAGAGATCATGGGTAATAAAACCATGACAGCAGCAGAGGTTGCCAGCAAGATGAAATGGGATCTAAAGATAAAATATTGGTCTGAATTTCCTCCGGCTCAGAAGTTGTTTGCTACTGGGGAAGCTTTATCACATTTATCACATTTAGTCTGCAAAGAAATAGTAACAAAAGCTTGGCATAATGGAGTTGTATACTATAAAAAAGTTTAAGGATCTTGATAAAGACAATTCTCGAAATTGATTATAAATTATAACGGCAGAGCCTCTCTTAAAACACGCGAAGTTTCGTAAAGAAGTGAAACCATATGATCGCAGCCATTAGATCCTCCAGCTAGAGAAGCAATTTCTTTCTTGGTCATTTGTCCTAGAACAAAGCCCTTTAATTTGGCCAAAAGATGGGAGTTTTGGAAGCAGATATTGTAATGGGCACGGGTAAAATTTCCATAGGACTCTAGTACTACCCCGGCTGGGTTTAATACTAAAAAAATATTTAACTGGTGATAACAATCCGTAAAAGAGGCTGTGACAGTATAGTCTCCATTTTCTTCATGGGTAATGTTTACCATTTTGGTACGGTTAAACAGATTATAGGTTCTGTTTCTATCTCCTTCATACATTGATACTTTGGGAACTGTATCTAAATGGCTATAATATAGGCATGAATCAACATACATTTGCTCCCATTTTCCATGGTAATGGGTATAGTTTTTATATCCGCGTTCTGGTAATAAGAAAATCTCTGATTGCACAATACCCCTGATACAATCCGCTATAAGCTCTCGGACTGTTTCGTTTTCTTCTCCCCCTAACAATTTCTTTAATTGCGCCCCTGAGTTCAAATAAGCAGTCATACCTATTAATTGGGGAAGTTCGAAATGTCCTGTTATATCTTTAGGTGAGCAATATATTGCCCAGCCGGCTCGCTTGATTGCAAAGGTGTACGTATCGATTATAATCCATGCTGTCATTTCCAGCTTATTACTTAATTTGGTACATTCGCTTGTTACTTCATTATTACTGATGCGGTTGACTTTTACTAAGGTATTAGAGTTATAAATAAATGACATAGAACCCTCCAAGACTATTAATCTAAATATAACATAAATATTAACTAATAGATTATCTCAATTACAAGCCTTTTATGTCTAAATTTGACTTCTTCATATTGATTGATGCTAAGCCAATGGCCATTTAATTGGCATTAACCAACGATATGATATAATGAAGAAAAGAGTTATAAAAGACTATAATTTGGTGAGCTTGGGGGTTTAATTGTGTACGAAGGGAAAATTGATACAGAAATCATTGAGCAATTTTTAAAATGTGCTGCAAAAGGTGATATAGAGAAATTAAAGCATTATTTAAAAGAATATAAAGTTCCAATTAACTATCAAGATGAAAGCGGAATAAGTGCCCTAATGTTAGCTTCATATAATAACCACAAGGATATAGTGAAATATCTATTGGATAACGGGGCAGATATTGAATTAAAGGATTGTGAAGGTACAACCTCTTTAATTGGAACAGCCTATTACGGAAACTTCGATGTAGTTAAGATTTTACTTAATTATGGAGCTAATATTTGTAGCCAAGATATAAACGGCGAAACAGCTCTATTTCAAGCTACACGTGAGGGACATAAGGAAGTTGTGGAATTATTATGTGCTAATGGAGCAGTTGTAAATGCAGTTAACATTCACGGGGATAACCTAATATCCATAGCCAAATATAAAGGCTATGTAGACATATACAATATACTCCTGAGCTATGGTGCCGAAGAAAGTATAAAGCAGACTTCTGAAGAACAATTTCGGCAAATGTTATATCAAGAATCAGAATTAGACAATTTCATAAAATTGCTAAGGAGTAAAGATTAAAAATATTTCAAGGCGTACCGTTAAGTCTGTAATTAGTATCCTTTGCAACCAATTTTTCAGTCAGCCACCTGATTAAAATAGGTATAGCTATATAAATAGGAAATGAATAAAAATAATGCCAATTTATTGGC
>JBMNOV010000022.1:0-29062 GCA_050943255.1 Syntrophomonadaceae bacterium
ACATAGATTTTTATAATAACAAACGTATCCATTCAGCTCTTGGATATTTAACTCCGGCTGAATATTACCAGCAAAGTATTCTACAAAATGTCGCCTAACTGTGTTGACAATATGGGGGGCAGTACAGCTTCAGTAAGAGATATAGCAAAAGAACTTATTTAAGGCTTGACCTTAAATAAGTTAGGAATGACTTACTATCTTTGATAGGAGATATCCTCCAAAAGATATGTTAGATCTTTTAGAACGTAAACAACAAAAAATAAAAATTGGAGACACCGGTTACTAGTATCCCCATTATACCCCCTGGTCCATTCCTGTCAGGCCTCGGGTTGCTCCTCAGCATTGTCCTATCCTCCTGACAAGCAATACCTATATTATATATTACCATCTGTTGGTATTATTACTGGTTAACTATTTAGAAATTTTCCATTTACATAAGATCATTTACATTCCCGTTCTGTGTAATTTACGGGAAGTTAATAAGCCCTTTGTCTTTGAATTGGTTTAAAGAGCTATTAATCCTCTAACAGCGGATAAGACCCATCTTCTCCATGGACTTCTTTTCCGGTTAATGGAGGGTTAAAAACGCATATCATATGCATATCGGCTTTTGCCCGCAGCTTCTGTTTTTCATGACCATCTAAAGCATAAAGAGTGCCTTTTTTTATGGGGTAAATAGTACCATTATCAAGTATTTCAATTTCACCCTCACCCTGAATGCAGTAAACAGCTTCAACATGGTTTTTATACCATATATAAGTCTCTGTGCCAGCCTTAATTATGGTATGGGACATAGAAAAACCCATACCATCTTTTTTAACCAGAAAACGAGTACTTCTCCATGTCTTAGTATCAATATCATTTTCTGTCCCTTTTACATCTTCAAGTTGTTTTACAATCACTGCTTTTTCTCCTCTCTATGAAGTGAAGTATGATTCTACTAAAAAAATATCATGCATATGCATCAAACAATAATTCTCAACTATTAATTCATATCCATCTATACTGATGCCATTAGTTTTTTGGGGTTAGGAATACTTTTCTTTTTAGAATTAATAAACGCCTGTAATTTTAAGTCCTGGATACTATTCATTATAATGTTTAACCCCTGCTGTAAATTAATAGCATCTATAGTTAATGCCGGCATTACTTTAATCACTTCATCTTTAGCTCCTGATGTTTCCATAATTAAACCGCGATCAAAAGCAGCAGAGCAGATTTTGTTAGCTAAACCATCAATTCCACAAGCAATACCCTGCATAAAACCTCGACCACGAACCTCACCCTTAATTTCCGGGTGCTTTATTACTATATCAATTAGAAAATCGCGAATTATTTTTTCTTTCTCCTTTATTTCTGCAGCCAGACTATTTTGCTGCCAATAATGCAGAGCTTCAGCTGCAGTTATAAAGGCCAGGTTGTGACCGCGGAAGGTTCCATTATGTTCTCCTGGTGACCAGATATCAAGTTCTGGTTTAATCAAGGTAATAGCCATGGGGAGTCCGTAACCGCTGATTGATTTAGACAGGCAAACGATATCAGGCCTGATTCCAGCTGATTCGAAGCTAAAGAAAGTTCCGGTGCGGCCACAACCAGCCTGAATATCATCAATAATTAATAATATATTTTTTTCCCGGCAAAGTGCTTCAATTTGTTGCAGCCAAGTAAAACAGGCTGTATTTAAACCGCCTTCACCCTGAACGGTTTCTAAAATTATAGCTGCGGGAAGGGGGACCCCGCTAGAGCTATCCTCAAGGTATCTGCGAATGTAATCAACAGTGTTAACCTGGTCACCTAAATAACCATCATAGGGCATAAAAACCGCATTGCCCAGTGATATACCGGCTCCTTTACGTTTTTTAGCATTACCGGTAATGGACAAAGATCCAAGCGTCATCCCATGAAAAGCATTAGTAAAACACATAATAGTATCCCGGCCAGTAACCTTACGTGCCAGTTTTAAGGCACTTTCTACCGCATTAGTACCAGTAGGACCAGGAAACATTACCTTATATTTCATTTTACGAGGACTTAAGATTATTTCATTAAATTTTTTTAAAAATTGCTCTTTGGCCTGGGTTGCCATATCAAGGCCGTGCACTATCCCATCCTGGTTAAGATAAGATATCAGCCTTTTTTTTATCTGAGGAGGGTTGTGCCCATAGTTTAAAGCTCCGGCACCAGAGAAAAAATCAATATATACTTTGTTCCTGGCATCCTTAAGTTGGGAGCCACTGGCCCAGGTAAAAACAGTGGGAAAACTACGGCAATAGCTCCGTACTTCTGATTCTAACTCATTAAAAACTTTCATACTGTTCACGAAAATAAACCTCCTTTTCGTGTTTGCCCTGTAATAAAGGGCCTATGTGAAGCATTATTTCTTCTTCATGTTGTTCACCCGGGAAAAGTCGAGTAGGAAAGCATAGATCTCCCCGGCAGGATGTCTTTAATTCTTCGGCGAGTTTACGATATAAAGTAATAGCAGCTTCATTAGAAGGATTAACGGTTATATTTAAGTAATTAATGCTATGACAAACATCTCTTGCCAACAAATGTTTCAACATGCTCATACCTAACCCTTGCCTCCGAAATCTCTCATCAACTGCTACCTGCCACACAAATATTACTTCCGGTTGTTGAGGGGGGATAAAAGCCGAAATAAAACCAATTATTCTTCCTGCAGTCACAGCTACTACACAAGTATCTTTAAAGTATTTGGCTAACAACAAGTAGCTATAGGCTGAATTCAAGTCTAGTATGCGAGTGGACTTTATTAGATTCCAGATATCTTTTACATCCTCTTCTAATGGCATTCTCATTTTAATTTCTTGAGATAATAAAACATCACTTTTTATAAATCATCACTCCTGATTTTAATAATTATCCGTCCTTATAAAGTGTTCTTTCTCAGTCATCACTCCTTTAAGAGATATTCCTAAGAGGAATATGGTTTTCGAAAGACCAGGTTCTTTAACAGCAAAAAAGAAAAAAAGGCCAAAGGGAAGAAGCCTTTAGCCTAATAAAACTATAAATATGACCCTGGTCCCCCTCTTTACGCTTACGAGGTTAGCTGACGGATTCGGGCCAGGGATAGCCCTACTGGAAAATCCAGATTCACCCCAGATTATGGTTCCCCCGCTCCTCTTTTCGAGGATTCAGCGATACGACAAGAGTAATTATTAAATTATACCTTGACAACTATCGGTACTAGTTTATAGTAATATATTTACTTTTTCAAACCTGATATTTAAGAAGTATCCGTCATATAAAGATCTAAGTAAACAAACTAACAATTTGGCTGGATTTTACAGGAAATTATGTTGATATGCTAGATAATCCTGCTGTATATTAATCAAGACACGGCTTTTGCATCATTCATGACAGCAAAACGTTTAATCTATTGAAGTTAAACTAGACAAGCCTAAATTTACCCACTGGTAAAAGACCTTAAAGCAGAGATTTTTCCCGAGCCAGCTTCTCCATCCAGCATATTAAGCCTCTGTTGTCCTTATATAATTCAAACGAGCCATGACAATGGTCTCCCGTCCCCTTGTATCTATTAAGTTCCATCAGTATTTCGTTTACGGTTGCCAAGGAAAATACTAATTCCCATAATTGCAGATAAAGAAGAACCAATTAATATGGCTATTTTTGCTTGAAACAACGCAATAGGATCAACAAAGGCCAGATTTGTAATAAACAAAGACATAGTAAAACCTATACCAGCTAGACATGAAAGTGCCCAAATATGCTTCCAATCAACTCCGTCCGGCATCTGCGCCAGTCCTAATTTGACGGCTAACCAAGAAGATAGAGTTATTCCAAGTTGTTTGCCTATAAAAAGACCAGCTATTATACCTGTGGAAATATGATTTATTAAACTAGTTTCACCACTTCCCTCAGCTACATTAACTCCTGCATTTGCCAAAGCGAAAATAGGAATAATAAAATAATAAACAATGGGATAAAGAGTTTCTTCAAGTTTTTGTAAAGGAGTATCTAGATCATCAACTGTACCTTGAAGGCGCTTCATCATATTTCTTTGGTTTGTGTCAACCAACATTATACGGAAGTCTTTTTCAGGAAATTCTTGTATTATGCTATTAGTCGCCTTTTTAAATGTTTCTCGATCATGCAGACTTCGTGCAGGTATGGTAAATGCCAGTAACACGCCAGCTATTGTAGCGTGAACACCGGAAAAAAGAAAAGCTAACCACAATGCCAACCCAAGCAGAGCATATGCATAGGTTCTTCTAACTCCCTTTGCATTTAGGAATATAGATAACAGCATAATCAATATTCCGGCACCCAGACTTAGCAAACTAATTTGATCTGTATAGTATAAAGCAATTACTAGGATTGCTCCCATATCATCAAATATAGCCAGGGCCAGGAGAAAAACCTTCAATGAAATAGGAACTATTGAGCCAAGAATTATTAAAACACCTAGAGTAAAGGCAATATCAGTAGCCATAGGTATACCCCAGCCAATACTGCCTGGTTCACCCCAATTAAACAACAAATAGAAGGCAGCAGGAAATAACATTCCACCTAGTGCTGCAAACGCAGGAAGAGCAGCTTTCTGAACACTAGAAAGCTCACCTATTAATAATTCTCTTTTAATTTCCAGACCAATGAGAAAAAAGAAAATAGACATTAAACCGTCATTAATCAAATGGCCTAAGGTATCTGAAATGATTAAACTCCCTATGCCGACAGTAACAGAAATGTTCCATAGGGCATAATAACTTTCAAAATAAATAGTATTAGCCCAAATAAATGCTATTATGGTTGATAATAGCAATAATATGCTGCCAAGCATTTTTTCATTAAATAATAATGATACTCGTTTTACGATATACATAAATTTTTGAAGTTTATCGTTGTTCATTAAGCACCATCTTTCAGTTAAAAACTTTTGTAAAAGCAGGAAAGTTTAATATAAAGCTAGTTTGATAGCTAATTTTTTTCATATATTTGCTAACCATAGAGACAAAGATACAAGGTAACGCCAGACTATTCGGTTTTGCTACAGGTTTTAATAACTTTTGACAAGTCTGACGCTTATGATGACTTCTCGTGGTAAGATAAATTTGCTTCATTCTTTTCTTTCAATAGTATCTTTACTTCGCTTTTGCTTTTACGTAAGACAAGAATATACAAAATGTCTCCCTCTCAATTCTAGTTTCACCAAAATGAGTTGTTAATTCATCATTACGAATGAGGTGTTAACCATGACACTATTAGGGAATTCTATTTTAGCTAAAACTTACCTATATTAAGACGTCTCATTAGCTTCGTATTCAATCATTTATGCATTGACTTCAAATACTAAAGAGTGCATTGATTGCTTTTTTAGGTCCCGTTTTTCCTTGCTTTTATTTCCATCACAAAATTTATAAGTAACATATTTTAGCATGTATTCATATTCTGGATTATGGGTAAAATAATAGTGTGAACAGCCTGCTGGTTTTTACCGGTGGCTTTCATATATAAGATGGGAAGAGCAATGCTCTTCCCAATTCTTTTAGTACTTAGGTTAAAATATAATCCACTTTGCTGCCACAGTGCTGACATCTGCCATCCTTTAGCCCGACTACCTTAACATCATAAGTATTACGTTTAACCATAACCTCCCCACATTCAAGACAACAGGTGTTACATTCCTCTCCAGGGATATTTCCCAGATATACAAAGTTTAGGTATTCCTTAGCCAGTTCTTGAGCTAACTTAAGACTGTAAGCAGGTGTAGCTGCCTTGTTAAAGTTATAAGCAGGGTAATAACGGGAAAAGTGTAGCGGGAGGCCAGGGTCAATAGCCGCTAACCAGCTAACAAGTTTTTTTATTTCTTTAATATTATCATTTTCTTCAGGAATAATTAGGTTAGTTACTTCCACATGGGTAACAGCCGCTGCCATTTCAACGGTTTTTAAAACCGCCTTAAGCCTGCCCCGGCAGTGATGCCGGTAAAAATCATCACTAAAAGCTTTTACATCTATATTCATAGCATCTACCCAAGGCAGCAGTTCCCGCAAAGGCTGTGATTCAATATAGCCGTTGCTTACTAATACTATTTTCTGACCTTGTTCCTTAAGCATTGGAGCTGTTTCCCGTATAAACTCATACCAGATTGAAGGTTCATTATAAGTAAATGCTACCCCGATTGATCCTTTAGATTTTACCCGCCAAGCTATTTCCAGTAATGATTTAATATCAAGATTACTGATATCAGGTTTTTCATGAGCAAGGGAAAAGTTCTGGCAAAAGCTGCAGGCCAGGTTACAACCATAAGTACCTATAGATAAAATTAATTTACCGGGGTAAAAATGAAATAAAGGCTTCTTCTCGATCGGGTCTAAAGCTACTGCGGCTATATCACCATAGTTTAAGCTATATAAAGAGCCTCCCCGGTTAACCCGCACCCGACATAGACCTTCTTGTCCTTCCTGCAGGCTACAGTGATGAGGACACAAGAAGCATTTAACCCTGTTATTCTCTCTTTTTTCATAAAATTGTGCTTCAACTTCTGACATGTTATCCCCTACTAATATCGTTCTCATAAGTATGTTTCAGCATACTTCCCTAAAAATAGCAGTTAATAAGAGTGAAGATCTTCTTTATCCTTATTAATTAAACCGGATTACCTCAAAACGTTCGATTTTATAGTTCTCAGAAGGTGAAATTCCAGCTTTTTTAAGGGCTATAAAAAGCTGTTCCTCAACCGTATCTACACCCTCCAGGTCGGGTAGCAACAGCCCCCGGCGTTTGCCTTTGGAAACAATTACCCCATATCTCTTGGGGTCCAGATCCTCCTGGCTGCATGGTTGAGCCTCTCCCAGCACATCGACAGAATATACAATATCCTCTAGTTCGGTCTGGCTGATTGGCAAAAAACGAGGGTCAGCAGTCCCGGCACTTATAGCATTATGGGCTATTTCCTGTGCTAAGTTACTATAGACTGCTGTTATCGTGCCTATACATCCCCTTAATTGACCATTTTTCTTGAGGGAAACAAAGACCCCTGCCTTTTTCCTTTCTAGCTCTTCCATTTCCGGGGGTAGATTTAAAATATTCTTATTTCTAATATATTCTTCCATTACCATCCGAGCCCAGCGTACAGGCATGCTTTCATTACTGCGCTTTTGCTTTATATCTTGTCTACATTTCTCCCGCAGTTCTTGCAGTAAACTTTTAGCATCCTGGATAGGCAAGAAACCAGCAGTGAGATAGCCTACTCCAAATGGCCCTTCATAACTAAATATTTGTGTATTAAACTGCTTGCTATCCAAGGCTCCAAACATAATTACCAGGGATCGATAACCACATTCGCCAGCATTTTCACGTATCTTTTCCGGAATGTTTAAAAATCCCCTAACATCACCTTGACCCAGCCTATTTTTTACTTCATAGTCAAACCTCTCGCCATCTGGATGGTAATTGTAGGGTCCTTCATTTTTTAGCCGGTGTGACATATCTCCTGATGCAATTATTGCCACTCGCCGACCGAGTGCTTTAGCCGCATCGCGGATAAGAGTGCCAAAACTATATAGTTCAAGTATAGGCAAGAAGGCAATACTAATAGCTACAATATTAACCTCCCCCAACCCTGCCTCCTTGAGATAGTGTAAAGGTACCATTATCCCATGATCTAGCCGGGGGTTAAGCCGATTATTTAGGGCAGTATCCTTGTCCAACAATATTACATCTATATCGGCAAGGCTAGATTTCCGGGCTATTTCATTTAATAATGCAAAATCATTATCATAGCTTGCCTTTATTTGAGGATTACCAAAATTGGCGAAATCGCCTTCCAATTTAGAATCAGCTAAAATTGAAATAGCATCTGCAAAAACATTACCATGTGGTGTTATAAAAACAATGGTTTCAGGACAGCTTTCGATCAGTTGCCTAGCCATCTGCTGCATACCCTTTTCACTTGCGACTACCTCTTTCATCTGATCCCCACCAATTTCCGGAATCAGAAGGGGGGGATGAGGTGATAGGGCTGCATAAGTAATCATCTTTTTTCCTCCTTGTTACTAGAAGTTTTTACGATGCGATAGTTAGGGGAAACTCCTGAAATGATAGCTGATAATTGGCAGAGCCACTCCCTTTGCCATACCTACCAAATACCGCTAGTTTCCTATCTGAGATCTTGCGATTCCAGAAAAAATTGCATAAGCCAGTTTTGACTGGTAGCTGCTGTCTGCAAGTAATGCCGCTTCACCAAGATTGGAAATAAAACCACATTCGATTAATATTGCCGTCATTTCACTATTATTTAGTACAAAATAGCTCCCGGGTGCAGCTTTTCTTTTAGTATTCCCTAAGATATTGATTAATTCCTCCTGCACTGTTGTTGCGACTTGTTTACTAAACTCGCATTTGGGCTTATAAAATGTCTGGGCTCCTGTCCACACTGAATTGGGAACTGCATTAGTATGAATACTTACGTATAAATCTGCTTGAGCCTTATTAGCTTTTTCGACCCGTTTTTTCATGTCTTCACGTTTGTGCTGGCCAATAGTTCCAGTAAATTCATCTCCAGCTAAGTCACTTTCGTTTTCCCTGAGCATTATAACCCTGGCGCCAGCTTGGCTCAGGTAGCTAGCTAGTTTTTTGCTAATTTGTAGGGTTATATCACTCTCCACATAGTTACCCCGGGTAGCCCCTTGGTCAAGTCCTCCATGACCAGGATCTATCACGATTACTTTATTAGCAACCCCGTAAGATAATACAGCTTGTTCCTTTAACGGCTGAGCTGGTACCAACATAAATAAAACAGCCAAAGTAAATACTCCAGTAATTGCTAATATAGCCTTCCTACGGGAAATTAAAAAAACCTTGCCTTTAAACATTAACTTGCCCCCGCCTTGTATTTTTATTTCTTATATATGCAGGAGCATCACCAATTAAGTATTAAAAAACCTCCCTGAAAATCAAGGAGGTTTTTACTATCATATAATTAGCGTTTCGAATATTGTGGGGCTTTTCTGGCCTTATGCAAACCGTATTTCTTTCTCTCCTTCATCCGCTGGTCACGGGTTAAAAATCCGCTTTTCCTTAATAAGGGTCTTAAATCTGGATTAGCTTCTGCCAATGCCCTGGCAATACCTAATTGTATCGCACCTGCCTGGCCGCTAACCCCGCCACCATGTACGCGGCATAATACATTAAAACGTCCCAGCATTTCAGTTAAAGCCAGAGGTTGTTGAACGATCAGGCGACTCGTTTGATTGGGAAAGAAGTCTTCAAAACTTCTATTATTAATAGTAATCTGGCCATCGCCTGGAACTAGTCTAACTCTAGCCACGGCTTCCTTTCTTCTTCCAGTTCCCCAGTACTGTACCTTTGCCATACTGATCCTCCTTAACCTCTTAACTCACGAAGTATTGGTTGCTGTGCTTCATGGGGATGGGTGCTTCCCCGGTAGACTTTAAGCTTTTTAAGCATTTTAGCACCTAAACGATTATGTGGCAACATCCCTTTAACAGCTAGTTCAATTGCTTTTTCCGGCCTTTTCTGTAAGAACAGCCGGTAAGTCATTTCTTTTAGGCCACCGGGATAACCGGAATGGTGTCTATACTTCTTCTGATCCAGCTTATTACCTGTAAGCTTAATCTTATCTGCATTAATAACAATTACAAAATCACCTGTATCAACATGCGGTGTGTAGGTAGGTTTATGTTTTCCTCGCAAAATGGAGGCTACTTCCGAAGACAATCTGCCCAATGTCTGACCCGCAGCATCAATTACGTACCACGAACGGGTGACTTCCTCAGGCTTGGCCATAAACGTTTTCAAGTCTTTCCCTCCTGTACTATTAACAATTCCACTTCTTATCCCTTATCTAATACCTATTAACGGGGCGGGAAACAGGTATATATACAGGGATTTCTTTTTAATGATAGCCAAACTCACCTGCCTTTGTCAATAAAGCTAATTGATTTATTCTATTTCAGTAAAGGCAATCTATCTTGATAGCTAAGCAAATATGAAGATTGGTTAATATTTTACTTTTACCAGATAAAGCCCCTGTGGTGGAGCAGTTGGGCCTGCCTGGGTACGATCCTGTGCTGCTAATATTTTCTCAATAGTTTTAGTTGCATTATTAGCCCAGTGAACTTTTGCCCCAATTTCTAGCAATGTGCCTGTAATTATCCTTACCATATTATATAAAAAACCATCAGCCTCAATCTTCAACTTTAAATATGATCCCTCCTCCTGTATCTGGCAATTCATAATATTGCGTTCAAATGTTTTGGCACTATGCCCGCTGGCGCAAAAGGACTTGAAATTATGCTTACCCTGTAAAACTCTACAAGCATCCTGCATCGCAGGTAAATTAAGAGATTTAGTGCAACAAAGAGCGTAATTGCGTTTAAATACGACCCCTTGCTGCTCCCGGTAAATGATATAATGATAAATCTTGCTTTTAGCATGGAAACGAGGATGGAAATCAGGATCCGCTTCCATACTACTAATAGCTTTAATGTCGGGCGGAAGAAAACTATTTAATGCCAAACTCCAATTATGTCCTGGAATATTAGAATTACTATCAAACGCTATTACCTGACCCTGAGCGTGAACACCAGCATCAGTACGGCCAGCACATAGAATTGATACATTTTCTTTACTTATACGTTTAATGGCACCTTGAATCTCGGCCTGAATGGTATTGGCATTATTTTGGATTTGAAAGCCATGATAAGCACTTCCATCATACTCTATGGTCATTTTAATCCTAGCCAAGTAAATTCTCCTTTTGCTTTATTAAGCCTCAAACACAAAATAGCAATTCCCGACGACATGTCAAATTACTATAACAATTGTCAAAACAATAGTTATAGATATTATATAAACATAATCTATTAAGGTTAGCTCAAGTTCATTAAGCCTGGTTCTACCCTCGCCCCCGTTATATGCCCGGGCTTCCATGGCCTGGCTTAATTCCTCCGCCCGTTGTATGGAGATTCTTAATAGAGGTAATAACCAAGCAAATAAATTTCTTATTCGACTTGAAAGATTTCCTACTCTAAAATCTGCTCCCCGGCATAGTTGAGCTTTTCTTATTCTTTCGGCTTCATCCATAAATAGTGGTATAAAACGTAAACTAATAGTCATTATCATAACTAGTTCATGTACCGAAAAGCCTAGTTTGGACAAAGGACTTAAAATTTTTTCCAGCCCATCCATCATCGCTACCGGAGTGGTAGTAGCAGTTAATAAACGTATAATAAAAAGTAATAATGTAAACCTAAGGATAAAGGATAGTGCGATTTCTAAGCCTTCATAACTAATTTTTATTATATAAAAAGTAAATAAACTTTTACCTGGGATTAGCAGAATCTGCAAAACGACTGTTACTAACACGATAATTAGGAACGACCTAAAGGCTGGCCACAGGTCCACCGCTTTTAATTGGCTCAGTTTAAATAGTATTAAAGCCACCAGATAAATAAAAATTAGCTCCAACGACAGGGGGGTTGCGAAAGTAACCAGGATAAATAGCAAACTAGTAATTATTTTAACGCGTGGGTCAAGCCGATGTATAATTGACTCGCTTGGTATGTATTGACCTAAACTTATACTTCCAAACATAATACTCCTCAAGTGACAATTGTATAATTAACAATTAATAGCTTATAGATGAAAACTTCCGCAGTCTTTTGTCAATTTACAATTGTCTTTTGTCAACTTTTAACTGTTTTGCAATCTGTTGGGCTATGGCAGATACGCTCAAATTACTAGTTTCCAGATTCCAGCCTCTTTGTAGCAAGTGATATGTTACCTCCAGGTGAGGTGGTAAATCTATTCCTAGATTTTTTATTTTATCGTAATTATCTAAAAGCTTATCAATGGTTGTATCCAGGGCAATTGTTCCATGATCAATTATAATGAGACGCTGGCACATGCATAGCAGATGGCTAAAATTATGGGTAACCATTACTACGGTTGTGTTGTACTGCTGGTTTATTTTCCGCAAACATGCAAAGATTGCCTGCCGGCCTTGTAAGTCTAAGCCAGCAGTTGGTTCATCTAAAAGCAGGTGTTTTGGTTTAAGTGCCAAAATACTAGCTATTGCTATTCTTCTTTTTTCTCCGCTGCTAAGCGCGGTAGTTGGGCGTTGACTATATTCATTAAAGTTAAGGTCAACTTGAGACATAGCTTCTCTAACCCGGTGTTCAACCTTGCTGGGATCAAGGTTCATGTTTCTTGGGCCAAAAGCTATTTCATCATATACCTTATCAGCGAAAATTTGCTGTTCGGGATACTGAAATACCATTCCTATTTCCCGCCTTAATCCCACCAGCTCTTTGCGCTTCATTTTGGCAAGATTATTTTCATTATAGAATACGATACCTCTTTCAGCTTTTAGAAGTGCGTTAAGTAATTGTAGGAGTGTAGATTTGCCGGAACCTGCAACTCCCATGACACCCAGCATTTCCCCATCATTTATCTCTAAATTCACACCTTTTATAGCTTCCTGAGCAAAATACATACCTTTTTGGTATATATAAAAAACATCTTCTAGGTTAAACGGCATAGCCTATTCACCAGGCTTTCAATATCAATAATATCACCGGCATTATTAATTTCTGGTTTTAGATTAAGCTCCTCGATAAAGCTGTTAATCTCCAGTGGTTCTATTCCCATATTAACAATTTCCGAACCTTGAGCTATAATCTCCGCACTAGTACCTATAAATTTTATTTTCCCATGATCCATGATGACAATTCGGTCCGCTTGGATAGCTTCTTCAAGACTATGAGTTATCAAGATAAGGGTTATTCCCTTTTGCTCACGCACCTTTTTTAATAAGTTTAATAATTCTTTTCTTCCCTGCGGATCCAACATAGAGAATGGCTCATCCAATACTAAATATGTGGGCAGCATTGCTAACAAGCCAGCAATACATATTCTCTGCTTTTGCCCTCCAGACAAAAGATAAGGAGGATATTTGGCATAATCCTCCATTGATACCATCCTGAGGGCGGTATCTACCCTTTTTCGTATTTCTATTGGTTTAAGCCCTAAATTTTCAGGTCCAAAAGCTATTTCTTCTTCTACCAAGTTAGAGAGCAACTGGTTATCAGGATCGGGAAATAACAATCCTACCCTTTTTCTAATTTCGACCAGATTTTCAGGATATGTACTCTTTAGTCCATCAATACTTACTTCTCCTTGCCC
Organism: Syntrophomonadaceae bacterium; assembly: GCA_050943255.1. Taxonomy (GTDB): domain Bacteria; phylum Bacillota; class Syntrophomonadia; order Syntrophomonadales; family Syntrophomonadaceae; genus UBA4844. The sequence continues at coordinate 13,192 of JBMNOV010000022.1, forward strand.
AGGCTGAATTAGAGCATTTAACAAACGAGCAAGTGTAGATTTTCCGGAGCCATTCCTGCCCATGATAGCAATAAATTCATTTTCATAGATATCCAGGCTTAGATTACATACCGCAGGTCGATAACTTTTAGGATAAGTATAACTTACACCTGTAACCCTAATCATATTCCTTATGCCAATAATTCTAATATAGCCATCGGTGCACCATCACCTTTTCGATTTCCGATCTTGGTCAAGCGGGTATATCCACCTTGACGTTCGCTATAGCGTGGTGCTATTTCTTTAAACAGTTTAAAAACTACATCTTCACTAGTAAGATAGGAGAGTGCCTGCCGACGCGCATGCAAGTCTCCTCTCTTTCCCAAGGTAATCATTTTTTCAGCCAAACTTCTAATTTCTTTCGCTCTTGTCTCTGTAGTAACTATTTTACCCTTGTCTAGCAAAGAGGTAACTGCATTACGCAGTACTGCTCTTCTATGGTCACTCCTCAAGCCTAATCTACGATAAGCCATCTGTTATCCTCCTTTCTAATCCTCCGGTTTCTTTAGGGATAGATTCAATTCCTTAAGCTTCCGTTCTATTTCTTCCAGCGACTTCTGGCCTAAATTCCTAATTTTGCTCATCTCTTCGCGGGTCTTTTCAATTAAATCACCTACGGTATTAATATTTGCCCGCTTTAAGCCATTAGAAGCACGCACAGATAATTCTAATTCTTCTATGGCCATTTCTAATACTTTATCTTTCTTTTCTTCCTCCTTTTCTACCAGGATTTCAACTTCGGCATAAGTATCATTAATCTCGGTAAAAAGCTTAAGGTATTCAATTAGAATCTGAGCCGAAAGGCTTATAGCCTCTTCTGGAGTAATGCTGCCGTTTGTCCATACTTCGAGGATTAGCCGATCATAGTCGGTTCTTTTTCCAACCCGCGCATTATCAACCGTATAATTAACTCTATTGACCGGACCAAAAATAGAGTCAATTGGTATCAATCCCACTATTTCCTCGTTTTTATATGGCTGTTGGTCTGCACTAACATAACCACGGCCTCGCTCAACTGTCATCTCAATATTTAGCCGAGCATTCTCATCCAGGGTAGCTATATGCAGGTCAGGATTAAGTATTTCCACTTCAGCATCCCGCTCTATATCAGCTGCAGTTACATTCTTTTTTCCCTGTTGCTCGAGACGAATAAATTTTCGCTCATTGCCTTCATACTTTAATATAAGCTTTTTAAAATTAAGAATAATCTCGGTCGTATCTTCAAGTACATTAGGAATTGTAGAAAATTCATGCAAAACTCCATCAATTTTTAATGATGTTACTGCTGCCCCAGGTAATGACGATAATAACACCCGCCGTAGGGAATTACCTAAAGTCATTCCATATCCTCTTTCCAATGGCTCAATAATAAATTTACCGTAATTCGTATCAGTGTCTTTTTCAACACATTCAATACGCGGTTTTTCCATCTCTAGCACTAATTAGCCCCTCCTTCTTTATTAGAGGTGTTTTATCTAGAGTAGAGCTCTACTATTAGCTGCTCATTTACCGGCGTATCGATCTGCTCTCTCACCGGATAGGCCAGAATCTGGCCCGTAAGATTTTCCACATCAACACTTAACCACTCTGGTGGAGTCTTATAGGCAGCCTGTTCTTTCATTTCCTGAAATTTTGCGATTTCTTTACTATCGTCTTTTACTGTGACAATATCTCCGACCCTTACCAACATTGAAGGTATATTAGCCTTTTTGCCATTTATAGTGAAATGACCATGATTAACCAACTGCCTAGCCTCTTTGCGGGAAGATGCAAACCCAAGTCGATAAACTACATTATCAAGGCGGCGCTCCAGCAGAATTAAAAGGTTATCTCCAGTTATTCCCTTTTGTTTATCAGCTTTGGCAAAATAATTACGGAACTGCTTTTCCAGTATTCCATAGGTTCTTTTAGTCTTTTGTTTTTCCCTCAGTTGGAGACCATATTCACTAATCTTTTTCCTTCGTCCTTGCCCATGTGCACCAGGTGGGTAGTTTTTACGATCCACCGCACATTTCTCAGAATAACACCGGTCTCCTTTCAGGAATAGTTTTTCCCCTTCCCGGCGACACTGGCGGCAAACTGCATCTGTATATCTTCCCACTTTATTCCATTACCTCCTTAAACCCTTCTTCTTTTTGGTGGCCTGCATCCATTATGAGGAATGGGCGTAACATCCTTAATAACGCTTACTTCTAGACCTGCAGCCTGTAATGATCTTATGGCTGCTTCGCGCCCAGCCCCGGGCCCTTTTACATAGCATTCGACCTCTTTTAATCCATGCTCCATTGCAGCATTAGCCGCTTTCTCAGCCGCCTGCTGGGCTGCAAAGGGGGTGCTTTTACGAGAGCCTTTAAAGCCAACGGTTCCCGCACTTGCCCAGGATATGGCATTTCCATGCCTGTCAGTAATCGAAATCATTGTATTGTTAAAGGTTGACTTAATATGGGCAATACCTTGATCAATATTCTTTTTTTCGCGTTTTTTTACCCTAGTGGTCGTTGTTTTGCGTGCCAATCATTTATCCCCCTTCTTACTATTTCTTTTTACCGCTAACCGTATGTCTCGGGCCTTTACGAGTTCGAGCATTAGTTTTGGTTTTCTGACCCCTTACCGGTAATCCGCGACGATGCCGAATCCCTCGATAACATCCCAGATCCATCAGTCTTTTTATATCCATACTGACCTGACGACGCAGATCACCCTCAACCTGATACTGTTTTTCTATTATATCTCGTAATTTAGCTACTTCTTCCTCAGTTAAATCTTTCACTCTAGTGTCTGCATTTATACCTGCCTCTGCCAGTATTTTCCGGGAAGAGGGTCTGCCTATTCCGAATATATAGGTAAGTGATACTTCAATTCTTTTATCGCGTGGTAAATCTACACCTGCTATTCTCGCCAAATTATTTCACCTCCCTTTAAATTAGCCTTGAACCTGTTTATGCTTTGGATTTTCGCAAATAACCATAACTTTACCCTTGCGCTTAATTATTTTACACTTTTCACATATAGGTTTTACTGATGGTTTTACCTTCACACTATTTACCTCCTTAGATCACCCTTATTTAAAACGGTATATAATCCTGCCGCGGTTCAGGTCATAGGGTGATAATTCCACCATAACACGGTCACCGGGTAGTATTCTGATAAAGTTCATGCGCATTTTGCCAGAAATATGAGCGAGGACTTTATGGCCATTCTCCAACTCCACTTTAAACATAGCGTTAGGCAGTGGTTCGATCACCTTTCCCTCAACCTCTATAACATCATCCTTAGCCATTACCAGACCTCCTTCCCATTTATTTCTAAGCATTCCTGCAGCCTTTTTAGATTATTCCTAATGACGTGGTTACCGGGTATTTTCTCATTTTTTAGATAATCAAGAACATCACTTGCCTTCATTTTAGTAAATTGGAGATGTTTAATGTTTTTTAGTTTGGGTTTTTCTACTTTTCTTAGATCTCCATCAGCCAGAAGCACAAAACGATCATTGACTATCTTTATAACCACGAACATTCTCCCTTTATCCCTGCCATTTTTAGAATAAACAACATTACCCAGCATATTCTCTATAATCACTGGTCACCCCCATTATCTCATGGTGAGAATTTCAGGACCGTGGTCAGTAATAGCAACCGTGTGCTCAAAGTGAGCCGACAATTTACCATCGCGGGTAACTACCGTCCAGTTATCTGATTGAATAAATACATCATGGGTCCCTTTATTAAGCATAGGTTCTATTGCTATAGTCATACCTTCTTTTAATATCGGACCCTCATTAGGTGTGCCAAAATTAGGTACCTGGGGGTCTTCATGCATTTTGCGTCCAATTCCATGCCCCACAAAGTCTCTTACTACCGAAAGACCATGTTCCTCAGCATACTTTTGAATTGCAAAGGAAATATGACCCAACCTCTTACCACTTATAGCATTTTGGATCCCTTGCATCAGTGCCTGCTCGGTATGGAAAATTAACTCTTTAGCCTCTGTGCTGACTTCTCCTACCGGGATGGTTATAGCTGCATCACTCGCAAAACCATTAAGCTGAAGACCAAAATCAACACTTATTATATCTCCATCTTCGAGTACCCTATCTCCGGGGATTCCATGAACTACCTGTTCATTTACCGAGGTACATATTGCACCTGGAAAAGGTTTTTTCCCTTTCCTGGGGTGAGGGTAATTCTTAAAGAGCGGTATTGCACCTATTTTACTACACTCTTCTTCAGCAATAACATTCAGTTGTCCTGTGCTTATCCCAGGATGAATCATAAGCCTAAGCTTCTCCAAAATACCCGCTACCGCCTCGCCAGCAGTACGCATTTTTTCTATTTCCTCTGGGGTTTTTAAGATTATCATGTAAGATACTCCAGAGAATTTTTTATATCCGCAAAAACATTATTGCTGTCTCGATTGCCATCTATCTGATAAAGAATTCCTTTTTGTTCATAATAATCTAACAGCGAACTAGTTTGTTGCAGATAAACCTCTAGTCTTTGTGCTACCGTTTCTCCCAAATCATCACTACGCTGCACCAATTTGCCCCCACATTTATCGCAAATTCCTTGGATAACCGGGGGATTATATTTAAGGTTATAGATAGCCTTACACGCCTGGCAACTAACCCTGCCTGATAATCGTTCTATTAAGATCTCATTGGGAACAAATATGTTAATGACTGCATCAATCTTTTTTCCGGCATCTTCTAAAACACGATCTAATGCTTCAGCCTGAACTTTTGTTCTAGGAAATCCGTCTAGCAAAAAGCCCTGAGCACAATCTGCCTCAGCCAATCTGTCCTTTACTATCCCAATAGTAATTTGATCTGGTACTAAATTGCCAGCATCCATGTAAATCTTGGCTTCTTTGCCAAGTTGAGTGCCTTTGCCAACTGCATCACGAAACATATCACCGGTAGATACATGCGGAATAATGTATTGCTTCTTAATAAAATCTGCCTGGGTTCCCTTTCCAGCACCAGGAGGTCCCATTAGCACAATATTCACTTAATAATCATCTCCTATTTAACAAACCCTTCATAATTACGTAAGAGCATATGTGATTCAATCTGTTTCATAGTATCAAGGGCAACGCCAACAACTATTAATAATGAGGTACCTCCAAACCATAGACTAGTCACACCAGTAACTTCGATCACGAAGTTAGGTAGTACTGCTATTAAGGCTAAAAAAATCCCACCGCACAAGGTTAACCGGGATAAAACCTTATCGATATATTCTGCCGTTGGCCGGCCCGGTCTAATACCCGGGACAAATCCACCATATTTCTTAATATTATCGGCTACATCCATTGGATTAAAAATAATCGCAACATAAAAATAGGTAAAAAATACAATCAAAGCTGCATATAACACATTATATAGAACACTACCAAAGTTAAAATAATTATTAAGAAATTGGTTAAAGGCAGAATCCTGACTCATCCATGAACCTATTGTCGCAGGAAACATCATAAGTGACATAGCGAATATAATTGGTATAACCCCAGCCGCATTAACCTTAAGCGGTAGAAAAGAGCTTTGTCCGCCATATAACTTTCGTCCTACCTGTCTTTTAGCATATTGGACTGGCAGTCTTCTTTGCCCCTCATTCACTGCAATGATTGCAACAATTATAACAAGTGCAATAACTATAAAAAGTATTATGTTAAATACACCAATAATTCCACCTGACAGTTCCTGCCCTACTCCACCAATCTGGCTGGGTAACCTGGATACAATGCCAGCAAATATTATTAGTGATATACCATTACCAATACCTTTTTCAGTTATCATTTCCCCAATCCACATTAATAAGGTCGTACCTGCTGTAAGAGAAATAGCAATTGTCAAATATGAACCAATCCCGGGATTGACTATAGCACCTGCTTTACCCAAGGCAAAAGACATACCAACAGCCTGAATAAAACCTAAAATTACAGTGCCATAACGCGTATATTGGGCAATTACTTTTCGGCCCTCATCACCCTCTTTTTTTAATTGTTCTAGTCTGGGCACTACTACTGTCAACAGCTGCATAATAATTGATGCATTAATATATGGTGTAATGCTCATGGCGAATATGCTAAACCGCTTAAATGCCCCTCCAGAGATAATATCAAAGAAACCGAATAGTTGACCGCTTAGTAGTTGCTCCATCGCCTCCGGAATTACATTGGGTACTGGTATATGAGCTCCTATTCTAAATACTAAAAGCATCATAAGGGTAAACAGTAATTTGGTTTTCAAGTCCCCGACCTTAATTGCCTGCTGCAAGGAACCGAGCATTAAATCACCTCAACTCTGCCACCCTTGGCGTTTATCTTCTCCTCTGCCTGACGACTTATTTTATGAACCCGAATGGTTAGCTTTTTCTCCAGTTCCCCATCCCCTAATACTTTAACCCCATCATAAAATTTTTTGATTAAACCTGATTTCTGTAAGATTTCTGGTGTTATTTCACTGCCATCATCAAATATATTTAAATCTTTGATATTAACAATAGCATATTGTTTTTTAAACACATTAGTAAACCCACGTTTAGGTAGACGCCTTTGCAAAGGCATTTGGCCACCTTCAAAGCCAGGTCTTGTTCCTCCGCCAGAACGGGCTTTTTGACCTTTATGCCCCCTAGTTGATGTTTTACCATGTCCAGAGCCGATACCCCGACCAACTCTTTTAACACGTTTATTCCCACCAGGGGGAGCCTTTAGTTCTTCAAGTCTCACTTTAAGACCTCCCTCTACTAGTTCAATTCTTCTACTTTTAACAGATGATTTACTTTATTAACCTGACCCCGAATCTGGGGACAATCATCCTTAATAATGCTTTGCTGTAATTTCTTAAATCCCAGGCTCCGGATAGTTTTTCTCTGGGTTTCCGGACAGCCAATAATACTTTTAACCCATGTTATCTTTAGTTGCTTGGCCAAGTCTAAACCTCCTAGCTGGTAATTTCTTCTATACTCTTACCTCTTTGTCTGGCTACATCTTCTACTCTTTTGAGATTTCTTAATCCTTCCATAGTGGCATGAACCATATTAATAGCATTAGCTGAACCTAATGACTTGGTAAGTATATCTTTAACCCCAGCAGCTTCAAGAACTGCTCTAACTGGTCCACCAGCAATAACACCAGTTCCAGCCGAAGCCGGCTTCAAAAGCACCTTACCTGCTCCAAATCTTCCGACAATTGGGTGAGGTGTAGTTCTTTGCTCAATTAGAGGTATCTCAATCATATTTTTTTTGGCATTTTCTACCGCCTTGCGAATGGCCTCTGGTACTTCAGTTGCCTTTCCCTTACCTGTACCAACTTTACCCTCGCCATCGCCTACAACTACTAAAGCACTAAAACTAAACCTACGTCCACCTTTTACTACCTTGGCCACCCTACGAACATTAACTACTGTTTCAATCATTTCTTGGCTGGCCTGTTCCCGATCATTCATCATTTCCCTCCTAACTCTTAATGGTGTTAGAATTCAAGTCCGTTATCCCGCGCTGATTCTGCCAACGCAGCCACAACTCCGTGGTATTTATATCCACTCCTATCAAATACTACACGTTTGATGCCTTTCTCCTTTGCCCGCAATGCGATATTTTTACCAACGGCTCTGGCAGCTTCCATATTAGTTTTGGAAGCCAATTTATCAAGATCCTTATTCAATGTAGATACCGCTACCAGGGTTTCTCCCCGTTCATCATTAATTATTTGGGCATATATATGATTAAGGCTTTTATAGATACAGAGCCTGGGTACTTCAGCAGTCCCAGATATTTTACGACGAATTCGCTTATGTTTTCCTTGCCTTAATATATTTTTGCTAATACTTTTAATCAAGCTCTGGTCACTCCCTTCCTGCCTTACTTACCGCCAGCTTTGCCAGCTTTGCGCCTAATAAATTCATTTTCATACTTAATTCCTTTGCCCTTATAGGGCTCAGGTTTCCTGATAGCACGAATATGAGCGGCAGTATTACCAACTAATTGTTTATCGATACCTTTCACTGTTATTTTAGTTGGGGCAGGAACTTCAAATTCTATGCCTTCAGGTGCATCAATTTCAACTGGATGAGAGAATCCAATATTAATTACTAATTTCTTACCTTGCATTTGAGCTCTATAACCTACACCTACTAGCTCCAATTTCTTCTCAAATCCATTGGTAACTCCCTCAACCATATTGGCAATCAGCGCCCGGGTCAATCCGTGATAAGCGCGCTGCTGTTTATTATCTCCAGCCCGGATAACCATGATCTTGCTATCTTCCTGGGCTACATTAATTTCAGGTGGTAGTGCCTGCTTCAGAGTGCCTTTATTACCCTGGACCGTAACTAAATTGTCATCTACCGTTACCTTGACTCCATCAGGTAGGCTGATAGGTTTTCTACCGATTCTTGACACTTTCTTCTCCTCCTTCAGCTACCATATATAGCATATTACTTCCCCACCTAAGCCAGCTTTTCTGGCCTTTTTATCGGTCATAAGCCCGTGTGAGGTTGATATTACTGCTGTACCTAATCCGCCCAGCACTTTAGGAACTTCATCCTTTTTAACATATACTCTAAGCCCGGGTTTGCTTATTCGCTTGATTCCAGTAATAACTCGCTCCCGGTTCGGGCCATACTTGAGGTATATCCTAATAATTCCCTGCTTTCCATCTGCAATATATTCATAATCCTTGATGTACCCTTCATCCTTCATGATCCCAGCTATTCCCATCTTTAGCTTTGATCCGGGTACTTCAACGGTTTCATGCATGACCATGTTGCCATTTCTTATCCTGGTTAGGAAATCGGCTACGGGATCAGTCATGACCATCCTTCATACCTCCTTTTTATCGACCTACCAGCTGGCCTTTGTGACACCTGGCAGTTCTCCCTTATGTGCTAACTCCCGGAAACAAATCCTACACATACCAAATTTGCGCATATAGGCTCTTGGCCTGCCACATATTTTACAACGGTTGTAGGTTCTTACCGCATACTTGGGTTCACGTTTTTGCTTGGCAATCATCGCCTTTTTAGCCATTCTTCTTACCCCCTTATCTAAACGGCATTCCCATATGTTTTAGCAATTCTCTGGCTTCTTCATCTGTCCTGGCTGTGGTTACAATTACAACTTCTAAACCTCTAATTTTGTCAATTTTGTCATATTCAATCTCTGGGAAAATGGTTTGCTCTTTTATCCCTAAGGAGTAATTACCCCGGCCATCAAAAGCTTGTCTTGATACTCCTCTAAAATCGCGCACCCTAGGTAAAGCAAGATTAATTAGCCTGTCCAGGAAGTTGTACATTCTCTCTCCCCGTAGAGTAACCTTGCAGCCTATGGCCATACCTTCTCTTAATTTAAACCCGGCAATTGACTTTTTGGCCTTGGTAACTACCGGCTTCTGTCCGGTAATAATGGTAAGATCGTTCACTGCACCATCCAGCGCCTTTGGATTTTGTATAGCCTCACCTACACCAATGTTAACTACTACCCGCTCAATCCGCGGAACTTGCATAACATTTTTATATTTAAACTGATCCATTAGCTTCGGAATTATCTCATTTTTGTACTGATCATACATCCTGGCCATTAACCTGCTAGCCTCCTTTCCTGGAACTTTAATCTATTATCTCTCCACAATTTTTACATACCCTTACTTTCTGGTTATTTTCTAGTATTTTGCTGCTAATACGAGTAGGTTTATCACATTTATTACACATCAGCATAACATTTGAGGCATCCATAGGTGATTCAATTCTTAAAATGCCTCCCTGTGGTACTGATTTATTCGGCTTCTGGTGTTTTTTTACCCGGTTTATTCCCTCAACAACCACTTTATTTTTTCCTGGCAAAACCTTCAATATTTTCCCTTTTTTCCCGGCGTCTTTGCCTGTAGTAACCAGAACAATATCGCCTTTCTTTATTCGCATATTTACACCTCCATCAACTACAGGACTTCTGGGGCCAGGGATACTATTTTCATATAATTCTTTTCCCTTAATTCTCTAGCTACAGGTCCGAAAATACGAGTACCCCTGGGATTATGATTGTCATCAATAATTACGGCTGCATTTTCTGAAAAAGCTATATATGAACCGTCGGCACGTCTAATTTCTTTTTTTGTTCGAACTATTACAGCCTTAACCACATCACCTTTTTTAACTACTCCACCAGGAGATGCTTCTTTAACACTCGCAATAATAACATCCCCCACGGTAGCATACCTTCTAGTCGAACCACCCGGTATTTTTATACACAATATCTTTTTAGCCCCGGTGTTATCTCCGACCTGAAGGATTGTTTCTTGTTGGATCACGGCTTTAACCTCCCTTCAAATTCCAGAACTTATTCTAATGTCTCAGCCCTGCGAATAATTTCCACTAGCCGCCATCTCTTATCTTTACTTAGGGGGCGTGTTTCCATAATTTTCACAACATCACCGATTTTAGCTTCATTATTCTCATCATGAGCCTTATATTTTTTGCTGGTTCTAATCGTCTTTTTATAAAGAGGATGTTGTTTTACAGTTTCTACACTAACAGTTATGGTTTTATCCATTTTGTCACTATAGACCGTTCCCATCCTTACTTTCCTGATACCACGATTATCGGCCACCCGTAGACCTCCCTTATATACTTTTTCATTGTTAATTATCTAATATGGCTAATTAAATATTTTTCTTGGCAATTTCTCTCTGTCTTAATAAAGTCTTACACCTAGCGATATTTTTTCTTACATCCTTTATTCGCATCGGATTATCTAATTGTCCAGTTGCCAGCTGAAATCTAAGATTAAATAACTCCTCTTTATAATCTGAAACCTTTTTGTTTAATTCTTCGTCGGTTAGCTCCCTCATCTTCTTAGCTATCACTAACCTCACCACCCATTTCTTCTCTTTTTACAAATTTACACTTAATCGGTAACTTATGCGCCGCCAATCTCATAGCTTCGCGGGCTATTTCCTCATCAACCCCAGATAGTTCGAACATAACACGTCCCGGCTTAACAACTGCTACCCAGTGCTCAGGAGAACCCTTGCCTTTACCCATACGGGTTTCAGCTGGTTTTACCGTGAGCGGGCGATCGGGAAAAATTTTAATCCACATTTTTCCGCCCCTTTTAACATGGCGGTTAATAGCAATACGAGCTGCTTCTATTTGTCTATTAGTAATCCAGGCAGCTTCAAGAGCCTGTAAGCCGTAATCACCATAAGAAACTGTATTTCCTTTGTTAGCTTTGCCCTTAAGATCGGGGCGATGTTGTTTTCTATGTTTAATCCTTTTTGGGGTAAGCATTATTTCTCTGCCTCCTCCACTACATTCTGTTTAGGTCTCTGTTTTGCTTCCGGCATTATTTCTCCACGGTTAATCCACACTTTAATTCCAATTTTCCCGTAAGTAGTATTAGCTTCGGCAAAACCATAATCAACATCTGCTCTTAGTGTATGCAGGGGTACTTTGCCTTCGGAATACCATTCCGTTCTTGCTATTTCAGCCCCACCTAGGCGACCGGATATCATAACTTTTATGCCAACTCCACCAGTACGCATAGTTCTTCCTACCGTCTGTTTCATAGCTCGGCGAAATGATACCCTTTTTTCCAGCTGTTGCGCAATATTTTCAGCTACAATCTGAGCATCTAATTCCGGCTTTTTTATTTCCTGAATATTAATGTTAATATTTTTGCCGGTCATTGCTATTAACTTAGCTTTTAGTTTTTCAACTTCGGTTCCGCCCCGACCAATAATTATTCCGGGCTTGGCAGTATGAATGGTTACCCGTACTCGGTTACCTGTTCTTTGTATTTCGACCTTGGATATACCAGCCGTATAAAAATTATCTTTAATGTACTGCCTTACTTTATAGTCTTCATGGATTAAATCAGTATATTCCCGATCAGCATACCAATTAGAATCCCAATCTCTGATAATCCCAATTCTGAACCCCTTAGGATGTACCTTTTGACCCACTATTTAGCCTCCTTTTCCCTGAGTACAACGGTTATATGGCTAGTCCGGTGCCGCCTAACATCTGCTCTACCGTAACCCCTGGGCCTCATCCTCTTTATTGTGGGCCCTTCATCCACATAGATTTCCGAAATAAATAATTCGTCGGTATCCATGTCATAATTATGCTCCGCATTAGCTATGGCTGATTTTAATACTTTATTAATCAAGGGAGCAGATTTTTTATTGGTATATCTCAGAATGCCGATAGCTTCATCAATATTCTTACCTCTTACCAGATCAGCCACCTGACGTGCCTTATAAGGAGCTACTCTCAGGTAACGTGCAACTGCTCTGGATTCCATATTTCATATTCCTCCTTCCTACCTACCTGGATCTACTGGTCTTTTCATTCTTACCAGCATGTCCTCTAAAGGTTCTGGTAGGGGCAAATTCACCTAGCTTCATACCTACCATATCTTCAGTTATATATACTGGGATATGTCTGCGTCCATCATGAACCGCCAAAGTATGCCCAATCATTTGCGGCATTATGGTCGACCGCCGGGACCAGGTCTTAATTACCTTTTTCTGTCCACTTTCATTCATCTGTTCAACCTTGGCTAATAGCTTTTCTTCACAATAAGGTCCTTTTTTCAATGACCTGCTCATTTATAGACCTCCTTTATTTGCGTTTCCGCACAATCATCCGGTCGGATGGCTTCTTCTTACGAGTGGTACCACCAATAGCAATCTTACCCCAGGGAGAAACCGGATATTTCCTTCCTACTGGCGCCCGCCCTTCACCACCACCGTGTGGATGGTCGGTCGGGTTCATAACTGACCCTCTAACCGTAGGTCTGATTCCCAACCAACGAGACCGTCCGGCTTTGCCTATAGTTATATTCTCATGATCAAGGTTACCGACCTGGCCAATGCTGGCTCGGCAGTTAAGATGAATGAGACGTACTTCTCCAGATGGCAAACGTACATGGGCATAGGAACCTTCCTTAGCCATTAGCTGAGCTACTGCACCAGCCGATCGTACTAACTGTGCACCTTTACCCGGCTTGAGCTCTATATTATGGATCAGTGTACCGACTGGTATATCTTTTAATCGCAGTGCATTACCGACCTTAATATCAGCTTCAGGTCCAGATTCTACAATATCACCAACTTTTAAGTTATTAGGTGCTATTATATAGGCCTTATGTCCATCCGCATAGTGAAGCAATGCTATATTAGCAGAACGATTCGGGTCATATTCAATAGCTGCTACTTTGGCAGGAACATTATCTTTAATACGCTTAAAATCAATTATCCGATAGAGCCGCTTGTGCCCCCCACCGCGATGTCTTACTGTTAATTTACCTCTGACATTTCTGCCGCCAGTCTTTCTAATCGGTGCAGTAAGCTTTTTCTCCGGTTCTTTCTTGGTTATTTCCTCGAAAGTCATCACCGTCATTTGCCTTCTGCTTGGTGTTATAGGCTTGTATTTTTTTATGCCCATTTGTAATTTTCCCTCCTTAAACAGCGCAAACTCTATTTTTTACATACCTTCAAAAAGACGTATCTTTTCCCCTGGCTTTAAGGTGACGACTGCCTTCTTCCGGTTAGAAGTGCGACCTACAAACCGGCCAACCCGCTTTATCTTGCCTTTTACATTAATTGTATTGACACTGACAACTTTTACATTAAATATGCTCTCAATAGCTTTTTTGATCTCAGTTTTATTAGCACTGCGATGAACTATAAAAGTATATTTGTTATCTTCTAAAAGGTTCATAGATTTTTCAGTTACAACCGGCTTAATAATTACATCCCTGTAGTCTTTCATTATGCATATACCTCCTCAACCCTGGTAACTGCATCCTGAGTAATAAGTAGGGTATCATAATTTAGCAAGTCATAAACATTTATAAAGTCAGCTCTTAATGTTTTTACTCCGGGGATGTTGCGAGCCGATTTTACAATATTGGGATCCCAGTTGGATATTACCAACAAAGTCTTATTACCACTATGCAATGATTGCAAAGTTTTTACCATAAGCTTAGTTTTAGGTTCATCCATCTTGAGCTCATTCACCACTATAATATTATTATCTAAAACTTTGCTCGAAAGAGCAGATTTCATAGCTAATCTTCTAACTTTTTGTGGCAACCTGTATGAATAATCTCTGGGTTTGGGGCCAAAGGCAATGCCACCACCAGCCCATATCGGATTACGCCTGCTTCCTACCCGTGCCCTACCAGTTCCTTTTTGTCTCCAAGGTTTCTTACCGCTCCCGCTCACTTCAGCCCTCGTCTTACTTGATGATGTCCCAACTCTTTTATTGGCCATTTGCATCTTAACAAATTCATACATAACAACTTTATTAGGTTTTATTCCAAAAACCTTGTCGTTTAACTCAACTTCTCCAATTTGGGCCCCACCCATGTCATATAACGCTACTTTAGGCACTTCCTTTACCTCCTTTGTAGTTAACTATGCCTTTGCTGAATCTTTAATTATTACCAGACCTTTTCTGGGCCCTGGAATTGCTCCTTTGATCAGGATAAGATTACTTTCCGGATAGACTTTTACCACCTTTAAGCCCCGCACAGTTACCCTTTCTCCTCCGAGTCTGCCAGGAAGTTTTCTACCTTTAAATACCCGAGCCGGCCCCTTTGCCCCTAATGATCCTGGTCGACGATGATATTTCGATCCATGACCCATGGACCCACGAGCAAAATTATGTCTTTTAACACCACCGGCAAAGCCTTTACCTTTTGAGGTGCCAATAATATCTACCGTGTCTCCGGGGTTGAATACATCAGCCTTAATTTCCTGACCAAGCTCGTAGGCTTGGAGATCCTTAACCCTAAATTCTTTTATATAACGCAGGGGTCTTACATTAGCTTTCTTAAAGTGACCCCTGGCTGGCTTGTTTACCTGCTTTTCTTTCAGGTTGTAAAAGCCTACCTGGATAGCGTTATAGCCATCAGTATCTATAGTTTTCTTTTGTAGTACTGTACACGGACCAGCTTCTACTATAGTTACCGGTACAGCTTGATCATTCTCATCAAAAATCTGAGTCATTCCAATCTTAATTCCCATAATAGCTTTGTTTATATTCGAAGACACCAAAACTACCTCCTAGTTGTGATTTCTCTTAGCGATTGGTTGGCAGTGGGGCATCCAACTTCACTTCATCTTTCCCGGAAATTATTTGCCGCTAAAGCAATTAAAATGCCCCCAAATCGCTTTAGCACCGGTATTCACACCTATAACTTGATTTCTATATCTACTCCTGATGGCAGGTCTAAATGCATAAGAGCATCAATGGTCCTGGGGTTAGGGTCTAATATATCTATCAACCTTTTATGGGTTCGCATTTCAAATTGCTCCCTGGAGTCTTTATTAACATGGGGGGATCTCAGTATCGTATATATACTCTTTTCCGTAGGAAGAGGTATAGGTCCAGAAACGTTTGCCCCATTTTTCTTAGCTGTTTCCACAATTTTTTGTGATGATTGATCTAAAAGCTTATGATCAAACGCCTTAAGTCTAATTCTTACCTTTTGCTGGCTGCTCACGCAGTTAACCTCCTTAAATTGGCTTATATTAGTACACGTCGCCAGGTGTGTTAATATTTACGCTTCTTCGGTTATAAAAGGCCTTCACCTTTGGATGATTATATTTTGCCGGGAGGAAGATTCATCCCCCCGGTTACTTTAATCATCTTACAAGCTGGTAACTACGCCAGCCCCTACAGTCCTTCCACCTTCACGTATTGCGAAGCGCAGTCCTTCTTCTATTGCTATTGGGGTTATTAATTCTATTGCCATCTGGACATTGTCACCCGGCATTACCATTTCTACTCCTTCGGGCAGTTGGATTATTCCGGTTACATCTGTTGTCC
>JBMNOV010000082.1:0-5892 GCA_050943255.1 Syntrophomonadaceae bacterium
CCTTTCTGATGGCTCATGTAAATAACTAATTGTCGGATTTAGTGCAGTACGGTAAATCTCTTTTAAAATAGTAGTATAGGTCATTGCATTTCCAAAAGATATCAATGCATTTAGGGCATTACCTGGAGGTCTCTTTTTTCGACCTTCGAAATCCCAACCAGTTATTTCTTCCCAGTGCGAATAGTATATCTTGCGCGAATGTGCTTCCTGACTCATTAACTCTTCAATAGACGAAGCGTTATTAAGTGAACGTCTTATGTCGTCCAGTTTTAAACATGTTTCGTCAAATTGTCTCTTTTCAAGATTTCGACGAATGTTATGAATTGCACCTTCAACAAATATTCTTGCTAGCTTTAATCTTTCCGTTTTATTGAGATAATGCTCAACCTGTTTCACGATTAATAGTCCGGATAATTGAGTTTCTCGAGGAATAAAACTGCCAGAATAATGTCCAAAATAGTTAAAAAAGTGTAGACAAATTTGATTTTGTCCCAGCAAATCTAACAATTTGCTGTTTAAGTCTAGTTCAGAAAAACAATAAATGTGATCAACATCCTCAATAGGGATAATGCGGCGTTCGCTAGCAGTCTCAAACGCCAGAGTATTATCTTTTCTACGAAACCGCCCCGGCGAAAATAAATAGTATGTTCTGCCCAACAAACCACCCCAAATCATGCATAACAAAAATCGAAATAAGCACAACGTTTACACATCTTTTTTTGTGCCCTTTTAGGAGGAAAGGGTTGCTGTTGAATAGCTTGTACATTTGATAAAGCTTCCATCAGCAACAATCTGTCTTCTTCTGTAAACTCCACGTCTATCTTACGCATACTTTCGGGATAATGTATAATTCCTGCAGAACAATTGATGCCCTTGTTTTGAAGAATATAAATATAGTACTTAAGTTGCCATATGTGTGCTTCTTCGAACTTTTTACTCTTTTTCACTTCATGAACATAGACCTGATCACCATATTTTAAAAAATCTATTTTTGCTCTATCAAAACCAACTTCTTTATTAACTTCACGCTTAAACCGTTCCTCATGAATTATTTTCCCTTTAATAACATCTGAATTTCCAGATACATTCTCAAGGTTTAAACCTTTGGAAAATAACCAAACCTTTCGATGGCAAATGAAATAATATGCAACCATTGTACCAGTAATATTAATAGTAGAAGTTTGCATATCATCTTCATTTTTCATAATATAAAAGCCCCTTTTGTCGGTCATATGGAATGTTGGCAATCATAATGCCCGATAGCCATCTGTCTAATTTGTCATAGATTTTATATTTCCGGTTTGCGGTTAAACCACTAGGGATTACGCAGCTAATGTCAATGTCCGAAAGCTTCTCCCCCCTATCGGTAGCGTTATAAGGGCAACTAACAGTATAAAGTGGTAAAATTGATATACTAAGTTCCAGGTAATTAAGCCCGCTAACCATACTATTTTCAATCCATTCTCTAACTGCTGTGTAAAATTGTTCAACCATCTTAACAGGAATAACTGTGATATCATTTACGTCTCTGAACAAATTCATAGCATCTCGTCTTCGATCAGAGCAATAACCATGGTCAAGAATATCAAGGGTTTCAAAATATCTATTGAGATAAGCGCCAATTTTTAGTGGATATTCCGGTTTTAGTCCTTCTTTTAGTGCTTCATAACAATAATCCACCCAATCCGATTTTTGCTTTTCTGTCAAGCATATATTCTGTCTGTCAAATGATTTTATTAGTTGCAACAATTGTAGATTTGGATTGATAGTTTCCTTTTTCTTTCTAGAATTTTTATCGTGAAAAAAACATTCTATCCAAGGTGGTTCTGTTAGCAATTTAACAAATTCATCTACTGAATGAATCTTCTTATTGTTTTTAAGCCATAGTAAAAGTACAATAATGGAAATTACCGTTAAATCCCGGTCATATACACTTTTCATACCCGAAGCTAATACTACATCATGGTCATTTGACTTGATATTTCCTCCGTTTACCATAATTACTACATTAGGATCTTGAGGTGCATTATCACCCTCACTACGAGCAAAACGACGATAGACTCTTCCCATACGTTGTATTAAGCTATCAACCGGAGCTGGCTCCGTAAATAATAAATCTGCATCTATATCCAGGGATGCCTCCACAATTTGGGTAGCTACTACAATACAAGCTCTTCTTATTCCCTGTTGAGAGTTAGGCATATACTCATCTACAACAAGTTCTTCTAATTTTTTTCTATCAGCTACTGAAAAACGAGAATGAAGAAGAACAGTATCGATATTCATATCTGAGGTTTTTAGTTTATTCTGAATCTTTTCAAATATTTCATTAGCTGCTTTCACTGTATTCATTACAATAAGTACTTTTTTGCTATTTTTCACTGCCACTAAAACTTCGTGAATAACTGAATCATATCCGCCATCATGCAGAATAAAACTTATACGATGTCTCATAGATGTAGCAACATATTCGAAATTTGGTTCTTCAATCATTCGTACTATTTGCCTATTCTCCAAATCAATTCTACGCCCTATCTCTTCCCTTATAAAGGGTGGCAAGGTTGCAGTCATTAATAGGGTTTTCCCACCGAAATGGTTATTTTGCTGAACTAAATGGGTAACTATAGCTGCGGCTTTGGGATCATAAGCCTGTACTTCGTCAATAATTAAATACCCGTTCATAAGAGCGGCAATAATCCTTTCATAGCCCGGGTACCTTAACGCCGCCGGGGCAAATTGGTCAGCGGTAGCTATAATATAAGGCTTAGCTAGATGACGGGCCATATCTACTGCTTTCCGCGTCTCTCCTTCGTAGTCGAGGAGCTCATTTTCTTGTTTAGTACGTCTATATATTTCAAGCACGGAATTACCATGTAATAGTGCTACACATCCAGTGGCTCCTACTTCTGCATTAGCAAAAAGCTCGTTGGTTCGGTCATAAATTTTATTAACCGCCGCTTGCATTGGAAGGGTCATAAAGTTTTTCTTACCTGCACCCCATAGATAGGCAAATTCCGTTTTACCAAAACCGGTTGGTGCTACTAAAATTAAATTTTGACCTTGCAACTGTTGGTTAGTATCAAAAAATTCTTTCTGCCAGAAATCTTCGCAACCGAACTTTTTGGCAAGACAAGAGCTAATTTGATTAAAATTTAAAGCCTCACCCATCTCAATTTCGGTAATGCTTATCCCGGTATTACACGTTTCAACCATAGATGCAAAATGATCGGCTCTCATCAAACTGCCAGCTATAAATACCCGTAATTTTTCATCATTATTAGTTGAGGAATCTTTAATTTTAGAGGGCAAGAATGTTAACGTATAAGGTGGAACTAGTAAACCTGCCGAGCCAAGATTATTGTAACAGAGGTAATCAATTAAAGTATCATTGATATCGATAATGTTAGGATTTAGGTCATACTTATTGATAATATCATGCAAATAATCCTTTAATTCACGACAACGTTTAATCCATTGTTCTTTATTCTCAATAATTTCCCTTGCTTTTTCATTAATTCTTGATTGGCTCAATCCCATTAATAAATCAGGAAAATTATCTCTCCAATGATGAAAGGCTACCGCTGAAATTATTATATGAGCAACCTTATGGTCTGAAATAGGGAATTCCTCCGGTTTAATAAAAAAAAGGGATAATAATCCATGAGGAATATCATTTTTATCTGTTGATAATTTGGATTTAGTTAGTTTAGCTTGAAATGCAGGATCTATTTTCCCTATATCATGGAGTAATGCGGAGTATAACAAACCACACCACCATTCTTCAGGAAAATAATCAGCGCTTTTTTCTTTGAGTATAGCAATAGCTTGCATAACATCACTTATGTGCTGTGTAAGTGTTATTCCATTACTCTTTGCCAGAAAATCGTCAGACAAATTAACACTCCCCTTTCTGAGGAACTGGATTAATTAGGCCCATATATATGGGAGTATTTAATGATAGATCTGTATATAAACTTGGAAGTGTGAAATTATCCAAAAAAGGAATCTGGTTTGAACATAAGCGTGCAGGGATATGCCGGAAATTTCTTATCTTCCAGGGGCTTGTACCTTCAAGGGAAACTTCTACTATTTTGTAGAGAGACGTAACCAGTAATATAGTTCCCTGCATTTTTTTAAATAGGCTTGAATATTCCAGACTATTAATATGATGACCTACACCGTAGGCAAATTGGGGTTCCGGCATCCACTGATAATAAGAAGAAGCGTCCTTGAAATTACTTCCGGAGTTGGATATAACGATATCCTTTATATCAACCTGTTCAATCATTCCCCAATCCTCTGATCTTCCCAAGTGAATATGATTAATCCATTTTTCCGGGTTAAAGGCATTTTCCTTGAGTTGTTCTAAAACTGTCAAATCTGAATGGTACAAATAGATATAGATTTCAACATCGTTTAATACTTCCACGGTAATTGGGCTTTGGCCCCCCGGATGCTCTAATGACTCTTGCCAATTTCTATTTTCAGTGGAATAGAATCTGCTATTATGGGCTTTTTTACTCATATTACGCATCCATGTATACTCATGGCTTATAGATTGATGCTTTGCAACAATCCCCAAAGCTAATTCCCCTGCTAGCATCTGGTCAATTTGTTTTTTATCCCCTAAAATATTTGCTAGTAAACCTATTACAGTCGAATAAGGTGGTAATGGATATGTCTTGCGAGGGTTGTTGCTATGAATAACTCGGAAGTGAGCGGTTGGAGCAGTTATTTTCATTTTTAGAACTGTTAATTCAGCCATACTTATCACCGCCATTACTATATGGCATTCATTACGTCATTAACACTAGTCCATTTAAAGAAACCTTTATCCTCTGATATATTGGGTGATTCAGCAACTGGAATTCCGTTTACTGGAATAATATTCTCATACCATGCTTTAAGCACATAATCGTTATTAAGCGCTGTGTTCAATGGTTTCCCATCTATTTCTCCACCTTTTAGCATAATAGCACTATTAAATATAGGAACAGGTACTTTCAAAGTTGCAAGAACAATAAATACGGGTACCATTCCATAATCTTCTGTGCTGGAATGCATAATGAAGCCATTTTTTATTACAGACACAATTTCTTTAATCCTTTTTTTATACTCTTCTTCACTAACAGCAAATACTACCTTTGCAAATTCTCTAGTTTCGTAAATTCCAACTAAGCCCTGAATCTGTTCATTACTGTTATTGTTTAAGCAGTACCATTCAAATTGATCCTTAATATTCTCTTTTATACAGCTTCTTTCTATTGTATTTAATTCGTCTGTTTTAGCTAATGGATGTTTTGTAATCCACTTCTTCAAATCAACTGGTAATTTCTTAAAGAACAATTCCTGGTAACCCAAACGGCATAGGTCGATAGTAAAAGATAATCTATATAAGGAGTGATGTTCTTCTTTTTGAAAAGGATTAGGGGTTGCTTCCTCCCCTTGTTTAAGGGTTCTTTGAACTAAATCATGATTTGCATAAAAAGCCATATCCGCCTGCCATGGTTCAAGTGATATTGCTTTAGTAATGCCAAGCGGTGCCTTTCGTATAACACTATTTTTATCATTATCATCACTATTATCAGATTTGGTATTCATAAAACCAAATAAATCAATTTCTGGGTAGTGAATGATATTTGCTTCTGGGAACTTAAATTGAATTACTTTTTTATGCTTTGTCAAAGGGGCAGGTTGCCAATCAAACAGTTTTCCCAGGGTATTAAACATATGATGACGAATAAAAGCACGGCTCAAAAATGAATATGTACCATCTACCCTGGATAATTTTTTTATTGAGGTGATATTTTCACCCAATTTATCATTTCGGTTAACAGCTGAGCTTTCAAAAACAACCGTAGCTGTAATCCCTTTTGTCTTCATATTAAACAA
>JBMNOV010000083.1:0-5846 GCA_050943255.1 Syntrophomonadaceae bacterium
AGGACTACTCCAAAAGGAATCGATTCTCCTGCCGATATTGTCTGATTTTCGTAGTCTGCATCTCCCTGCTTGATTTCATAATGAATCGCATAAGAGTCATAGAAGCTTCCAAGTCCATCCTTAGATGGCTCTGTATATCTGCTATCCTGAACGCAGGCTTCCTGTGAAATCTGCGTCAGCACATCCGACATAAACAGCTTGATTGCATCATCAGATACATCATCCATGATTTCAACTGTGATACCTACCTGCTTTGGATCATTGGTGCCGGAGATCTGCAGGTCTTTAACAAATCCATAGGTCTGTGCGTCATCCGAAAGATTTTCAATAACATCATCCGAAATCTGATTAAAGTCAATGTCTATTACCTGATTCGCTCCAATCGTCACCGACAGCGGATCCTGTAGTGCAGTATGGTATTTCGGCTTGCATGCCGTCATGGAAAGGCTGGCAAATACAGTCAGTATAATAATTAATTGTTTTTTCTTCATCATTTAGAATTTAAAAAAAGGGAGTGGGAATCGCTTCCCTCTCCCTTTTAAAAGGCAATCACAAAGATTACTTCTCTACGTAGTAAACAGTATCGCTACCCTCTACAACAGCGCCAACTTCCTTGTAATCATCATTGCCCTTCTTGCCAGTGTAAAGCTTGTCACCAGCATAAGTTACATGACCATTCTTATCAGTCCAGTAGTAAACGTCGTTGTTATCCTTCTTGTTCTTTACATTAGTCTGACGAGTACCAGAAGTATTAACAAGAACCTTACCCTTTACATCAGCACCATCATCATAGTACTGAACAGTTGTCGGATGATTCTCGTCATCGATTACACCATAGTTAGATGTATCATTATCAGCCTTAAGTACAACACCGTTAGCGCAGTACTTCTTGATCTTGGAAACATAGCCGTTCTCAGCAAGACCATTAGACTTGAAGTACATCTGATATGTATCATCGTCAAACTCAACATTTACATAGCCAGTCTTACGAGATCCATCATGCTCCTCATCATTGGAGTAATAATAGAACTTATTAGTACCGAAGCTAAACTTTGCGAAATCATCACCGTTCATATCAGTGAAATCATCGTCATTAGCATTCTTTCTTGTGTACTTAGCATTTGAATCGCCAGTCTCAGCTACGATGCCATAGAGCATACGACCATTCTCATCAAATACATAGTTCTTGCCCTTAACCTTCTTTACGCCGTTAGTAAACAGCTTTCCGGAAGACTGAGCCCACCACCATGAGTACTCATCATCATCATAATCCTTCTTGATGTAGTTCTCATCTGGAACAGCCCAAATCCACTGATTCTTACGAGCAGAACCATCGCCGTTAACATAGATGATATTGTTAGAAGCAACATCTGTAAGGTCACGAGTGAAAGTCTTAGTAGCAGAAGACCAATCCTCAACCATACGACCATACTCATCGAAGTAATAAGTAGCACCATTGATGGTCTTCTTCTTATTCTTCTGAACCTTTCCATTGCCATCTACATAGAACCAGTAGGTATCGTTGTCGTTGTCCTTGGTCTCTACGTTATCAGTATTAACTGTAAGCTGAACCCAACCAGTCTGAGCAGAACCATCGTTCCAACCGCCGAAATAGTACTGGTTCTCAGTTGTAGCCCAGTCATCATCAGACGGATTCTTAATGCTAAGACCATCAGCATCTACGAAGCCGTAAAGCATCTTGCCATCAGCATCAAATGCATACTTCTTGCCATTAATTGTCTTAATGTCAGAAGTTGTAAGCTTAGCCTCATCGCCCTTATCTCTGTAAGCCTTACCGTCAGCTCCGAAATAGAACCATCTGTACTCAGCCTCATTGTCATCATTGTCATCTGTGTCAAGAGCAACCCACTGATTTGTTACCATAGCGCCATCAGCGTTTACATAGTAATAATCATCGTCGTCCTCGATCAGCTGATCGGTAGCCATGTTTCCATCCTCACCAAGATAGAACCAATAGTCGCCGGACTTACGCCAAGCATCAGAAATAGCATTTCCCTCATTATCAAGGTACTGCCATGCTCCAGTGGAGTTATCCCAGCCTGCAGCGAATACTACAGCGGATGCTCCGAGAGCGAGTAAAGCGGTTGCAGAAAGAGCTGCAACTAATTTTGTCTGCTTTCTCATAATAAATGCACTCCTTTTTTGATTCATGGATTTCTTATAAAATCCAAGTTACGTTGCGATTATACTCTCCGTTGATGCAATATTCAAGTCCTTTTAGTTCAAACGACCCGAATACGCGACGGATGTACGATTACAAGTATAATTCGCTTCGCTACGTGTTATATAATAACCTGCTCGGATGAAGTTGTACATAACAAAGTCCGGACAAATTATTACGTAATTCTTAAGGACAAAATTAAGAAATCCATAAGAATTAATTTTGATTATACTCATTACTTTCCGGAAATCAAGCTTTTTTACCTTAAAAAAACCTTACAAGCCCGATTCAGCCCGGATTTTACCTGAATTTTGCCTCATTCTACCTGACTCTTAGCTTTTTAGCTAATATCAGGCCCGTGTTTAGATCAAACTGGTTTAATTCTGCCTGCATATATTAAGCCCAATGAATGTAAGAATCATAAAGACTGGTGTAACTAACGGTACGGCTATATTTATGAGTGCCTGTGCCGCATAGGCGATTATCATAAAGCCTGCGGCGTAGGCATAGGCATCCGCGCTTGTGCGCTGTGCTCTTTTATGCAGTAAGGTACGGATACAGGTCACAAGATATGCAATGTAAGCGGCGAGTCCTGTAATACCGATCGTCAGAAGGTACTGGAGGTATTCATTATGTGCGCTGTCAAACATACCATAGTAACTATCCGCCATTTTTTGGAAGAAGTTGTCCATGGTGATCATATAATAGGTGTCCGGTCCATAGCCGAAAAGCTTCATTCGCAGGTCTGCCTTAGTAAGGAAAAACTGTATGGCAAGCTTCCAGTTGAGACCTCGGCCCGTGCCCCAGTCATCGTCAAAGTAAAACATATTTTTGTATGGTGTCCAGAACTCCGGATTCCGCCCGGAATTACAGTCAATAAATGCCAAAATGACACCGATGACGCCCAGAATCAAGATGCCTGCCCAAATCCTGCGGGCAATGCGGTATCCCTTACGATCTGCTGCATTCGCAGATCTATCTGCAGCTGCTTCTATCGATTTTGCCTGCATACCGCCATCTGCTCCATGGTTTCTGCGATACTCCCGAAATAATACAATGGCAAGTGCAATCCAGACCAGAATTACTATAAGAGTTGTGATCGAGAGGGAGCCGATCTTAAGCATCGCACTGCTGTAATATGCATCGTCCGCGGTTGTAGGGATGTCCGAGATCATAAGGTAACCGCTGATTTTCATCGCCGTAAGCGCTGTAGCCGCAGCAACCGCGTACCTCTGGATCCAGTCTCTCCTCCGCCAGAAAACAAAGGGCATGAAGCCAAAAAGCGCAGCATAGGCAAGCATGGCATTGTCGCTTAATCCCATGATACAGCCGAAATTTCCAAGGACCATGGTAATAACATTGATCGCAGTCGCGATTCTACCCCTCTCGGTGATAAAGAGCACTGTGGCGATCGCCAGGATGATGGCAGTCATAGCGGTATAGGAGTTGATATTTCCGATGCTCGACGTAAAGCGGATCATGTTGATCTCTTTATTTGGCACATCATCAAAGAAATGCATGAGGTTCATTTTAAAATAGTCTGTCATGCCCCACGCGCATATGAGTGAGCCCGCGATTTCAAAGGCTTTGATATGCCATGCCCGGAACTGATAGAGGCGGCTGATAAGGATATAATCCGCGTAAAATAAAAGCCATAAAAATACGCCCTGATAGCGTCCCTGGTTTCCCCACCAGGTTTCATACGGATAGCCTGACAGCGCCATGGAGATCAGGTAAATCAGGATAAGGATGGTAAAGGCAATGTCAAATCCGGAGAGCGTCTTTATAAGCCTCGAGGGCTTCAGTCCGGAAAGGAAGGCTTTGACTGTTCCGCCAGATGCTTTGGTAAAATCAGAGATTACAAACGCAAGTCCTGTCAATGCCATAAGCGCGAGCATAACGATCGTCCCATGCCAGAAAAACTCAAATCTTGCTTCAAGGATGTCATAATAGTAATCCCTGAAGTACAGTGGAAATATCACAAGCATGATCAGGATATACACAGAAAGGATCAGACCTGCGGCTTCTCTAAATATGTTTTGTGATTCCCGGGACGCTTTGGCATCTCCCGGATAATTGTTTTGCTTTGCCTTACTCATTTTGTCACCTTATTTTTAATAGTTACATGCATCGTTTTTTACATCGCCATAAAAAGGAGCCGTCAGACTACCTTTGTTCGTCTGACGGCTCCTATAGTTCCTTACAGACTCGATCGCTGCCTGTTGTTTCGCCTTACTTCATTTCTTATCTTATCTTATCTTCGTATTTTCCTTACCCTGGTCCTGCGCCTACGTCGCTTGCCTCGACGACATCTCCGGAGCCGCCGGGTGCGGTATTACCGGAGCCTGACCCCGAGCTGCTGTTTTCGCTCGGTCCTCCCTCAATGACGTCGGATTTACCGGTTGCGTCATTCGGAGCCTCCACGACATCGGATTTGCCGGAGTTCGTTGTTTTGCCGCCTGTCGGTGACTCGCTGATGGTTGCGCCGGTGCTCTCGGAGGCCTTGGTCTCCTTGGTGTTTTTATCCGCCTTGGTCGTTTCCTTTTCGCCCTTGGAGACGATGTTTCCGTCTGCGTCAGTCTCCTCAATGGCTTCATTTCCGTTGGCATTGGACTTGGAGGTCGTTTCCTTGACCTTGTCTCCGTTTTTGTCCGTCCCTTCGATGACGTCGCCGTCAGCATCCGTTGTCTTAGCTGACTTTGTGGTCTCCTTTACCTTATTGCCGCTTGCGTTGGTCTCGTAAACAGGCTTACCGTTGTCATCATAATACAGGATGATATTTCCGTCGGCATCTGTCTCATAGCTGGATGTAGACTTCTTGGTCTTTTTGGTTGTGACCTTGCCGCTGGCATCGGTCTCGGTCTCAAGGTCGTAGTCCTCCTGCTCGCGGTTGGAGATGGTCTCCTGCTTGGTCGTGGACTTGCCGGACTTATTACTGCTGTCAGTCTTGTCCGAGTCACCTCCGCCGTTTTTATAGCTTCCGGAGTCGTCTGCAATCTTCTGGCTGTATTTTTTTACCGCATCCGACGGATCGTAGTTTTCATCGCCAAAAAGGAATGCGTGCAGATCTGTGACATTGGATGCAAGCGTCTGCGGGATGACACAGTCGCCCTTCTTACCCATCATCTGGGTGCTAAGCTTCTGCGGGAAGCCCTGCGTATCCTTGATATTATATCTTGCGACGCCCTTGGCAAGCTCGATGATATCCGAGGTGTCGATGTTAAATGCCACCTGCGGGAGCACCGTATCAATGATCCTGGTCAGTGTGGCAAGGTCTGCGTTTTTAGCCTTGGCAAGGCACTGCGTGATGATCTCTCTCTGCCGCTTGGTACGCTCAAAGTCGGAGTCCATGTAGCGAAGACGGGCATACGCCACTGCCTGGATACCATCCAGATGCTGGTAGCCCTCCTTGGAGATGTACTCCGCCGCCGGGTTTTTATCGCTGATGCCGGTCTTGAGACAGGTCTCGTGGATATAGGCATTCATATAGTAAAACTCGGCATGGGTGATGTTGACATCGACGCCGCCCAGCATATTGATGCCGTCCGCTACCGCCTTCCAGTTAAAGGTCATGTAATTCTCGATATCGAGGTCGAGGTTTTTGTTCAGTGCCGCAACCGCCTGCTCCGGACCACCGTCTGCATATGCCTCGTTGATCTTTGCA
>JBMNOV010000084.1:0-5832 GCA_050943255.1 Syntrophomonadaceae bacterium
TTTATTTCCTTGCCTCATTCTTAAGGCTGTCTTTTCGCTTCTTTTTCCGGAGGTCGGGCTCTCATTCCTTCTCTTCAGAATGCTTTTGCCTTCCCTCCCGCACTTCTTCCTTGCTGTTCTGTTTTATTGAGATCCTGCTGCCCTTTCTCTCGGGCGCAAAACTTATAATATCATGGCTGTCCAAACATGTCAACAAAATATTTAATTTTTTAATATAAATCGCACTATCTTATCTATTGTGTATATTTTTGCATAATCCTCATTATCGAACTATTAGTAGAATCATCCTTAAGCGACAATTCTATATTAAAAATAACACCCTAATACAGAACAGTATTATTTTTTGATTAAATTTTAATTATGTAACTTAGCTAACCGGGCAATCTTAATAAAAATAGTTGATAGTTAAGATTGAGAAAATTAATTATATAACAATTGAAAACTTTATAAAACAAACACGAATTGAAATGAAAAATTCACTAATAAATGATGTGTGGTAGTCCCTGTAAGTGTAAGAACTTGCTTCAAGATCAGTAGGCTTAGACATCTAATTAAATAAAGTCTATTGAAATGAAATTATTTCAGAATCATTTCAATAGACTTAAGGGTGGAAGTTAGTATTAAGAATTCGCCAAAATTAATCGGCACTAATGTTTTTATTGGCAATAGCAGTTTCTTTAGATCTATTTTTCCACCAATTTGATTGTGATACCATCATTACAACAATAAGTGCAATCAATAACAAAGAAATCGGATTAGTGAATAAATACTGTATAAAGGCAGTGATGTTGCTCTCCATCATCTCCATGGAACGACGCCAATTGATTTCTATAATAGAACTTAAGATTACGCCTAGAACCATCGGAGCAACAGGATAGTCATACATCTTTAATAAGTAACCAAAAATCCCAAAACCAACCATCCAGTATATATCTTCAATGCTGTTATTTATACTATAGGAACCAATAATAGTTAGTACGATAATAATAGGAATAATAATAGCTTTTGGAATCTCGACTATTTTACTAAACAATTTAATTCCTTGCATGCCAAAAATGTATAGAAAAATAACCGCAATTAAGAGACATCCTAACATAGTAAAGAAAATTTCCGGCTGTTCCTGCATTAACAGCGGTCCAGGGCGAACACCATGAATAATCATAGCACCGATCATGATAGCAGTTACTGAATCACCAGGTATTCCTAGAGTCATCATAGGAATGAATGCTCCGCCAATGCACGCACTGGCTGCGGCCTCCGGAGCAATTAATCCTTCTATAGCACCTTGGCCAAAAGGCCGGGACGGGTTTTTTACCGTGCGTTTTGCCTGGTCATAGGCTATTAATGAAGCAATGTCTCCACCGGTTCCTGGCAGGGCTCCGATAAATACCCCCAACGCTCCTGAGCGTAAAGCCAAGGGCATATGTTTTATAACTACTTTTCGGCTAGGAATTATTTTGTCAATCTCCTGCTTAACCGGGGTAACATTATGACGCAATTGCAACATAGCTTCCGAAACACCAAAAATAGCAATCATAACAACAACAAAACTGATTCCGCCCATAAGCGAATTAATTCCAAATGTCAACCGACCCTGTCCAATGATAGGATCCATTCCTACAAGTCCAATCATGACACCTATAAAAGCAGTTGCCAAGGCCTTTAGCATTGAACCTTTCGCTAGACTGCCAATTAGCAATAATCCCATAATACCCAAAATAAAGAAATGCATAGGAGTAAACTTGAGAGCAATTAGCGATATAAGAGGGGAAAGAGTTGCTAAAATTATAATGCCAAATATTGCACCGATGACACACTCGGTTGTACATATCCCCATAGCAATCCCAGCTTCACCCTTCTGAGCCATGGGAAAACCATCAAAAGTAGCTGCAAATGCTGACGGTGCTCCTGGAATGTTTAAAAGAATAGATGCCCGACTGCCACCATAAACCCCACCTACAAATACCCCTACCATGACGGCTATAGCAGGCATCAATGGCCAGGAGAATGTAAAAGAAATAAGAATGGCAACTGCCATGGTAACTGAAAGACCAGGAATAGCACCGACATAAATACCAACAAATACGCCAGCAGCAATGTACAGTATTAGCTCCCAATTAATAAATGGTGTTAGAAAACCTTCAATTCCTGTCATTTTGCCCTCCTATGGTAAAATTATTTGGAAAATAGTCTGAAATACTACTAATATAAATAGCAAAGTCCCGACCGAAACAATTATTTTAGTGATGGGCTTTTTCCGATCTAAGAAAATCATAGTACCAACAAGAAGTAATAATGTACTCAGTTCAAAATGTAAGGTTTCTAATAATAAGGCATAAATAAGTATAATTATAATGATTGCTGCGACTTGCTTTGTAATCAAGTATTGTACTACTTCGCTTATCTTGCCTTCTTTATAGTCTTTTCGAATAATGTCAATGGCAATCAAAATAGTTATAATCATGATTATTAACGACATTATCTGGGCAATAAATCCTGGACCTTTGGGATCCCAAGGAAAAAGCCCGGGATGTTCAAGGGCTTCGATGAAAACAAGTAGCATAATGATAAATATTAGTGCTAAAAAATAAAGCTCCCCAGGCTTTTTTACACATTGTTCTTTTTTTTGTTCCATATGCTCTTGTTTCGGCATTATTATTTCCTCCATTTTTTATAATAAAAATTATCTAAATTACACCTTTCTCATAAAGAGTTTTGATTTCTTTATCAGAATAATTTAACAAGCCTTTTAAAACTTCTTCTGTATGTTGTCCTAGAGTTGGTACCGGTAAATAAACCTTTCCAGGAGTTAATGATAATTTGGGCACTACTCCAACAACTTTAAACTTGCCAACTCCAGGGTATTCGGTCTCTACCAGCATCTCTCTGGCCATTACCTGCGGATCATTAAATAAAGCTGCGATATCATTAACGCTTGAACATGGTACACCTGCATCAGCCAGCATATTAACTATCTCAGCAACTGTTTTACCTTCTACCCAATCCTGTATTATTTCATCAACAGTTTCCACATTTTCAACCCTAGATGACGAAGATTCAAATCTTGAATCTTCTAGCAATTCTACTTTTCCCATAACCTGTACCAACCTTGCCCATAGTTGATCGGTAGATACTCCGATAACCACATAACCGTCCATGGCTGAGTAACAATTCCAAGGTGCCACTCCTACTATGTGGCTTCCATCCCTTTTAGGAACGATTTTCAAAAGTTCATAATTCTGCAATGCATTCTCCAAAATCGCAGTGATACTATCTGACAATGCACAATCAACGTATTGCCCCAACCCAGTTTTTTCCTTGTAGTGCAGTGCAGTCAATATTCCATATACGGTATTCATACCAGCTAAAAAATCACCAATAGCACTTCCAACCCGCAAAGGTGGTCCACCAGGCATGCCAGTCAGGCTCATTAGACCGCCTGCAGCCTGAGCAACAATGTCCACCCCAACCCTTGAACTATTTAGTCCGGTTTGCCCGAAGGCTGAAATTGAAGCCATTATTATACTGGGTTTTATTTCCTTCAATTGTTCATAACCAATATTCCATTTAGCCATAGTCCCAGGGCGATTATTTTCAATGACCACGTCGGACTGCTTCACCAATTCTTTAAATATTTTCTGGCCCTCCAGTGTACGCAGATCTAAGGTAATACTCTTTTTATTACGATTAGTCGCCAAAAAAGCTGTTCCTGTTCCATTTATTACCGGATATGCTTGGCGATTACCATCGCCAAGTACAGGAAGTTCTATCCGTATTACTTCTGCGCCCATATCTGCTAGTAAGGTCTCTGCATATGGGCCGGCTAGTAACCTGGTCGCTCCCAATATGCGTATTCCTGATAAAGCCATTTCCATGATTATTACCCTTCCTTTCACAATGCTGTACACAAAAAGAAATTATAACCCCCTGAACTCATCCTAGAAAATCTTTGCCCCTGGGCGCTATCACAGGAGCAAAGATTATGCTCATTTTTGTTAAGATGCTATAATTTACATTTATAAACTAGGATTCGCGCTAATAGTATTTTTTCAAAACCTTTGCTGAATTGTACAGATAGAACTGTTTCTAGTTTCTTACTTACCTAGTTATACTTATAGGGGAACAGTTTTTAAGATTAATAATTAGGTTTAGGAATACCGAACTTTTCAGGTGATTCCTTAGTTGCACCTACTTCATGCAAAATCCAGGATGTTTCCGACTGCCATTTTTTAAGAAAATCCATAGCATCTTGACCGGTTAAACCTAATGGAATATAGCCGTTTACATTACAAAAATCTTGGAATTTAGCGCTTTGCGCGGCTTCCCGAAATGCCGAAACTAATTTATCAACAGCTTCCTGAGGGGTATCCTTGTGAACAGCTACAGTATAATGCGGACCCCAGTTTGCCATATATGGTTCATAAGCCGGATTAAACGAAGTTATCGTCGGAACATCTTTTATTAACTCCACAGGTTCATTTGAAAAAACGGCTAACGCACGAAGATCTCCATTTTTAATATACTGAAGTGCGGTACTAATGCCAACAACGGCGCTATCAACCTGATTACCCAATAAAGCGGTTGTCAATGGACCACCACCATCATAAGTAACATAATTCGGTTCAACATTCTCGATTTTTTTCACAAGTGAAAAGGAGTTGAATGGCAATGCACCCACCCCAGACGAACCAGTTTTAACTTTTTCGTTTTTCATAGCATTAATTAAATCTGGATAAGTTTGGTAGGGTGAGTCGCTATTAACAACAAGCACACCAATAGCTTTAGCCATTACCATAATTGGAATAAAATCTCCATAATCTAGATTAGATAATCCTAGAACTTCATATATGCCAGGATTTTCTGCGTTAAATAGCAAAGTATAGCCATCTGCTTTTTGCTCATAAACATACTGAGTTCCAATCGTACCAGTAGCACCTGTTTTATTGCTTAAAATAATCTTAGTTCCGAGAATCGGCTCCACTAAAGGTACAATTGTTCTATCTAAGGTATCTGTTTCTCCACCTGCTCCCCATGGAATAATTCCGTTAATGTTTTGATTAGGATAAGCTTCTTTTGAGCCAGATCGACATCCAATAACAAGTACAAATGAAAAAGACACTAATAACAAAACACCGATTATTTTTTTCAACCTCATCATCGTTCCCCCTCCCAAAATTTTATATTATAGGTATAATAGGTATAATAGGTATAAATTTCTATATCATTTATCACCACCTTTATACTTTCCATATTCCGAAGCTTTGCTCCGTTTTAGTCTTACTTATAATTAACATAAGATCATTTCGAGATTTCTTGACTATAGATAGGCTTTTCCTATTTGCCGGTCTTCTTAAATTTAATATTAGAATTGATAACAGCTTGATTAAAAATTAAATTATGCTTCAAGAGGAAAGAATTTTAAGATATGTTGGGCAGCAGTTACGACCTCACCTCTTTGATTAGTTACTTCAACCTTGGCGATAGTTGACAGGGTGGCCTCATCCGCTTCAGTAATGATATACTTTGTCGTAAGGGTATCTCCAATATAGACAGGTTTGATAAATCGAACCCGGTCAAAGCCGTAAGCTACGCTGGGCATTTCTGCGTTTGCCTGTACTTGTATTTGCGTAGCAGCTGTTGATGCAATCGCAATAGAAAGGATGCCATGAGCAATTCGAGTTTTATACCGGGTTTGTTTCATAAATTCTTCATCTGTGTGCATCCGGCTAAAATCACCAGTAATTTCAGCAAAAGTAAGTACATCAGCTTCAGAAACAGTTTTTAAAAATACATATGCATCTCCAACTTTTAATGGTAGTTTATTTTTCATCT
>JBMNOV010000085.1:0-5698 GCA_050943255.1 Syntrophomonadaceae bacterium
AAACCGTTGCAGAAATGTGGTTTAAGCTACCACTGGCGTGTGAATAATGATGATAGCTTTATAGCAGTTATATGTATATTAGCTCACAAGAGCGGTTATGAATTACAAACAAGCATTAGTGCAGCAAAAGATGCCACTCCTGGGAAATCTAATGTGCAGGCTATAGCTTCTACAATCACTTATCTCAAAAGGTATACATTAGTTTCGTTATTAGGAATTGGCACCGCCGACCCCGATGACGACGCTGTTAGCACCATACCAGAAAATCAAAAATTTGTTGATAAAAAAGAGGATAAATCAGATTTGTTAGCTGAAATTAAAGATAAACTCGACCACTGTGATGACGAGGAAACTGTTAAAAAAATATGGGGTAAATATCAGAAATATAGCAACGATGCGGATGTATTAAACCTTTTCAAAAACTGGCGAAAAAAACAAGCTAAAAAAGTAGAAAAAACAAATAAAAACACAAAAATAATAGATAGAAAGGAGGATGATAGTGATGAGTTACAGTTATAACATTAGCAATAGTATGTTACAAGCTTTTTTAGATTGTTTGAACGAAAAATCTTGTTTTTATGAATTTTATCATAAATACGTTGTAAAAGATTATTCCCCTGCACCGTCACCTGCGATGCAGCTTGGTATCTGGTTCGAATACCAATGTACAGGTGCACTTCCCCGCACAGGGGAGGTGCCAGTGCCTGTAACTTTGAAAAGTGGTAAATTATCTGCGGAATACGAGCGTATGTTATATCATATCGACAAATTTAAAGAAATTGTAGATAGTTATAACATAGAGATTTTAGAGGTTTCTAAAGAAATCGTTTACAAACGTATAAAAGGTATTCTCGATATTTACTGTAAAGTAGACGGTCTTGAAAGTATAATAGACCTCAAGACCACCGCACAGATTGGGAATAGATGGGACGATTTTGGATGGGATGATAGGAATTTTCAGTATTCTACTCATATCCTGCAGCCTGCGATTTATAAATATTTGATATATAAAGAAACGGGGTTTGAGGATATACCTTTTTATTACCTCGTTTTTAGTACTAAAAATACGGATATACTATTTTGGGAGGTCAAATACCTTGACTTCGATGAAATGTGTTTACAGGTAGAGGATTTAGCTAATAGATTAGATGAATTTATACAAAATTCTGACGAAAGTAGTTATACGCCTATCTGCGATTACAAGGTGTGTCAAAAATGCGAAATGAACTGCTTTTACAGACAGGAAATACCGAAAATCGAAACGAAATTTTTGAAGTTAAATTTTTAAAAAATAAAAGTTATGGAAAAGAAAAATTATGATGGACATAGCAGGCTGCAAAGCGCTTGCGTAAAGTGGTTCAGATATCAGTATAAAGAATATGAATATAGACTAATAAAAATAGGTAATGAAGTGCCTATTTACAACGACGAATTGCGCATAAAATTATATAATAAATTCAAGGCAGAGGGGCTCCTTCAAGGAGCCCCAGATTTATTTTTAGCAGTCGGAAACTACTTATACAACGGTTTGTTTATTGAGTTTAAATACGGAAACGATAGATTACGTAAAAAGCAGGTAGATGTTATCAAAAGTCTCGAAGAAGGTAACTACAGGTGCGTGATTGTGCGCAGTTTGGACGAATTTATGGAGGTAATAAAGGAATATTTATCAATAAGTTGATTGATTTATATCAATGTTTTGTTTGATAAATATCAATAAGTTGATTGATTTATATCAATAAAATGAATGTAATATATCATAAAATTTATTGATAAAATTTACAAAAAAAATGTAAAAAATAGACACGTAAAAAATTGATTTTTAAAAAATTAAGAATATGGCAGATAACATCTTTAAAAAATTACGTGAGATAGGTATCTCATCGATACCTGTAAATTCAGAAAAAAAACCAAAATTAAATTCGTGGAAAGATTATCAAAAACGTTTGCCAACTGTACAGGAATGCGAAAATTGGGATACTATTAAAGGCGATGGTATAGCGGTAGTCTGCGGGCGGATTTCAGGAAACCTCGAAGTTATTGACATTGACAATAAATTCGAGATGGCTGAACAAATTTATGAAGATATAACAAGAAAAATTACTGCACAACGAATAGATTTACTCGATAAACTTGTATTTGAGAAAAGCAAAAACAACGGCTATCATATAATTTATAGATGTAACAAAATAGAAGGTAATCAGAAATTAGCTATCTATTTAAATAGTGGTGAAAAGGCTACTGTAATAGAGACGAGAGGTGAGGGTGGTTACTGTATAATTTATCCATCGCCTGGCTATCAACAATTACAAAAAAATATCCTAAAAGTCGAGGAAATAACAGAGGAGGAGCGAGATTATCTATTTGAACTTTGTAAGTTATATAACAATGTTCAAGATAATAATAAAAAAATAGAGATAAGCGAGCAAAAAAATAAGACAGAAAATAATAAAAATACCGACGAAGTTAATATATTTGAGTGGTATAATAATAGAGATGATTTTATAGATATTTTAAAAAATCACGGATGGAGAATTGAGAAAGATGTTAATGACGATATTTATTTTACAAGACCTGGAAAAAATAAGGGAACTTCAGCTACTTTTTCAAAAAAAATACGGTCTTTTTTCGTGTTTTCATCAAATGCGTATCCTTTAGAAGATTGGAAATCATACACGCCATTTGACATTTTTATGATGTTAGAAGCTAACGGCGATTTAAAAGAAGCAGTAAAACTTTTATTAGAAAAATATCCAGAACTCGATAAAAATAATAGAAAAAATAACAAAAAAGTGCAGAAAAAAGATAAAAATGATACTAATAATGAACAAAATGAGAAAAAAAACGAGCAAAAATATGATATTTTTGAATTTTGGCAATTTAAAAGTAAAACTAATCACGATGAGCTTGTTATAGATTTAAAAAAATTAGCTCAATTCCTTTATCGCAACGATTTTTTCTATTATTATAAAGACAAAGATAGCAACGTTTTAGTTAGAGAAGTAGCTAAAAATATAATAGAGCAAGTTACAGAAAATTACATCATAAAATTTTTACAGGACTACATAAAAAGCCTGCCAAATGACTATTATTATGATAACAATGAGCAATTTGACAAAAACTACTTAATAGAGCTTTTGAGCGTGCTAAACAAACGCAATTTAGATAATGTTTTACATAATTTAGAGCGACGTGAACTTGAATTTAATAAAGATACTGAAGATACCTGTTATAAATATTTCAAAAATTGTATAGTAAAAATTACAGCTACGAACGTGGAATATTTACAATATAGCGATTTAAAAAAATACATTTGGAAAGAAAACATTATTGATAGAGAGTACCATACGCAAGATCAAGATATTGGCAAAGTTTCGGAGGTTTTTGAATTTCACAAATTAGTTACGAGTAGTAGGAACGTTTTTGGTGAGGTGGTGCCAAATCCACAACGACATAATGCTTTGCGCTCAGCATTAGGTTATCTGATGCACAATTACAAGGGCTATCTTGACACGAAAGCAATAGTATTTTGCGAAGAGCAGGTATCAGATAGTGGTGGACGAACAGGTAAAACATTGACGTGTCAGATGCTCGAGCAAATGGGTGAAGTATTTGCTAAAATAAATGGTAGAAATGTAGATTTCAGAAATAGGTTTTTGTTTCAGAATGTAGAATATAATACTAATATTATAAGTATAGATGATACGAGTAAACGGTTTAATTTCGGTGGGCTTTATTCAATAATAACGAACGGACTGATAGTTGAAAAGAAAAATAAAACTTCAATTCAGTTATCACATCAAGACACACCAAAATTCGTTATTACCACAAACCAGGTTCTAACTGACGATAGCAATAGCGGTAGAAGTAGAAAGTTTGAAATTGAATTCTCCGACTACTTTTCAGACGACCACACGCCTGCCGATGAATTCGGCCACCTGTTTTTTAAAGATTGGGATGATGAACAGTGGAACCTATTTTTCGGCTATATGATAGGTAGTATACAGCTTTACCTCTACGGTGGTTTAATGAAATATGAGAGTAAAAGTTTAAAAAATAGGAAATTAGATGCTTATTTTGAAGATGAAAACCTACTTAACTTTTGTGATAGTATCTGTTATAATATTATATTAAATAAAAACAGAATGCCAAACAAGGAAATTTTTGAACTATGGCAGAAAGACCACGATAAAAATGAATATAAACAAGCTGATATTACAAGAGCTATGAATAAATTTTTAGAAATATCTCACTTAAAAGTCATAAAGCAAATGTCCTATAAAGAAAAAGGTAAAACACAGCGTGGTTTTTGCTATATCCAAATGTATGAAAATTCTAAAGATACATTAGATTTTATTAAAATGCACGAAACGAAAAAAGATAATGTTAATACTCCTTTTTAGATAGTAAAATATTATCTCCCATAATATTTTTACCAAAACTCCCGTAAAAAATGATTTTTGCGGGAGTTTTTTTATTGAATATACGATAAATAAAGGCGGTTACAGAGGTTACAGTAGGTTACAGTGCGGTTACACCTCTAAAAGTAGCATCAAATCTAACGGTTACAGAGGTTACACATTTTTTTGATGTATTACTTATATATATATATTATTATATTATTATTATATATATATATATATTATTATTATTATTATTTTCTATAGGCTAAATAGTAAAAAAGAGTGTAACCTGTGTAACTTTCCTTTGCTAGAGCAGGATTGCTTCAAGTGTAACCGAGTGTAACCGAGTGTAACCTGTGTAACCGCTAGACTAGATGTGGGTTTGAGGCATTTTGCTATTTTTAATTTTACATTTTTTACAATATATCTAAAATTTTTTATATATTTGTAGAAAAAAATATGAGAAAAGAGATAAAAACAAAAAAATATATTTATGAAAAATGTATAGAAGGAATTGATAAATATAACCCTTCGAGTTTAAACGAACTTTTAAATAATTTAAAACCTTATTTTTCGAGAATGACTTTTTATAATAAAATTAAAACTGACAGTAAAGAATATGCTGACATAATAGAAAAATTAGAACATAAAAAAACAGTTTTTGCAAACACTTTAAAGTATAAATTTTATGAAATGAATAACTTTAAATCTCTTGAGCTACTTTTTAAACTTTACTGCACGAAAGAAGATAGAGAGGCTTTAGCTCAAAAATTTGATGTTAACACTAATCAAACTATTAGCTTTGAAGATGATATAAAACGCAAGGAACAAAATTTAAAAAAATTATCTACTGAAGAGCGTAAAATTTTGTTAGACTTGATAAAAAAGTTAAACGGCGATGGATAATGATAAAATAGCTATAGAGTTACAAACTACTGAAATTATACTTTATAGAGATTTATTACAGCACAACTTTTACGAATTTTTTAAATTCTTTTGGACAGCTATAAACAACGAAACTCTAATAGACAACTGGCATATCAAATATTTGTGCGATGAGCTTCAAGCCGTTGCTGAACGTGTGTTTAGGAGAGAAAAAAAAGAATACGATTTAATAATTAACATACCACCTTCGATGTCTAAAACTTCAATTTTAAATATTTATTTTCCGTTATGGTGCTGGGTTAACGACTATACGATACCTTTTATTTCAGTTAGCTACAGCTATCAACTTTCTATAAATATTAGTGAAAAGTGCAGGGACGTTTTACGAAGCGATTTATTTCAAAAATATT
>JBMNOV010000086.1:0-5681 GCA_050943255.1 Syntrophomonadaceae bacterium
TATGAAGTTGTATCAAAGCCAGATAGTGAGCAAAGTGGCTCACTTTTAAACTAGCATTAGTGGCTCAGTTTTTAATCAGCACAGTGGTTCACTTTTTGGTTGACATTCGCATCCATATTCCTCCGTTCGTCTTAAATTAAACCATCTAATCTCCACACAGTCATTGTTAACACAAAAAATACCAACAAGCAAGAGAAATAATAATTTCTAATATATAAAATATGGACAATAAAGCTGATAAAAGAAATGATGGCAATCTTTTCGTATCTAAGCTCAAGTAATTACGGGAAATATAAAAAAAACAATATAGAAAGGAGTTGCAATTATGTTATCAGGTATGATGGATTACAAAAATTCTTTAAGTAAGAAACTTATAAATCGTGATAAGGTAGATCCAGGTACATTCAGCTTTCTGGAACCAGGTTGGTGGGTACTGCATGCAGTAACGATTACCAGCATGTACATGCTGGGGAAAATGATGAGTAAAAGGTTAAGAAGGCAATTATAAGAATGGTATTATATCCTAAACATTCCGTTAACGACTCCGATGTAATAACATGGCCCGCCAGCAATTATTTTTATGATGATATATTTGAGGAACTCTGGTTACCGGTAGGTGATAATAAAATGGCTGATATTAAAAGTCTTATCCAACAGAATAGGTTACACAAGGACTAGTCTCTCTTAAAAAGATTGGTTTTATACGGCCAATCTTTTTATAATGTAACTAATAATATAATAGTTTAGTATAGCAATCTCCATAAATATCATATATCCTGACGGCAATAACTCCATGTTCTTTATAATGTATAAGGACTGTAACTGCAATTGGTATTAAATCATCCCATTTAATCTTCTCTCTAATTATTTGCAAATGGGAACAAAAAGCATTACCCTGGTAATCTAAATCTAACTCCCAGAATTGAATTTGGGACTGCAAAGAAAGGTTTTTTCTTACTTCAACCTCATGTAATGGTACATATTTTAGTATCTCGATATTGAGCAGTCGATATTTATTATTA
Organism: Syntrophomonadaceae bacterium; assembly: GCA_050943255.1. Taxonomy (GTDB): domain Bacteria; phylum Bacillota; class Syntrophomonadia; order Syntrophomonadales; family Syntrophomonadaceae; genus UBA4844. The sequence continues at coordinate 1,023 of JBMNOV010000086.1, forward strand.
TAGATCTGAGTTTTTAAATGTATTTGTAGGTTATCATTTTGTTGAGAAATACTCGAACTTAAACATTCGAAAGTAAATGGACTAGCATTAACTTTCACTAAACGCTGAATTGAAGTTGTGATCGCAAAAAAACTACTATCACATATAATCCACTTTCTTCCTTGCTTTTCGCAAACTTCAGCAGTAGTACCTGAACCAGAATAAAAATCAGCTACAAGACTACCAGGATTGGAAGCAGTAGCAATAATTCTATCAAGCAATGCCCGAGGCTTTTGGGTAGGAAACTTAAGGTTTTCCTCAGCTGTAGGACTTAAAATCTTATTTATATCTGTCCACCAATCCTGCATTAATGCTCCTTTTTGGTGCAATTTATATTTACTTCCTTTTACCTTGGTTAATCCCCTTTGTATCGTACCCTCACTATAAGGCCTGAACTGGGGATTAAATATATACCTATCGCTACGACTGTACCAGAAGATCAGGTCATGTTTACGGTGAAAGTGATGTTTACTACCACTACCACCACCATAACACCATACAATTTCATTAATAAAATTTTTAACTCCAAATATTTCATCAAGCAAAATTTTTACATAATGGCTTACATGCCAGTCAAGATGAACGAATATGCTTCCTCGCTCGCTTAACAATTCTTTCATTAATTTTAGCCTTATATATAAATCATTAAGGTAACTATCCAGGCTTTCTTGTCCTTCATCCTTAAAAACCAGCGGTTGCCAAAAACTATTTTCTCCTAGTTTGATCTTGGCGGAATACCTATTTTGACTTAAATAAGGGGGGTCAATATAAATTAAGTCGATCTTATTCTGATAATCTTGACATTTTAGCATATGCAAAACATCTAAATTATTACCTTGTATCAGCCTCCCATTAGTCAAAATAGATTGTGGTAGTACTTCCGGCTCCCAGTTGGGGAAAGCTTGTTCACTATATAGTTTAGGAAAGATATATTGGTATTCAATCTCAAAGACTTCATTAGGAACCGGTTCTTGTTCTTGTTTTTTGTCCCAGATTAGCCTAACCCTATGATTTTTAGCCATATTTAAAATACCCCTATTATTATTATTTAGTTTGTCATCAACATTGCTTTTTAGTTTTGTTGAAAGATCACGCAACGAATTCCTAAAACCAAAAAGTTTTTTGGGATAAATTGTAGCGCAAAAAAGGGAGCTAATGCTCCCTTTAGTCTGCAGTACTAGAGTTATTATATCAAAAATTTAGATAGCGGCTCTGGTTTAGAACCACTAATTTGGAATAACCGATCTTTATTAACACTGTTTAGCGGAACTAATTTCGGCTAAGGTTTCCCCCCCTCTTTTTACGAGTTTAAAATATTTCAGTAAAATACTTTAGTAATTTAGTTAATAGATGAATTTATTCGTATTAAGTTGCCTGCGGTAAAAGCCGTTTCCGAAGCATAATAATGGGAAGTTACAGGTATTAATAAACTTAACATTACAATAATCAGAAATATTATTATTAACCTTTGTCCCATGTTTTAGCACCTACCTTAAGACTTTAAATAAGTAATATCGTTTTTATATATACTTTTTTAATTGTTTTAGTGCTTCTTTTTCCAACCGGGAAACCTGAGCTTGAGAAATTCCTATTTCTTCTGCTACCTCCATCTGGGTTTTACCCGCGAAAAAGCGCAAGTTTACAATGTGCTTTTCCCTTTGATTTAACTTTTTCATGGCTTCCTTAATAGCTATTTCTTCTAACCACTGCTGGTCATTATTCTTTTCATCACTCAATTGATCCATTACTAAAATTGGATCGCCGCCATCATTGTAAATAGGTTCAAACAATGATACCGGTTCTTGTATAGCATCCAAAGCAAAAACCACTTCCTCGCGGGGGACATCAAGGGTTTCTGCTATCTGCATTACCGAAGGTTCAGCAGAGTTATCCAATAACAGCTTTTCTCTTACCTGAAGTGCTTTATAAGCTATATCCCTAAGCGATCTAGATACTCTTACTGGATTATTATCCCGCAGATATCTCCTTATTTCTCCAATAATCATAGGTACTGCATAAGTTGAAAACCTAACATTTTGGCTTAGATCAAAATTGTCTATAGATTTAATTAGTCCAATACACCCAACCTGAAATAGGTCATCTACATATTCCCCACGATTACTGAATCTTTGAATAACACTTAACACCAGCCTCAGGTTACCCTGGATCAACTTGCTGCGGGCTTCAGCATCGCCTGCCTGCATTGCCTGGAAAAGGTTTCGCATTTCTTCATTTTTTAGTACTGGCAGCCTTGATGTATTTACGCCACAAATCTCAACTTTATTAATCAAAGCTTTACCCCTTCCCCTATTAATAATCTATTTATTAAATTATTTGCTAACAACGGTAAAAATATTCGATATAAAAGGGGCATAAACAACTTTGGAGAAGTTATCTTTATTATTTTATATTATTCGATTTTTCTAATTTCTCTTTTTAACCGTTTCAATATGCGTTTTTCCAAACGTGATATATAAGATTGGGATATACCAAGTATATCTGCTACCTCTTTTTGGGTTTTTTCCCCTCCATCACCTAAACCAAAACGTAACTGAATAATAGTTTTTTCTCTGGAACTGAGTTTATGCATAGCCTGCCAAAGCAGATTCTTTTCAACTTCGCCTTCAATTTTTTTGTAAATCATATCACTTTCTGTTCCTAACACATCCGAAAGTAATAGTTCATTCCCGTCCCAATCAACATTTAGGGGCTCATCCAGAGACACTTCTCCCCTATTTTTAAGGTTTCGCCGTAAATACATTAATATTTCATTTTCGATACAGCGCGAAGCATAGGTAGCAAGTTTTATATTTTTTTTCGGTTCAAAAGTATTCACTGCCTTGATCAGACCTATAGTGCCAATTGAGACCAAATCCTCGATATTTATGCCGGTATTTTCAAATTTCTTAGCAATATATACAACTAGGCGCAGGTTATGCTCGATCAGTGTTGACTTAACCGCCATATCGCCATCTGCAAGTTTGTTTATAAGGTCATATTCTTCATTTTCTCGCAATGGCGGCGGAAGTACTTCCGTAGAACCAATATAATGAATTAATTGAGGTAGCCTCTTTTTTATATACCATCGCAGTAGGTTAAGGCGCCATTTTCTAATTATAAGTAGAATTTTCATAAACCATCCTCCCACTAGTTGTTCATAATCTCCGAGGGAATAAGTAGTTGGTAACTACCATCATGACTAAGCCTTTCTTTGTAAATACCAACTACTACATTATTATGAATAACATCCTTCCTACCTGTATTTACAACTATACTATCTGATCTGATGCCAACCAGAATTCCATTCTTTTTGCCAATTGAGCTAAATGGTATTATACGTAAACGATTAGCCCAACTGCTACGGCTCAAATTTTCCAGCATATCGTTTTCATTCCAAACCAAATCAAAAATATCTTGAAAATCTTTAGGCATGCACTTACGCAATAAGTTGTATTCAGCAACTACAACCGGTCTATCTGTCAGAGGGTCTTTCAAGCCATTACCTGTGTCTAAAAACCCCTGCCCATTACAACTTTCACTCCCAATTCGAATTTGGACGTTAAACTTAAGTAAGCTTGGTACTATTTTCGCTATTAAATACTTCTCCCCGAAAATACCAGCTAAAAGAACAAAAACTGCCCCCGCTAACAACCATAGGTAGGAAAACCTGAATTCCTGCCCTGGTATTAAGACCAAGTAAGAAACTGCTATACTGGCCCCGGCTGCTGCAAAACTTATAGCATAAAAGTAAATAAGTACTTTTTTAAACTGCTGCCAATTTTGGGGATATAAACCAATAGCAACAACTATGAAAGAAAAGCAAATTTTAGCTGGTAGACTATACCATACGGCATCAGGAGAATAAAGATATATAACAGAATATAGGGCACCAATTAAAGCACCAGCAAAAAGACGGGGTAAGATAATGGGTGTCCCTGCCAACCTGGATGTTGCCCATAAAATGATGGAATCCATTATGAAATTTATTATAAAAGTCAAATCTGCATATAGCATTGGTTCATCCACTTTATCACCATTCTTTTAACTTCTTTTATCTTCAAGGCCAGCTAAATATAATTCTGCCCATCCAATTTTTATGCACAAAAAGCAGAATTTATTGCTTACATATTATACCATTTGCCCGAAAGGTAAATTGTCTTATTAAGGGGGGAGGAGATTAAATTAATTCAAGTGTTAAATATTGTTTGCATTAATGGAGCCTAATTATATATAAACGATTAAAGCTACCTATAAAAAGGACACCAACCATAAATAATGATTGGTGTCTTATCAATATATGAAGATCTAGAAGCTTTTTTATTTTCTTCATAGGTTACTCATGATAGTAAGGAGTTTAAGATAGAACCATGAATGATAACCACATAAAGTCTAATTAACTAGCAATCTCGGTATCATGCGTTTGTTTCGCATTTTCTTTTCTCTTCTTCCATGTTTTATACCACTGTGATTGGGTTATTATCATACAAATAAGATGTTACTGCCACCTCATAATGTCCAGCGATAGACGGTGTAATTTGTCCAAAAGTTGACGGATGTATTGACCGTTTGGGCAGCCCCTTAAGGGGCGGGGAGAACTAGTTCAATTCTCCCTGAATAACA
>JBMNOV010000087.1:0-5255 GCA_050943255.1 Syntrophomonadaceae bacterium
TTAATGCTGCTAATTTAGCCATGAAAATTTATGGGTCTTATGGATATTCCACGGAATACCCCTGTGCTAGATGGCTGCGTGATGCCAAGCAATTTGAGACATTAGAAGGAACCTCTAATATTCACACGGGAATAATTGCTGGTATTGGATTAGGTTATCAGCCTAACAGGTAGGATAATTAGGAATAAAATACTAAGATCTTTAATTGCATTATATTAAGTTTAATAAGAGAAAGGATGCCTATAGGATGGGAGAATACGGTTATTCACTACACCCTTATTTTAAGGAAATGCCCGGCTTGGGTAAGCCGCTTAAAAAGGAACTAAAACCAAATATCGCGCAAATAAAAGAAGTTGAAGATGAAGTTGCCAAAGAGGTAGAAAGGGTTAAAAATACAGGTAAAGCTACCGAAGCCATGAACAGTAAAGGTGAGATGACTGCGTGGCAGCGTCTGGAATACCTGGTCGATCCCGGCACATGGTGCCCTTTACACACAATCTATGATCCTCAGTTTAATGAGGAAGGTACTACTGGAGTTATTGATGGTCTTGGTAAGATATCAGGAAAATGGGCAGTTATAATAGCTTCTAATAATAAGATAATGGCTGGTGCTTGGATTGCCGGACAAGCTGATAACATCTTAAGGGTTACAGATATCTCTAAGAGACTTCATATTCCCTTAGTTTGGGTCTTAAACTGCAGTGGTGTTAAATTGATGGAACAGGAAGAGGTTTATGCCAACCGTAGAGGTAATGGCACACCGTTCTATCGCCATTGTGAACTTGAACAACTGGGAATACCAGTAATCGTTGGAATCTATGGAACAAATCCCGCAGGTGGAGGTTATCATGGCATAAGTCCCACCACCTTAATTGCACACCAGAAGGCTAATATTGCAGTGGGCGGCGGAGGTATTGTAGGCGGGATGAATCCTAAGGGATATTTTGACGATGAAGCGGCTGAGCAGCTTATCGATGCAACCCGCAAGTTTAAGTCAACCCCACCGGGTCGAGTTGAAATCCATTATAATGGAACTGGCTTCTTTAGAGATGTATGTGAAACTGAAGAAGGGGTATTGGATAAAATTAAACAGTATATGAAGGATATGCCTGCATATCACCCCGATTTCTTCCGGGTAGCAGACCCGGCCGAGCCTAAATTCCCTATTGAAGATCTGTACAGTTTAGTTCCTTTTAATCAAAAGCGGGGATATCAGCTACAGGAAGTTTTAGCTCGCATATTTGATAATAGTGAGCATATGGAGTATAGACCAGATTATGGTCCGGATATTTACTGTGGCTTAGCCAAAATAGATGGGTATCTTTGTGGTTTTATTGGTAATAACCAGGGAGCCTTAGGAGATTATCCTGAATATACTGATGAGTACAAAGGTATTGGTGGTAAGTTATATCGGCAAGGTCTAATTAAAATGAGCGAATTTGTTACGTTCTGCGGACGTGACCGCATTCCCATAGTATGGTTACAGGATACAACAGGTATAGATGTTGGAGATATCGCAGAAAAGGCCGAACTGCTTGGTTTGGGACAGTCCCTCATCTATTCCATTGAAAGCACTGACATTCCAATGATGTTAATAGTCTTAAGAAAAGGTACCGCAGCAGCTCATTATGTTATGGGTGGACCAAATGCTAATAATAATAATGCCTTTACCCTTGGTACAGCTACCACTGAGATTTATGTAATGCATGGTGAAACAGCTGCAGCCGCATCTTATTCCCGCCGTTTGGTTAAGGAAAAAGATGCCGGTAGGCCATTAGAACCCGTAATTGAAAAAATGAATGATATGGTACAACAGTATTATGATAAATCCCGACCGGTTTATTGTGCTAAGAGAGGCTTTGTAGATGAAGTAGTTAACTTTAGTGAATTACGAAATTATTGCAAAGCCTTTGTTGGTTCAGTTTATCAGAATCCAATTTCTATATGTCCATTCCACCAGATGATAACTCCTCGTGTTATTAAAGGCTAGGTTAAAATTATTTAAATTTACCGGAAGCTAAAAAGGAAAAGTTTAATAGACTCAATACCCACCGGTAGAAAAACCTATCGGTGGGTTCTTACTATTAGGAAAGGTTATACGTTTATGTCGTTTTACAGCGTAAAAATTTAATTTAATCATAAGCCTGGTACTTGATTGACATGATAAGCATAAAGAAATACATTTGAGGTGACTATTTTGCTATCAATCAATAAGTGTAAAGATGTTTTGCTTACAGGACGCCAATACTGGCTATCCTGCTCTTTAAATAATACTTATATTCGGAAATATCAACAAGGACATAAGATAGATATGAACGGATATACAATTTATCATTATGACCAGGTATCCTCGACTAATGCAATAGCTCGGATGATGGTTCAAAGTGGTGCTGCTGAAAGAAATATAGTACTGTCTGATTTTCAGGCTGGTGGCAAGGGTAGGCTAAACCGGGAATGGTCATGTCCTCCCGGCAAAGGAGTTCTTATGTCCATGATTTTAAGACCTGATATGAACGTAAAAGATATGCCCCAATTAACTTTACTAGTAGCTGTCGCTGTAGCCGAATGCCTACATAAAGTAGGTAATTGCGTAGCTGGAATAAAATGGCCCAATGATATTATTGTTAATAACAAAAAAATATGCGGTATACTTGCTGAAAGCATTGGTGATAGCTCTAGCAGGGCAATAATAATGGGTATTGGTATTAATGTAAATATTAAGCAAGACGAATTTCCGGCCCAATGCAGAGATACCAGCACATCTTTGCTGATAGAAGCAGGACATAGTATACCTCGACTTCAGGTTGTTAAGGAGTTTTTAAATAGCTGGGATAAGCACTACCCCAAATACCTTAATACTGGTTATCCATATCTTAGAGATAAATGGTTATCGTATAATCATACTTTGGGTCGGAGTGTAGATGTAAGCACTAACGAAGGAGTACTTACTGGTGAAGCATTTGATATTAGTCCTCGGGGCGGATTAATAGTACAGCTTAACAATGGGAGTTTTAGAGAGTTTCTTGCTGAAGATGTTAGTCTAGGAAAACAATACTATAATTGATTTTTTATTAAGTAATAATTAGTTCAGCAAAACATGTAGATAATATGGTTAGTATAAAACTCCGGCAAACCAATATAGAGATTGCCGGAGTTTTATACTATTATTAATTTTGTGAGACAATTTTTAGCCTCTAATATCTCCTAGGGGATCTAATGCTCTCAGACAAGCTAATTCATCACGTGAAGGCAGTGGTAGAACTTTTACGTCGTCAGCAACCGCTAAATCCCAGCCGCATTGTTCACATGCCTCTTTTATAACAGTTGCTAAAGTCTGTCCTTCAGGAACGAAGCAACCAGTTAATTTAAAAACATCATCACCGTTATTACGTTTTAAAACTGCCTTATCGGTAATAATTGTTCTAACCTTACTCCCTTGGCCAGTAACAAATGAGACTTTATTTACTAAACGCCGGGGGGAGTGAGTAATTACTATTATCACATCATCTGCTGCTGAGGCAACATCATTAGAACCGCCACCACTTGTTAAAATTAGATTTTTGTTTGGTAATTTAGTTGAGTTGAAATTACCATATTGATCTACTTCAGCCGCACTAAGTAATCCCAGGCAAGGACCAAGTTCGCTGCTAACCAGGCTTCCGAGAACATCAACAAAGTGGGTTTGCATCTTGCTAGTTGGGATATTGGCATAATTAAAGATAAAAGCATCACCCAATCTGGGATAGTAGCCATAGAAACCTGTTTCAGTTAACAATTCCCATTGATGAGGTTCATGTTTATACAGGTATTTTGCCAGCCAACTGGATACATGGGCTGTGCCAATACCTGCGAGAATTGAGGAAAAGGTGCCGGCAATTACCTTTTCACCAATTGCCCTGGCGGCGTTAATTATTAAATACTCACTTGAGGTAATAGATTGACTTTCATCGATATCAGGAATATCTACATTATTTAGAATTTCCTCACTGCTAGCTATTTCGTGTAGTTTTTGTAGACGGGTCTCTCCTAGTTTTTCCACATAAGATTGCAGGTTAGTAGCTATTACCCATTCCTGCATCCAAGCATCGAGGGTTTCTTGGTTTTTGGCTGCGGCTCTGAATTCACGGCGGGTTTGATAGTCTTCGGCATAAGTGAGATCCTGTAAACTAGGAATACCTACAGTTGACATACCTTGAGGATGAGCCCCATAAGGTACTACTGATACACTTTTAACTAGATGACCAGGAACCTTAACATAATTACTTAATTTTCGAATCTCTTCGGTTGTAACAATTTTTTCTACGGTAACAATAACCCCTTGTTTTGCTGCGTATATTCCCCACATGTTTTCGCCAAATGGAGGGCCAATAACCGTATTACCATAAGGATCTGCGGCTAGACCATGGACTATTGCTATATCAGGGTTCAGTGCACGAATTGCTACCGTTTCTTTTCCAGTAAAAGGATCATTTACTTTTCTAAAGGAATTAGGATGTTCATCTAATAATCCACTGCCAAGTAAAGATTTGGTCGTTGTATAAGGGACATGGAGAGCCCCTGCTAACAATCCTAGTACAACAGTTAAGTTAGTCCAGCATTCGCATTCAATTTTCCCGTCTTTAATAGCTTGTTGTAAGAAACGGTTAGGTGCTGGTGAGGGGAATGTATCACCGATAAAGCCAGTAACTACCTTCCCAACCAATCCGGCCCAGCATAGCATAATTCCATATTCTAGAATACCAGCACCGGTTAAAGTGAAATTCATAGCTTGCCCTTTAAATTGGCGTACAATTTCCATAGCTGCTGCATGAGCACGGGAATGTGCGAATGCAAAATGCAGATCCATACCTGGTTTTATTAATTCTTTGATAGCTTGTTCCAGAGGTATAACCTTACTATGGCCTTCTTCGACTGGAATTTCAGCGTAATCTTTTTTCACGTCAATTACACTCCTCATATACAAAAGTTTTAGTTGTTTATAATAGTTGTTTATAAAACAAAGGTAATAACACCTAAGGAAGGCAATAAGCCTTCCTTAGGTGCTGTGTGGCAAACCATATCATTGTATTTTTCTGTAAGCAAGCATATAAAAAATATGCAGTATAGCTCAATCAAATTATTGCCAACCAACTAGTCTTTAAACTTAAATACCTTCATAGCAGTTTCATAGAGTAAAGCTTCTTTAGCTTCCGGTTTTAGTCCTAAGCCATCAATCTGCTTCATGCAGGTTGGCCAGTTAAGAACCGGATAGTCAG
>JBMNOV010000088.1:0-5243 GCA_050943255.1 Syntrophomonadaceae bacterium
AGAGAGTTCATCTATAATCAGAAGGTCAGCCTTTCGCAATTTTCGCTCCAGCTTTAACAGTTCTTTACTGTCTTTTGCCTCTACCAGCATAGTAGCCAGGGTGGTAGCCGTGGTGAACTTAACCCTAAACCCGTTTTGGCAGGCACGCAGCCCCAGAGCAATGCTTAAATGGCTCTTCCCACTACCGGGGTTACCGATCATCAGTATATTCTGCCGGTTACGGATAAAATCACAGCTGGCTAATTCATACACAAACGCTTCTTCGACATATTTAAGCCGTTTTAAATCGAACTCTTCCAGTGTTTTTTCACTGGGGAACCCGGCCTGCTTAATACGTCGCCTCTGCTGGTTAGCACTTCGTGAAGCCAGTTCCTGTTTCATGACAGCAATGAGAAAATCTTCATACCCCAGCTGCTCGTGCTGACGCAGCACTTCTTCGTAACGTGTAAAACTGGGGACCCTTAATTGCTTGGCATAAAGGGCTATGGTCTGGGCTTTAATGTTCATTGTGCCACCACCTTGTATTTATGGTCATAGCTAGACAGATTAATGATGCTTACAGGAATGTCTTTGGTACCGACAAGCGGTACTGCCCTCTGTGGCACCAGTTCGGTTTCCACCATAGCAATGGTGGGGGTAATGCCTATCGGCAGCCGCTCTTTGACCGCCAGAACACAGTCAAGGCCATATTCTACGCTTAATTTTAATAGACGGACCGTATCTTTGGCACCCCCTGGGAATGTACTGCCCTATTCCAGCAGTATACCTGCTACTGATTGGCGCACCGGCTTGGCATTAAACACAGCCCGCGGTTTCTTTTCAAGGAGCGGTATGTAATGTTCCAACTTAAAGAAGGTCTCATTCCGGTCATAGCATCTGTTATGCCAGGCAACCGGCTCCCCATTATGATAACAGGTTAGATGGTTACCGTATGCTTTAAGGCTGATATTTTGACCTACCAAGTGGACGGGTACCGAGTATTGATTACGTTCAAACCGGACAAGACTGTTATCGGCTACCCGGGCACTTAAGCTCTTACTGGTATCGAATACAAAGGGTGGCAGCGGGTTTAAACAATACTTTTCTGCCTCAAATTGTTCTCCTACCGTCTGATCCCTGCCCTGGATTCGGTGGCTGCGATAGTTAAGACATGCGGCAAGCAATATATCATTTAGCTCTTCCATGCTTTCTACCCGTGGTACCGGTACCAGCACATTACGCCGTACCCAGCCTACCAGGTTCTCTACAAGGCCCTTTTCGTTGCCACTATTTATATTACAAAAGTGCATCTCGAACGCGTAGTGAGCACTCAAAGCCTTGTATGCATCCTGTGGTCTGGCATGAAGCCCGAAACCTTCTTTTACCGCTACCTTAGCGTTATCAAAAATGATTCTTTTGGGCATACCTTCGCAATGGGTAAAGGCGGCTACATGACCTTCCAGGAAGGATTCTAAGTTTTGACGGTAGAAAGCCTTCACGAAGATGTCAGCACTGTAGCAAGACCGGTAGCAAAAAAGTTGGACCTTGGTGCGTTCCCCTTTTAAGTATATGGTGGCTTCGCCCCAGTCAACCTGAGCAGCTTCTCCCGGGTCAAATTCGAGCGGAACGAAGGCCTCTTTAACAGGCGTTCTCATATCCCGGACAGTGCGCCGGGCGGTATGGCTCTGTTTCGGCAGGTTTTCTGCCTCATCCTGCGCAAAACACTGACGGATAAATGCCCTTACTTCTTCAGTAACAACAGGTGGCTTACGTTCATAGGCCTTCCGTTCCCAGGGGACGTGCTCACCCTCACAGTACTTTTTAACTGTATTACGTGATATGTCCAATTCCCGGGAGATTGCCCGCTGTGATTTTCCCTGCTGAACGTACATGTATCTGATCTTTCGGTAAATATCCATATCGATGATCACGCCTTTCACCCTCCTGTCAATTGACGTTTGTTTAATCAATTGTACAGGATTTTGATTAAAGTGGCGCACTTTTTCATAGTCACAAATGGTCTTTCTGTTTATCAAGCGGCTCACTTTTTCGTGATCACAACAGGCGATTTTGGCTCACTTTTATGTTATCAAACACAATGTATTGATAGAACTCGAAAATTTGTATTTACTATAGATATATAATGCCTTATTATCCAGGGATATAATGCTTACTGGTAGAATATTTAGTATAAAGTGTTTTTTGCAAGTCAAAATTCCTCACTTGTCCATTTATATTATGCAATAAACAGTATAAAGGGCCTCTACTTGTCATTTGTGCTTTACCTAACTCATATCTTTCAAGGTCCTCTTTGACCAGCCACATTCCCTCGATCTACCTTATTAGGGGCGGAGCCAGCTTAAGGTCCATAACGCAGTATATTCCCACATTATTGCAGTAACCCTCCTTACTTTAGCGTTGGACTGTAGGTTAACAAAGATGTTACAGAGAAATCTATATCCTAATTCTAGCTTGAAATTGAGCTTTCTAACCTTATTTTTTAAATATTAAAATCAAACTAAAAATAACCTAATAAACTAGGAACCCATAAAGTTAATGGTTTCCATAAACATATAAGTATTAATGTTAATATATTACAGAGTATGAAAGGTAGAGCCGCTTTAAATAGTGTGAAAATCTCTACTTTTGCTATTCCTGCACCAATGTATAGACAATTACCTATTGGTGGAGTAGTCAACCCTATTCCTAAATTCACTGTTAGTATGCAACCAAATTGAATTGGATCAATCCCATAAGATTGAGCAACTGGTAATAGAATTGGAGCAAATAGAAGCATAGCTGGCACAAGATCAAGAAACATTCCAACCACAAAGAGGATTAGATTAATCAATAATATACCTAGTAATGGACTTCTAATATATGAATTAAAGAAATTCACTAAAGTCGTTGGAATACCTTCCATATTTATTATGTATGCAGCAACAGAAGCTACACCAACTACCAGCAAGGCGACTGATGTAGTAACAGCTGTATCTATTAGTAATTTTGGTAGTTGAGATATTTTATAATCTTTATATACAAAAATTCCTATGAATAATGCGTACAGCACTGCAACGACGCCTACTTCAGAAGCTGTCGCTATTCCAAATCCTACCCCTATCATAATTATCAAAGGGAGTATAAGTGCTAAGTATGTTTCTTTAAATGCTTCTATAATCTGTTTGAATGATGCCTTAGGTTTGCATGGATAATGTCTTTTCTTAGAAATAAAATAAGCAACAACCATTTGTAGCATTCCTACTAAAACTCCAGGTAAGAAACCACCCAAAAATAAGGCTCCTATTGATACTCCTGTCGCAAGTCCATATATCACTTGTGGTATACTCGGAGGTATTAAAATTCCGATTGTTGATGAAGCTATTGTTATACCAGCAGAATATTCTTTATCATATCCCTCCTCTACCATTGCTGGAATCAATAATCCCCCTATTGCTGCAGTATCAGCTACTGATGAGCCACTTATACCACCAAAAAACATACTAGCAAGTACGTTAACAAGGCCGGTGCCTCCAGGTATATGACCAATTAATGCAGTTGAAAGCTTAACTAATCTTTTCGCAATACCGGTTTCTCCGCAAAGATTTCCTGCCATTATAAATAAAGGTACTGCAATCATACTAAAGGAATTTATTGAATTTATCATTTTATGTGTAAATGTCAATAAATGGTAATCACCATATGCCAGTGATACTATTACTCCTGATCCAAGAGCAATAGCAACCGGTGCACCAAAAAATATCAAGATCATAAAGATTATTAGAAACATTAGAGTCATTACGCTACTACCTCCCCCAATAAATTAGATTTTCTTGGTTTACTCACCTTCTATTAGGATACTATATCCAATGGTTTTTCCATGCATTGATAGAACTCGAAAGATTACATTTATCAATAAAATAGGTATCTTTAACCAATGGAATGGTGCTTTATGGTAGGATATATAGGTACATTAGGTCTCCATTTTGCCCTCGATTGCTTGATACGATACTTCTTGCATTTTGTCCACCTTGCAGTAGCATATTTCTGATGCTTCCCCATAAAACGGTATTTTGTTTCTGCCTTTTCATTTGGTTTTTTGCAAAGTCCAAAATTATTAACACATTCAATATTCGTTTTAGATGCCTTCTCAATTATTCTAATGTTTGCATTAAGTCGAAACCGAGTATACTAACAAAGGATACTTTATTTTTCACTTCCCGTTTCTATTTACTAATACTATTTAGTAGTTTATCTGTATACCCAATAAGCATAAGAAAACCACAAATTGGTACATTAATGTATATATATGAATAAGGGATTTTCATAGCTTCAGATAAACTTTGAGAATTGTTTATTGTTATCAAAGCTCCATAATAAATTATAATTATACAGAAAAAATAAATTGAAATCGAAGATATAATACGAAATACATTTAAAACCCTTTTCGGAAGCTTATATTTAGTTGTATCTATCTCTATATGTAGTCCTTTTTTTAGTGCTATTGATGAACCCCAGAAAACTAAAAAAACAAGAGAAAAACAAGCAAATTCTGTAGTCCATCTAGGAGATTTATTTAATACATAGCGTGCAAAAACTTGGATGCTAATAGAAAACACTAAACAAACGGAAGCTATAAATACAACAAAATCTGCAATCTTAAATAAAATACCATTCAATAATTCATTAATACGCTTTATTATTTTCATTTTATCCCTCCAAAACGCATTGAAATCGACTTTGTCCAATTTAATTATGTATCATTATGTATCGTATGTATCAAGTAGCCGTTGGCAATTCATTTGCTTTATCTTTCCTGTACTAACCAGTAGGTTCTTAACTTGTTCAGAGTGCCCAAAAATAGCTACTCCTATTTATGGAAACTACACAGTTTGACAATATTGCTTATTCCAATGCTCGAGTTTGATAACAAACAGCTGGCCGCATGGGTCTAGACAGCGAATACAGCCCCATTTTTTTAAAGTTAATTAAATACACTACCTGTGATTGCATGCTTCTGAATACATCATCCAACCAGCCCTTTGCTTGGGTGCTGCCAAGCCTTTTAGCTTTCCATGCGGCCCTCTACTACAAAGCCCTACTCTTTCACGACATAAAACGACGTAAGTTCTGTCTATTATAATTAGTTACTCCTGAAAAAGTACCATTTTAATAATCCTCATATACTTGGGCTTCGCTTTACATCATATTCACATGCCCACTCAGCCAATACCTATATCATGCTGGCTATCTTTTGTAGGTTATGG
>JBMNOV010000037.1:0-18544 GCA_050943255.1 Syntrophomonadaceae bacterium
AGAACCAGAGCCAAGGCATCATCATTTGAAAGTTTTTTCGGCATGGTAGCTCTTCTCCCTTATCTGGATTCTACCATAACCGTGTTGTCACTCTGTGGGTATCAGTATAAAGCTTTCCAGGTACGGATATCTAATTTAAGCAGGAGAGTCATATATCCCGCATACCGTCTTGCTTTCTGTCACTTTGGTTATAATAATATTCTAACGCTAATGTATTTGGGATTTTCGTAATCTTTACCGATTCTTTAGGGAAACGAAAAACGAAATTTTTTGGAGGTAACCTTCAATTTAATATTGCACAATTATACAATCGACTGTATAATTATAAATATTTATTAAATGGGAGCTGGGATAAAAAAGGAGGTTTTATTGGATTTGTATAAGGTAGGAATCGTTGGTGATGGGTATACAGCTGCTGACCTTTTGCGATTGCTGGCCGGTCACGATGAAATAGAAGTTGTATGTATACTATCTACTGAAAATGTGGGACGTAGAGTTGATTCTCTTTATCCTCAGCTTACGGGATTTACTAATCTGGTATGCGAAGAGAGTAAAGTGGAAAAATTAATAGGTAGATGTGATGCTGTATTCCTAGCTTTACCCCATGGCTTATCAGTAGCCATGGTTATGGAATTATTGCCTTATGGCATTAAATGTGTCGATTTAGGTGCAGATTTTAGACTTAAGGATGCTAAACTCTACCAAAAGTATTATGATAAAGTACATGAAGCCCCTGAAATGTTAAATGAAGCTGTCTATGGTTTACCTGAACTTTACCGGGATAAAATAAAAAATACTCAACTGGTAGCTAACCCTGGTTGTTTTCCTACCGGGGCAATACTACCGCTGGCTCCACTGCTAGCAGCAGGGTTACTGCAGCCTGAGGGGATAATAATAGATTCCAAGAGTGGGGTTTCAGGAGCAGGGCGTACTCCTAAAGAGAGCAGCCATTTCTGTGAAGTGAATGAAGGTATACATGCCTATGGCGTAGGGACTCACCGTCATGGTCCTGAAATAGCTCAGGAGCTTGGTGTAGCGGCTAAAAGGCCAGTAGAGATGATATTTACCCCCCATTTGGTACCTATGAACCGGGGAATTTTGACTACTGTCTATACTCGTTTGCAATCAGGCGTGAAAGCCTCAGCTGTTCGTGAAGTGTTGGAGGGAAAATACTGGGGAGAGAAGTTCGTAAAAATACTCCCGCAAGGTGTTATGCCTCACACTAAATGGGTTTACGGTAGTAATATCTTGCAGATTGGTATTTATGCTGATCAGGAGAGTGGCAGAGTTATACTGGTTTCTGCCCTTGATAACCTGACTAAAGGAGCTTCAGGACAGGCGATACAGAATCTAAACATTATGCTGGGATTAGATGAAACTAAAGCCCTTAACTTTTCCGGGGTACATCCATAATTAAGGAGGAAATAGTTGTGGAAATAAGCAAAGGCGGAGTAACAGCAGCTCAGGGTTTTCTTGCTCAAGGGGTATGTGCGGAGATAAAAAAGAAAGATAAGTTAGACCTAGCCCTTATATATTCAACTGTACCATGTAATGCAGCTGGGGTTTTTACGACCAACCGGGTACGGGCTGCTTGTATTGACCTCAACCAACAGAATCTAAAGGAAGGTAAGGCTCAGGCTGTGGTTATTAATAGTGGTAATGCCAATGCTTGTACTGGCCAGCAAGGAATCGTAGATGCTAGGCGTATGGGTGAAATTACGGCAGAACTACTAAATATTAAGCCCCAAGATGTAATTGTAGCCTCAACTGGTATTATTGGATTAGCTATGCCTATGGAACGAATCGAAGCAGGTATTAGGGAGGCAGTACCAGGACTATCAGAAGAAGGTGGTAATGCTGCTGCCATGGCTATAATGACTACTGATCTAAGGCCTAAGGAAATGGCAGTAAAGATTGAGATTCAAGGAAAGCCCGTGCGGATTGGGGCTATGGCCAAAGGTTCAGGTATGATACATCCAAATATGGCAACTATGCTAGCCTTTATAACAACAGATGCTTGCATAAGCAGCAAATGTTTAGATAAATTACTTAGGGATTCCTGCAATCTATCTTACAACATGATCAGTGTTGACCATGAGACTTCGACAAATGATATGGTAATAATAATGGCTAATGGTTTGGCGGGCAATCCTTGCATAGATGATGAAAATTCGGAAGATTATAAGACCTTTAAAAAAGCGCTTGATTATGTAAATATATTCCTGGCCAAAATGATAGCCCGGGATGGGGAAGGTGCTAACCACCTAATAGAAGTACAGGTGAAAAATGCCCCTGATGAAAACACTGCGCGGCTTATAGCCCGCTCAATAACCTCTTCGAACCTAACTAAGGCTGCTGTTTTCGGCAAGGATGCAAACTGGGGGCGGATTTTATGTGCAGCTGGATACTCGGGAGCTGATTTTGATGTGAATAAAGTTGATATATATCTGGGACTGGAGAAAATGGCTGAGAATGGTGTGGGATTAGTATTTAACGAAGAAAAAGCTCTGGAAGAACTAGAGCACGAAATGGTTTTTATAACAGTTGACTTAAAATCAGGTGATTATGATGCTACGGCTTGGGGCTGTGATCTCACCTATGACTATGTACGTATAAATGCGGAGTACCGAACCTAATAAATTAGTATTTATCTTACTTATCCATTGCTGTAGTTAATTTTTTTAAAATATCCGTGGAGAGCACATATTTTTTCACGCTCTTATAAGGGGGCTTCGAACTTCTCTTTTGTTTTAATAATTTTAAAGAACATAGCCGCTAAAGCTTTGTGCTTCTTCTTTGGGTACTATTTTTAATTAACTAGACAGTGTTGTGAAGATAATAACAATTTGATATTTAGGGGGGATTTTGTATGTTAATATCGGCCATGGAAAAGGCAGGAATATTAGTCGAGGCTTTGCCTTATATAAAAAAATTCTACGGAAAAAAAATAGTAATAAAATACGGTGGGGCAGCAATGACCAACTGTGAACTTAAGCAGAAAATAATGCAGGACATTGTACTGATGAAATTCGTTGGAATGCATCCGGTTGTAGTTCATGGGGGAGGACCGGAAATTAATCAAATGCTAACCCGCTTGAATTTAGAAAGCGAATTTATTAATGGCCTCAGGGTAACAAGCCAGGAGGTTATGGAAATAGTCGAAATGGTGCTGGGCGGGAAAGTTAATAAGGAAATTGTTAGCGGTATTATAAGTGCTGGAGGCAAGGCTATCGGTATATCAGGTAAGGATGGAAACCTTATTGAAGCCCAAGCTATAGACAGCGATAAGTTAGGGTTTGTTGGGGAGGTAAAGTGCATAAATCCTCAGATAATCGAAACAGTAATAGAAAACGGATACATACCAGTTATAGCTCCGATTGGCTGTGGCGAAAATCATGAGAGCTATAACATAAACGCTGATTTGGTGGCCTCAGCTATTGCAGTAGCCATAGAGGCAGATAAACTGGTTTTATTAACTGATGTCCCCGGCTTACTCCAAGATCCCCAGGATACTAATTCACTGATATCAGTGCTTAAACTAAGTGAAGTGGATGACTATGTAAAAAAGGGTATTATAGCAGGGGGTATGCTGCCTAAGGTTCAGTGTTGCATAGAGTCGGTTCGCGGGGGAGTTGGGCGGACGCATATAATCGACGGGCGGTTACCTCATTCAATTTTATTGGAAGTTTTCACTAATCAGGGTATAGGTACTATGGTAGTTAATGAATAAACAATGAATATACATACGCCAAAACCGGGTTAGATTTATTGTTTAGAATAAATATCAAATATTAAAATTCATGATTAATTATAGTCCATCAGTGTCCTTCAAAATATATGCCCATATTACCAGCAAAAAAGGAGAGTATTTTTTATGACCAATTATGAAATTGCGGTCAAAGGTGAGGAATATGTGATGAATACTTATGGCCGTTTTCCAATAGCCCCGGTTAAAGGTAAAGGCAGTTACCTTTGGGATGCTAATGGCAAACAATACCTGGATTTTGTTGGAGGTATTGCCGTATGCATCCTCGGACACTGTCATGAACAGCTTATAACTGCCTTACAAGAGCAATCTCAACAACTCTGGCATGTATCCAACCTTTACTGGATAAAACCCCAGGTGGATTTGGCGGAAAAGCTGGTTAAAGTTTCAGGCCTGGGTAAAGCCTTTTTCTGTAACAGCGGTGCCGAGGCTAATGAAGCTGCTATAAAATTAGCTCGCAAATATTTTTATCGCCAGCAGGCATTAAGTAAAAATGAAATAATAGCTTTTAAAGATTCATTTCATGGGCGTACCTTGGCAACTCTTACGGCTACTGGCCAGGAGAAATACCATGAGGGCTTTGCACCCCTGCCGGCAGGGTTTCAATATGCTGAATTCAATAACTTGGGATCAGTTGAGCAACTGATTAATGAACATACCTGTGCAATAATGGTAGAGCCGGTGCAGGGTGAAGGGGGAATAAAACCGGCAGAACGTAATTTCCTGCAAGGTTTACGGAAAATATGTGACCGTAAAGGATTATTACTTATTTTCGATGAAGTACAGTGCGGTATGGGGAGAACCGGCAAGTTTTTTGCTTATCAAAATTTTGGGGTTATTCCGGATATAGTAACTATAGCCAAAGGCCTAGGAGGAGGAATTCCTATTGGAGCCATGTTGGCTAGCAATAAAGCAGCTCAGGGTTTTGCACCTGGGGATCATGCTTCTACTTTTGGAGGTAATCCTATGGTTACAGCTATTAGCAATAAAGTAGTGGAAATAGTTACGTCCCCAGGATTCCTCGACCAGGTAACTAAAATAGCGAACTATCTTACCCAGCAGCTGCAAGTAATAGACGATAGCAGGATAATTAATGTCCGTGGTTGCGGATTAATGTTGGGAATAGAGTTTGACCGGGAGATCAAAGATTTAATAAATACATGCATAAAAAAGGGTTTGCTGGTAGCGGGAGCTGGTAACCGGGTGTTACGTATGGTCCCACCTTTAACCATAAACAAGACCGAGGTTAACCAGGCGGTAGGAGTACTTAAAGAAGCTCTGAAAGATTGGTAGGAAAGCACATCACGCTTTCACCTATTCATATTAACGGCTCCAGGATTCTGGGCAATTGGCGGTCAATTTTCTTGGTAAAGAATAAAGAAGGAGTGAGATCACAATGTTCACAATTAAGGACATCCTCCGTGGGCGCGATTTTATAAGCATACATGACTTCAGCCAAGAAGAGATAGAATATATAATTACGGTTGGATTAGAACTTAAAAAAATGCAGAAACAGGGAATCATTCATCACTATCTGGTTGGCAAGACCCTGGGCATGATATTTCAGAAATCTTCTACCCGTACCCGCGTAGCATTCGAGGTAGGAATGTATCAGCTTGGGGGGCATGCTCTATTCCTAAGCCCGAGGGATATCCAGATGGGGCGGGGAGAGACTATTAAGGATACCGCTCTTGTACTGGCCAGAATGCTGGATGGTATTATGATACGCACATTTGACCATGATGAAGTGTTGGAGTTAGCCCGTTGGGCAGATATTCCTGTTATAAATGGTTTAACTGATCTTCTTCACCCCACCCAGGTAATAGGAGATCTGATGACAATTAAAGAACACAAAGGAAGCTTGAATGGGCTTAAACTGGCCTTTATAGGAGACGGCAATAATGTAGCTCATTCCCTGCTCTTTGGTGGTGCCAAGGTAGGAATGGATGTCGTCATTGCTTCACCTCCAGGTTATGAACCAGATGGAGGGATATTGGCAGCAGCTCGTGCAGATGCTGCCGAAACCGGGGCAAATTTATCGGTAGTTAAAGACCCGGAAGAGGCTGTAGCCCAAGCTGATGTAATTTATACCGACGTCTGGGCCAGTATGGGTCAGGAAAGTGAAGCCAGTGAAAAGGAGAAAAAATTCCTAAGCTATCAAGTAAACAGCAAACTTTTAAGCCTGGCCAAGAAGGATGCCATAGTACTGCATTGCTTGCCGGCCAAACGGGGTAAAGAAATTACCGATGAGGTCATGGATGGCCCCCAGTCAGCCGTTTTTGATGAAGCCGAAAACCGGCTCCATGCCCATAAGGCGATTATGGCTGTAACCATG
Organism: Syntrophomonadaceae bacterium; assembly: GCA_050943255.1. Lineage (GTDB taxonomy): Bacteria > Bacillota > Syntrophomonadia > Syntrophomonadales > Syntrophomonadaceae > UBA4844. Next base: position 6,102 of record JBMNOV010000037.1, read on the forward strand.
TGAGGTGAAGGTCCTATGGAAGGTTTAAACATAGAATTAGCTAAAGAAAATGATATACCTGGGATGCTTAAATTATGGAGGGATACTCCGGGTGTAGGATTGGGAGTTGGTGATGATGATACATCTTTAGCGGCCTTTATTCAAAGAAACCCTAACAGCTGTCTGCTAATGAAATTCCATGATTCAATAATTGGCACGGTTTTGGGAGGTTTTGATGGGAGAAGAGGATATATCTACCATTTAGTCATACACCGTGATTTTCGGCGTAGGGGCTATGGAAAAAAACTGCTGCAGGAAGTTGTAATGCAATTGGAGGCATTAAACGCAGGGAAAATTCATCTTTTCGTTTTCAATAGTAATTTTGAAGCTATAGCCTTTTATGAAAAACAGGGTTGGCTTAAACGAAAGGATATTAAAATATTTTCATTAAACACAACAAAATAATCAGCAAAGGGGTATGTAGATTGAAAAAACAACGTGTAATTATTATGGGAGCAGCAGGTAGAGATTTTCACAATTTTAACACCTATTTTCGTAAAAACAATGACTATGAGATAGTAGCCTTTACAGCTACCCAGATACCGGATATTGAAGGAAGAGTGTACCCGGCCAGTATTGCCGGGGAGTATTATCCTCAAGGGATCCCCATCTATCCTGAAGAAGAGTTGGAAGCCTTAATCAAGAAATATGATGTTGACCAGGTAATTTTTGCCTATAGTGATGTTTCTCACGAAACCGTGATGCATAAAGCCTCACAGGTATTAGCTTGTGGTGCTGATTTCCGCCTTATGGGGCCAGATAAAACCATGATAAAGTCCCAAGCCAAAGTAATTGCAGTCACTGCAGTAAGAACCGGCAGCGGTAAAAGTCAGACAACTCGCTACGTAGCTAAAAAAATCACTGAAGCGGGCAAAAAAGTAGCCATTATTAGGCATCCAATGCCGTACGGCAACCTGGCTGAACAGGTGGTGCAAAGATTTGCCAGCTATGCAGACTTGGATAAACATCACTGTACTATAGAGGAACGCGAAGAATATGAACCTCATATCGACCGTGGTATGGTAGTCTATGCTGGTGTTGACTATGAAAAAATACTGCGCCAAGCTGAAGCCGAGGCAGATGTGATTATTTGGGATGGCGGAAATAATGATCTGCCCTTTTATAACCCGGATCTGCATATAGTGGTGGTGGATCCGCATCGAGCCGGTCATGAAATTACCTATCATCCCGGAGAAGCAAATTTGAGAATGGCCGATATAGCTATAATCAACAAGGTGGATTCCGCTGATCCGTTAGAGGTAGAAAAGGTTAAAAACACGATTGTGGCTATAAATCCCAAAGCCAAGATAATCATGGCCAATTCGCCTATAACTGTTGATAATCCCGAGGCAATAGCCGGTAAAAAAGTTCTGGTAATAGAGGATGGGCCTACTCTGACGCATGGCAATATGGCATATGGAGCAGGGGTGATTGCTGCTGAAAAAATGGGAGCAGCTGAATTGATTGACCCCCGCCCTTATGCTGCCGGATCTATCAAAGACACCTTTGTTAAATATAATCATCTATCCAGGCTATTACCTGCCATGGGTTATGGTAAAACTCAGATCGAGGAACTGGAAAAAACAATTAATGATACCCCGGCTGAGCTGGTCGTAATAGGAACTCCTATTGATTTAAGGAGAATTATGAAATTTGACAAACCAGCCGTTAGAGTAAAATATGATCTCGAAGAAGTCGGAGACACAGAATTAGCAAAGATTCTAGCCAAATTCTAATTTAAAAAGAGCAACTAAATAATTACAATTGATTTTAATTAAGACATGCTTTTTAAGCAGAATAGGTCAAACCGCCTATTCTGCTATTTTTTCATAAAAAATGAAAGTAATCGAAATATAGCAAAAAAGGTCAAAATTATAATTCTATTAGAGAACAAAAAGACAAAAGCAAATAAAATCATGTTTGAACAAAAGGATGCAAAATAATATAATTATATAACTGCAACAACGATATATAGTATTAGATTTACCCGATACACAATATATTGTGTTTTTGCAAAACAATTAGAGGGGGCTTTGAGATATTGGATAATACTAGAATAAAGAAGAGAGATGGCCGGGTAGTTCCCTTTGAAAAGCAAAAAATAGTTAATGCTATCTGGAAAGCTGCCCAGGCTGTAGGCGGGAAAGATTATGATTTGGCCGTAACTCTAGCTGACAAGGTAGTAGAAATAGCTGATTATATGTTTATGGGTAATGAAATTGCCAGTGTCGAAGATATTCAGGATCTGGTAGAAAAAGTTCTAGTTAAGAACGGGAATTATAAGACAGCCAAAGCATACATACTATACCGCAACCAGCATGAAATGATGCGTAAAACGGAGCAGCTTTTAGCTAATAATAAGATTATTGGGGACTATCTTGGCAAAAATGATTGGCGAATAAAAGAAAACTCCAATATGACCTTCTCTTTGCAAGGTATGAATTTCCATATTGCCTCACTACTTGTATCACAATACTGGTTAAATCAGATTTACCCTCCGGAAATCAGGAAGGCTCAGGAAAGCGGGGATTTTCATATTCATGACCTGGGAATATTAGGGGTTTATTGTGTAGGTTGGGATATTCGTGATCTTTTACTGGAAGGTTTTAAAGGAGTAAGGGGTAAAGTGGCCAGCGGACCAGCCAAGCATTTCCGTTCTATTTTAGGTCAGATTGTTAATTTCTTCTTTACCCTTCAGGGAGAAGCGGCTGGGGCTCAGGCTTTTTCCAGTTTTGATACTTTATTGGCTCCCTTTATCAGATATGATAACCTCGATTATAAACAGGTCAAACAAGGCCTGCAGGAATTTGTATTTAACATGAATGTACCTACCCGGGTAGGCTTCCAAACGCCTTTTACTAATGTTACCATGGACCTTAAAGTTCCCGAGTTTATGAAAAATGAACCGGTAATAATCGGTGGGAAATTTATGGATACTACCTATGGTGATTTTCAGGAGGAAATGGATATATTCAATCAGGCCTTTGCTGAGGTAATGATGGAGGGAGATGTAGAGGAAAGGGTGTTTACCTTCCCCATTCCCACCTATAATATAACCGAAGATTTTGATTGGAATAACCCCCAATACGATAAGATTTGGGAAATGACAGCTAAATATGGCATCCCCTATTTTTCTAATTTTATTGGTTCAGATATGAAACCTGATGATGCCCGCAGTATGTGTTGCCGTTTACGACTGGATAATCGGGAACTAAGAAAACGTGGAGGCGGTCTTTTTGGGGCTAATCCCTTAACTGGTTCCATCGGGGTAGTTACGATTAACTTAAGCCGTTTAGGCTACTTGGCCAAGAGCCAGGAGGACTTTTACAGACGGCTAGAATACCTTATGGATCTGGCTAAAAATAGCCTGGAAATCAAACGTAAAGTCCTGGAGAATTTGACCGAAGCTGGGTTATACCCTTATTCCCAGTTTTACCTGCGAAATGTTAAAGATGGATTTGGCCAGTACTGGAAAAACCATTTTTCCACTATCGGCCTAGTAGGAATGAATGAGGCCTGCTTAAATTATCTGGGCGAGAATATTGCCAGTGATAGAGGACAAGCTTTTGCTTTGGAGGTTTTAGATTTCATGCGTAACCGACTGATAGAGTACCAGGACGAGACCGGCAATATCTATAACCTAGAAGCAACTCCAGCTGAAGGAGTAAGCTACAGCATAGCGCTTAAAGATAAAAAGCAATATCCTGATATAATCGTAGCTAATGAGGAAGAAGTGGCTAAAGGGGCACAGCCCTATTACACCAACTCAACCCAACTGCCGGTAAACTATACTGATGATCTGTTCGAAGCACTTTCTCTTCAGGACCCGTTGCAAACCCAATATACCGGTGGTACAGTTTTCCATATATTCCTGGGTGAAGCTGTGCCTTCCATCCAATCGGTCAAGAAAATGGTTAGTAAGGTATGTAACCAGTTTGGATTGCCTTATTTTACCTTATCACCGACATTTAGCATCTGTTCCCGGCATGGGTACCTGGCTGGTGAGCATAGTAATTGCCCGGTATGTACGGCTGAAGGACAGGAGTCACACTGTGAGGTATATTCCCGGATAGTTGGGTATTTACGCCCGGTTGACCAGTGGAATTCAGGTAAACAAGAAGAATATAAAGGCAGGAAAACTTTTGATAAAGCAGTGGTTTGATATTAATCTAGCTGGATTAATTAAACAGAGCTTGGTAGATTATCCCGGAGAGGTTGCAGCTGTATTATTTACCCGGGGTTGCAACCTCTTTTGCCCGTTTTGCCATAACCATCATTTAGTTGTAAAAACGAGCCACCCCCAGCCAGAATCCATCCCACCGCAAATGGTGCTGGAATTTCTGGCAAAAAGACATGGTTTTTTAGATGGCGTAGTTATTACCGGGGGGGAACCTACTATTAATGCGGAATTGCCGCATTTTATCGCCCTTATTAAGCAAATGGGTTACCTGATAAAGCTCGATACTAATGGCACCAACCCCCTGATGCTACAAGAATTATTGCGACAGCAACTGGTTGATTATGTAGCTATGGATATTAAGGCACCGCTGGAATATAAGAAATACTTGCTGGCGGTAGGTAAACTCAAGACTGAGGATTTTTTAAATATCAAAAGCTCTATTATTTTATTAAAAAGTGCTACAATCAAAACAGAATTTCGTACCACAGTAGTTCCTTACCTGCATACTTCAGATGACATAGAGTCTATAGCTATGTTTCTAGCAGGATGTCAGCTTTACTCTTTGCAGCAGTTTAACCCTACCAGTACCCTTGATACTAGTTTTGGTGCTATTGTCCCTTACAACCGTGAGCAAATGCAGGAACTAGCTGACCGATGTGCCAAGTATGTAAAAGAGGTTAGGATATTAAACCTATAAAATATATTATTTAGGTTATGTGATGAACGGTTAAGGAGAATGCAAGCATGAACAGATTTAGAAATAGTCAATTTCACCTGATAGATGGTCAGTGTGATATTGATCAGATAGAAGACTGGGTCCAATCGTTTTTTGATTCCACCGTTAACCTGATTAACAGCTTTTATTACCGTTTGGACTTAAATGAAACAATTAATGCCCTAATAAATATTCCTTTTGAAGAAATGGTCAGGGAACAATTGAAGAATGAAAGTGAACAAGTAATTACTATAGCTGTAGCTAAAATAAAGGAATTAGCCGATATGCAAATAGAATACTTGAAAGCATATGTTAAATAAATAGGTCCAGGGTCACAAAGAAGAAAGGGACTTTCCGTAGACTCTAGTAGGTGTTATACTGCTGAGAGTTATATATGGGAAGAGACGAACAAGGAGGAAGGATCGTACGTGCAAAAGTGCAGTTGCTGTAGCCAACAATTTCCCGAAGCCACGCTGAAAAAAATGATACAAATACAAAACCGTAAGGCCTATTTACAAGACATATGTCCATCCTGTCAGGCTATAGTTTCCAACAACCCCAACTACTATTACCTGGTAGAATATAGTGATAAAGGTAATCGGCGTACAGGCTGACATTAGCCAGCCTTGGTTGATTTACTGTCTAAAGAGCTCAATAATATCCTGATTTTTTGCACCAATTATATACTCACTTATATCTATATCATTTAAAGCTTTTATCATAGCTTCTAGGCTATAGGGGCGGGAAAGGAAGTATTTTTCCAGATCATCTAGTTCTTTTAAAGAAAAAAAGTCCCCTTGAATGCGACAGCTGGTTACCAGCCCTTTATTTATCCCCAGCCTGATCTCTACTGTTCCCCAACTAAAACGTTTTTTTAACTTAACATTAAACCAAGGTGATATACCATAGTTCCATTCCCAGGTACGGTATTTTAATCTAGCTAATTGGTTGACCTGGTTTAATTCCTCTGAAGAAAGGTAATAGTCGCTAATATTTTCTTCTGCCTGAATGGTTTTAAATAATAGTTTTTTAAATTCATCCAAACTGGTATCTATTTTTAAATGGTCTATAATATTGGTTACCCGGCTGCGAACTGAAGCGACTCCATGAGATACGAATTTTTCCTGTTTGGCAGCCAGGGCTTTTTCCATGATGTTTACGTCAGTATCGAATAAAATGGTGCCATGATGCATCAGCCTTCCCCCGCGGCGGCATTGGGCATTCCCTGATATTTTACGGCCTTTAATGGTTATATCATTACGTCCTTCATTTTCAGCATTTATCCCCAGCAAAGCCAGAGCTCGAATTACTGGACGGGTAAACTTAGCAAAATCAAATTTTGTTAAGCTTGTTTCCGGTACAACAAAAGTAAAATTAAGATTGCCCAGGTCATGATATACGGCTCCTCCGCCTGACATCCGGCGAACTACTTTTATATCCAATTTTTTTATGAAATCCTCATTTATTTCCCCGGCAGTATTTTGGTTTCGGCCCACAATTACGGCGGGATTATTCTGCCAGAGCATGCAATACCTTTTAGAACTGTCCATGATTGTTAAAATATATTCTTCCAAGGCCATATTAAAATAAGGGTCATGAGAGTTGTTAATAATATTTATCATTTTTTTCTCCTATCTGGGATGAGATGTATTGCCTGGTTGTTTACATCCATAACGGCTTCATATAAAGCTTCACCAAGTGTTGGGTGTGGGTGGATTATGCTTACAATTTCCCTTATTTTCATACCCCGGCTTACCATAGCAGTAGCTTCCAGGATTAAATCACTGGCATGGGGACCAATAATATGCACACCTAGAACGGTATCATTATCATCAGCCACGACTTTTATCATGCCATCAGTTTCCCCCATTGTTACTGCTTTACCATTTCCAGCAAAACGGAACCGTCCTATCTTTATGGTAATACCCTGGTTAAGGGCCTCTTCTTCGGTAAGCCCTACGGTAGCAATTTCCGGGGAGGAAAAAATACAGGCAGGAACTGCTTCATAATTAACCTGGCTTTTAAGACCGGCCATTCGCTCTACCGCTACATTGGCCTCTGCTGAAGCAACATGGGCTAACATCCGTTTACCGATCACATCTCCTACAGCATATATACCAGGAACACTGCTAAGATAATCCTCATTCACCTGGATAAATCCCTGGTTCATTTGTACCCCTAGTTTTTCGAGTCCTAACCCATCTGTAAATGGTTTGCGACCGGTAGCTATTAAAACCATATCTACTGTTATACTGGTAGTCCCTTTTTTGCCTTCCCAGACAACTGTTAGGTTACCATTATTACTGCAGATTTCCTTTATCATAACAGCTGTATGTAGTTCAATGCCTTCTTTTTTAATAAACACATTTGCTCTTTTAATGATTTCCTTATCTATTGTATTGAGAATATTAGGGAGGCCTTCCAGGAGAGTAACCTGGCAGCCAAAAGCCCGGTAAATACAGGCAAATTCCAAGCCAATAACCCCGCCACCAATTATCACTAAATGTTTTGGGAGTTTTTTGAGGTCCAATATCTCATCACTGGTTAGAACCCCGGATAAATCAGCTCCTGGTATAGACGGGCGGGCCGGAATGGAACCGCTGGCTATGAGTATACGATTAGTTTTAATAACTTCGTTATTTACCTTTACCGTGACTGGATCTAGAATAGAGGCCGTACCTGTTATGGTTTTCACCCGGTAGGCTTTTAAAAGGGAGGCTACGCTACTTACCATATTCTTTACAATAAGCTCTTTGCGTGCATGTGCGCCTGACAGGTCAAATTCGATTCCCTCAATCTTAACATTGTAATCATTTAGATGTGTCAGGGTACGTAGTACCCTGGCATTCTGATAGTAAGCTTTGGTGGGAATACATCCGCGGTTAAGACAGGTACCGCCTAGATTTTGCTTTTCAATTAAAGTAACCGTCATATCCAGCTGTCGCGCTCTGATAGCAGCAACGTAACCGGCTGGGCCCCCTCCTATTATTACCAGATCGGGCATAGTTATTGTTCCTCCCATTTTAATACTGGCTTGCGGGCAGCTGTAACTTCATCAACCCGCTTAATCCCAGTAGTGTGGGGGGCAGTTTTCACTACTTCTGGTTCAAGCTCTGCTTCCTGGGCGATGGTCAACATATCTGCGGCGAAATCGTCGAGCCGTTCTTGGGTCTCTGTTTCTGTTGGTTCAATCATAAGGGCTTCGGGGACAATGAGCGGGAAATAAACGGTTGGGGGATGGTAACCATAATCCATAAGTCTTTTGGCTATATCTAAAGTTGCTACCCCGAAGGGACGCTGTTTCTTGTTGGTCGCAATAAATTCGTGTTTACACAAACGGTTAAAAGGTATATCATATGCACCCTGTAAACGGCAGCGCAAATAATTAGCATTTAATACGGCCTGTTCGCAGGCTTCCCTTATCCCTTCAGCACCTAATGCTTTCATATAGACAAAGGCTTTAACAATAACCCCAAAATTACCGTAAAAGCTTTTAACCCGGCCAATTGATAAAGGATGGTCATAATCCCAGTAGTAACGATCGCCATTTTGGGCAACCAGCGGGATGGGCAGGTAATCAGCCAAATGTTCTTTTACTCCTACCGGGCCTGAACCTGGGCCACCGCCGCCATGCGGGGTTCCAAAAGTTTTATGCAGGTTGCAGTGTACAATATCAAAGCCCATATCTCCGGGCCGGGCTACTCCCATTATACCGTTAAGATTGGCACCATCATAATAGAGTAGTCCACCGCCTGCATGCACTATAGCAGCGATTTGCTCAATCTCTTCTTCGAATAAGCCTAAGGTATTAGGATTAGTGAGCATTAAGCCCGCAACTTCAGGTCCCATGTGGGAGCGTAAATCTTCTAGGTCAACTAAGCCACGGCTATTTGATTTTATCTCTATAACATCATAACCTAATACATTAGCACTAGCCGGGTTGGTGCCGTGAGCACTGTCGGGAACCATTATTTTAGTACGGTTACTATCACCCCGGTTATTATGATAGGCCTTTATAATCATTACCCCGGTCAATTCACCATGAGCTCCAGCAGCTGGCTGCAGGCTAAAACGATCCATACCAGTTATTTCACATAACATATGGCTGGTTTCATATAAAAGTTCCAGTGCCCCCTGCACTGTATCTTCTGGTTGATAAGGATGGATATAGTTAAAACCGGGTAAGCGAGCAGCCCACTCATTAATTTTAGGGTTATATTTCATGGTACAGGAACCCAGGGGGTAAAATCCATCATCAACCCCATAAGCCTGGTGGGAAAGGCCTACATAATGTCTTACCGCTTCTGCTTCACTGACATCAGGCAGTACTAGTTCTGTCTCCCGTAAGAAATGCGCCGGGATACCGACGGATTCTTCAGGTACATCACAGGGGGGCAGGCCGAAAGCATTACTACCTGGTATACTTTTTTCAAAGATAAGTTTATTCATTTTTTATCCCTCCTATGATAGCTGCCAAATTATCTATTTCCTTGCGAGTACGTTTTTCAGTAAAAGCGAGTAGTAAAGCATCTTTAAGCTCGTAACCGCCAATTATGCCATTGGCCAGCAGATGGTGGTTTATAGCCCGGGGATTTTTCACCTGTAATGCAAATTCACGGAAAAAAGGAGCATGGTATTTTAGCGAAAACCCTGTATTTTGGAAGACTTTACTGGCATATACTGCTAAATGGTGGGATCTCAAGGCTATAGCTTTGAGCCCCCTTGAACCGACCAGGGTACAATATATAGCAGCTGCCAGGGCATTTAAGGCTTGGTTAGAACAAATATTAGAACCGGCTTTTTCCCGGCGAATATGTTGTTCCCGGGCTTGCAGGGTTAGCACAAAAGCGCGGCGGCCTTCCTTATCCACAGATTGACCTACTACTCGTCCTGGGACTTTACGCATTAATTTTTTGGAAACGGCTAGAAATCCTAAATACGGTCCTCCAAAACTAAGGCTATTGCCTAGAGACTGACCTTCTCCAGCTACTATATCTGCTCCCCATTCTGAGGGAGGCTTAAGCAAAGCCAGAGAAATGGGATCAACCATCATTATCAGCATGCCTTTGCTGACATGTATCTTCTTTTCAGCTTCGGTTAGGTCTTCGATACAGCCATAAAAATTAGGCTGCTGTACTACTATACCGGCAGTTTCCTTATCAATGGCGGCAATGAATTTTTCATCAATTACCCCATCAGGGCAGGAGATTACCTCTATTTCATGATTGCCGGAAATGGAATATGTTTTTAAGACTTGAATATATTCTGGATGCACGGTGTCTGGAATCAGTATTTTTTTCCTTTTAGTAGATTGACAAGAGATAGTACATGCTTCAGCTAAAGCTGTTGCCCCATCATACATCGAAGCATTACTAACGTCCATTCCTGTCAGGTTGCATATCAAGGTCTGGTATTCAAAAATTGACTGCAGAATCCCCTGACTAATTTCAGGCTGGTAAGGAGTATAAGCGGTATAGAATTCCGAACGCAAGAGCAGTTGTTCAAGTGCAGCCGGAATATAATGATCATATGCTCCAGCTCCTAAAAAACAGGGAAATTGCTCCACATTGAGATTACGGTTGGCCAGCTCATTTAATTTAGACCTAATCTCCATTTCAGTCATTCCTGGCCCTAGATCTAGAGCATTTTTAAGTTTTAAACTATCCGGTATATCGGCAAAAAGGTCTTCAACATGATTTAATCCTATTTCTATTAACATATTTTGGGTGATTTCAGGAGGATTCGGAGTATATCTCATAAATACTAATTTCCCTCCTGCTCCAACTCCTGTTGCATCTTCTGCTCTTCTTCGAGGCAAAACTGCTCATATTCAGCTGGACTTAACAATGCTTGCAGGTCATCGGGGTTGCTTATCTCTACCAGGGCTATCCAGTTTTCATAAGGTTCTTCATTTAGTTTTTCCGGGGCTTCTTCTAATTCGGTATTGGCCTCAACTACTTTCCCGGCCACCGCAGAGTAAACGGGGGAAACTGCTTTAACTGACTCTATAACAGCAATTTCTTCTGATGCTTCTACTTCGCTATCAAGTTCAGGTAATTCTACAAAAACAATATCTCCCAGGTGATGCTGGGCAAAATCAGTAATGCCAATCTTAGCCAGCTGATCCTCAACTTTAATCCATTCATGTTCTCTGGTATATAAAAGTTCATCCGGTATATTCATTATTATCCCTCCGCTTTTGTATTTTTCCGGTTAATGACTTTAATATCTAATTACTTTTTTGGCGTGTTTTCTTACTGTAAAAAATTCCTTTGCCGATACGGGCTTTGACGGGTTTATTACGTATTAATATATCTATTTCATTCCCAGGCGAACTGTATTCCCGGGAAATAAGGGCCAATCCCAATGCTTTACCGAAAGTAGGGGAATGCATGCCAGTTGTGACCCAACCTATATCCTGGCTATTTTTTTGTACAGGATAATGAGAGCGGGGTATACCTCTTCCGGTCATTTCAAATTCTACCAGAACGCGACCACTATTGTTGTTTTTTTGTTGCAGCAGTGCTTCACGGCCGATAAAACTGCCCTGGTCAAGTTTCACGAATATACCCAAGCCTGCTTCCAGGGGCGTTATATCCTGGTTCAGCTCCTGGCCGTAAAGGGGTAATTTCGCTTCAAAACGCAGGGTATCCCTGGCTCCCAGGCCTACTGGGGTAATACTATCTCCTCCGGCAGTAAGTATTTCCTCCCATAGAGTACACACATCCTCAGGTCGGCAATACAGTTCAAAACCATCTTCACCGGTATATCCGGTTCTGGATACTATACAGTTAATTCCTGCCAAATTGACCACAGGTAAAAACCAGTAATATTTTATAGTGTCTAAATCTGTAATAGTCAGCTTTTCTAATATAGATTGAGCTAGTGGGCCTTGTACTGCTAACTGTGCATATTCATCCGACCGATTAGCCACATCTATACCGGGGTAGGCATGTTCCTTGATCCAAGCAAAATCTTTATCACAATTGGATGCATTTACTACCAGAAGAAAATGATCAGAGTTAAAACGATAGACTAGTAAATCATCAACTATTCCACCGTTTTCATAACACATAGGAGTATACTGGATTTGAAAATCTTTTAAAGTGGTAATATCATTGGTAACCAGATAGTTTAAGAACTGTTCCGCCTTTTCTCCGGTAACCTCAATTTCTCCCATATGGGACACATCAAAAAGCCCTGCTTTTTCACGTACCATCTGGTGTTCTTTGATAATGCTGTTATATTGAACCGGAAGTTCCCATCCTCCAAAATCAATTAGCTTCCCACCATATTTTTTATGTAATGGGTATAGTGGTGTCCTTTTAAGAGCCATTAAGGTATCCCCCTTTAATATTTTTTGGTTGCAGGGATAGCAGTGAGTTATAATTGGCAAAATTTTATACAGACCATTTATTCTACCAAACTACAATAAAACCTGTCCTATTTTCTTATTTTGGAATAATATATTATGTTTTTATTTGGTCAGTCTAGCAATAGAAAATAATA
>JBMNOV010000089.1:0-5137 GCA_050943255.1 Syntrophomonadaceae bacterium
CCGACTAATTTAAATTATTTCATTAACCTTAAGAAAAAATGAAATAACATAGAGCCGCATATGTCACTCAGAGAAAAATAAGTCTTAAATAGCATGGAAAGAAGGGTTTCCAGACTTTGAGTAAGTATTGCTGATGAATAGAAGCCTTGTTTTTTATCTGCTATTTAGGACTTATAGAGAAAGAACTTGAGATTATTAAACGGACTAGTCGCTACCTTCCACTTGAATAACTATCTGCCTAATAATATAATCAGATGGTAGAAATGTTTTCCAAGGTGCAATTGTTTTCTTAAGGTTAATGAAATAATTTAAATTAGTCGGTATTGGAGGAGTGTTGAATGAACTTTGTAAACCCACCAGCAGATTCATCTCAATATGTCACTCATAAAACATTTTACAGCCAAATATTAAATCATGAAATTTGCTATAATATCTATTTTTCGAATAGGGGGTTAATTAAGAGGTGAATATGATATGAGCGTATGCACATTTATTGCAGCTAATTGTCCTCTAGATGAGGTAAAACCATCAAAAGAATATCCATTGATGATAAATGTTGACACAAGATCAGTTTTTGACGGTGATGCTGATGATAAATTCTCTCTGTATGAGTTTATGGAGGTAACTGACTATACAGATAAAACGTATGGTGTCTACTTAGAGTGGGCTTACTATACTGAAGGCAGTGCAAAATTGATTCTAAAGTATATTGAAGAAACTCTTAGATACACAGCTACTGTAGAAGTGTGGCACGTGTGTTTACATGGTGGTTTCTATAAATATGATGAGAGGCCTATTATATATAGGAAAACTCTTCATTTTCATGAAGTGGTTCCGGAAGATATACGAGAAATTGATAATGCTGAGATTTGGGAAAATGCCAATTCTATTAGACCAATACACTATTGCCTGAAAATATTAAAGTGATAATGAATTTTATAGAATACTGTAACCATATACTTTGAAAGCGATAAAAAACGGTTGACATGAATGTACTCAGATATCAATAGTGACCACTCAAGCTATGTGGAGGCGATACACTGCTTGTGGAGTAGCGATGTGACTGGAAAAACAAATGTACATCTCATGTCAGTAATATCCAAGAAGGTAGCGCAGAGAAGTTTGATGGGAGCAAGTTACGACTGAGTGCTTGGTAGAGATATAAAAAGCAAATTGCAGAGTTTGAGATAGGAATAGCTGAATGTATATGGTGTAAGTATATTTGAGACAATAGATATATAACCCGCTTTGAGGAAAGCGGGATTTTTACGTCTGCCCGGCATGGGCAACAGCATGGTGGTAAACGTCCACCACTATCTTGGGAGTAGGATCCATTAGATGAGGGCAAGGGTGCCACGGTGATGTAGAATCAGAAGTAAGCCTAAAGTAAAATCTGGAACAGACTAACAGTATGGAAAGTGAAAGAAACATATGAAAAGGTAAAGCAAATATGGGAACATATGGAGTTGATGAACAATCAATTGAAGATTTAAAAATGAACCTAATCAATAATTTATACAAAATCTGGAATAGTATGTCATCATGTAGATATTTCTCCAAACTTGTAAACGCAGAAGTAATACCCAAGAAAAACGGAGGAACACATATCCTAGGAATACTAACAGTAGAAGATAGGATTGCCGAAATGGTAGCTAAATGTACTTTGAATCTTGCATTGAGCCGATATTTTATTATGATTCCTATGGAAATAGACAGAATAAATTAGCAATATAAGTTCCTACACTATGTATTTGATGATTTCATGAGACTGGAGTTCCCTACAATATATTAGCAAGATTTGTAGAGTATACAAAACCGTATGTAGGTGTAGTGTGAGAGGAGAGATTAAATTTCTCCTACCTCATGATAATTATGCCTTATTGTGATAGGCTGTAACAGATGATTTAGAAAAAATGCGAATTTTGTAAAAAACAAAATTATCCCTTGTATATTACGTTACGTAATGTGGTTTAATATAAATTAAGGAGGAATTGGTATGCAAAAAGAAAAAATATTTCCTATAGGAGAAATTGCAAAGCTAACAGGAGTTACCATTCGGACTTTACAGTATTACGATAATATTGGCTTAGTACCAGCAAAGAGAGATAATTCAAGCGGAAGAAGATATTACAGAGAGGCTGATTTAACAAGACTTCAACAGGTTCTTTTTTACAAATCTTTGGGATTACAGATAGAGGACATAAAAAATCTTCTTGTTGAAACTATTACACCAGACCAGATTAGCAATGTTTTGAGAAGACAGTTGGACATTTTATGTTATAAGTTAAATGATTTAAATAGCAACATAACCCATATTAAAGCTAGTTTACTTATCTTAGAAGAAAACAACTCTATACCTTGGGGGAATTTGGTTCAGCTTATGATTTCCTTAAATAAGGACACCTTTTTTGAGTATAAAAATGTTAAATATGATGAAGACATTGAAAATGTTTTTATGAAACATTATAAGGATAGTAAAACTATTTTAGAAATATATTGGGATTGGAAATCACTTATACTAGAAGCCATAACCCATATATTAAATGGTGTTCAACCAGAAAGCAATCAAGGACAGATATTTGCAAAAAAATGGATAAATATGATTACTAGAATTACTAATGGCAATAAGGATTTGCTAAATGCTCATAAAGCATCTTACGAAAACAGGAACCAATGGCCGGATGAAGATCGTAGGTTAATGGAGTTTGTAAATGATTTTATAGATAGGGCTACAAAGGTATATCTATATAAAGAGAACGATGAAGATTTGGAGCGATTAAAATGATTGAAATTAGGAATCTGACAAAAACATATAGAGATAAAATAGCAGTTAATAATTTATCCATAACTATTAGGCCAGGAGTAGTAACTGGATTTTTAGGACCAAATGGGGCTGGAAAATCTACAACTATGAAGATGATATTAGGATTAATTAACCCGACCCAGGGAGTAGTAAAGATCGACGGCAAAAATTATAGGGATTTTAATAGACCTATTTCAAAAATTGGTGCATTGATTGATGGAAATTCAGTAAATCCTAAATTTACAGCTAAACAACACTTAGAATTAATTGCTACTATAAGCGGGATATCTATGGAGCGTGTTGAAGAGGTGCTTAAAATGGTGGGATTATTAGAAGTAAAAAACAAAACAATTGGAGAATTTTCATTAGGGATGAAGCAGCGTTTGGGAATTGCAACAGCTCTGGTAGGTGACCCTCAAACACTAATCTTAGATGAGCCTTTTAACGGGCTAGATGTAGATGGTATTCATTGGCTAAGGGAATTAACAAAGGAGTTAGCTGATCAGGGCAAGGCAGTATTGGTATCAAGTCACTTAATGAGTGAAATACAAGCTATTGCCGAAAGGATTATTGTATTAGCACAGGGTAAATTGATTGCAGATATGACTATCGAAGAAATGACTAACAAAAGCCTGAATGCATACGTGAAAGTTAATAGTGAAAACAATAAGCAACTAAAATCTCTCTTAGAAAAAGATGGAGCTTTAATTCAATTTGTAAGTGATGAAGAATTGCATGTTCATAAGATGGATATGAAACAAACAGGAATTATAGCCATGAAAAATAATATTGCAATATTTGAATTAAAAAAGGTGCAGCCATCATTGGAAGAACTATTTATAGAGTTAACTGAAGGAAAAGTTGATTTTATTTCCAATGTAGAATCAAAGGAAGGAAAGGGCGGTAGGTGATGGGAAATTTAATTAAAGCAGAATTAAAAAAAATGTTTTTTCTCAAATCTTCACAGGTTTATATATTGACTTTAATATTATTGAGTTTGGTAATGGGGCTGATTTTCTCCCTTACGACAAATGTAACTCAAGGAAAAACAATTGTAGAACTATCCTCAATGGACGTGCTTTCAGCTAATATGCTAGGTGTAGATTTAGCTAATATCATGCTCATTATTTTTACTGCTATATCCATTGCTATGGAGTTTTCAACTAATCTCATTAATGTTTCCTTGGTAATAACTCCTAGAAGAAGAGAATTCTATCTAGGCAAGTTAATCACTTTTTTCTTAATCTCCACAGTAATAAGTTTAGCTGTGGTTATATTAGCCTATTTAGCTAGTCAAATGATTCTAACAGCTAATGAAATGCCTAGAGTCTCATTTCAAGATTCTGCAGTTAGACGATTTGTTTTTGGTATTATGGTTATGCCAATATTTTACACCATTATAACTGTAGCGGCTGCATTTTTATTAAATAGCAGTGCCGGGGCTATTATCTTTTCATTTGGTATTATGGTGCTACCTGCTCTTATTAAAATGTTTTCTAATACCGTACAGAGAATATTTTTACCAATATTTCCTCAATCGGCCATACACAATTTATCAGGATTAGTGAAAGAAGGTTCTGCTGAATCATTAGGAATAATAGGAAGTATATGCTTACTATTAGCTTGGATTATAGTAACCTCAATTACAGCAATTATCAAGTTTCAAAAACAAGATATATAGATTTTAGTATTAATGGCTACTAATTGCTTGTTACAGATTGCAATTAAAAGAATATATTATTATTGATAAGCTTATTAATTTAACAGAAGGGGAGTGTCTTTATGTAGCAATTAATGTAACTCCCCTTATGGATATTACATGTCTAATAGTTTGGTAGTGTAAAAACTTGTGCTTTTGGGTAAAAAATTGCTTCTCTCAGGCAAGAATTTAAGTAAGATTCTAAAAACGGCTTTTGTCAATAGTTGGGGTAGGATTAGTTAGATTCTACCTAATTGAGATAGTTAAATATTTGCATTTGAGCTTAGGGGATACTAATACGCAAAATCCTCTATTTCTGCGTATTAATATCATACCTTTGCCCCAACCCACTTTGAGTGCGTGGTAAGGATAGAAAGAAGGAACTTTGATGGGGGGGAAAATAGATAAGAAAACCGAAGTTGCGCTAATTAGGGCATTGGAGAATACAAAGCAGAAGAAGCCGACAAAAAAGGTTCCAAGCAAAGACTAGAAGAGATGGAAAAATTCCTAAATGTCACCGCCGGGATATAATTGACCTCAGATCGCCGGGGAAAAATTGACCCACACCAAACCAAACGGTTACCATAAGAGTATGAGCAATACTTTTATGGGAGGATAACCGCATGATAAGGAGT
>JBMNOV010000090.1:0-5091 GCA_050943255.1 Syntrophomonadaceae bacterium
ATTTCAAAATCATGAAAAAAATTCATTAATACAGTTGATTTCACTAAAATGTAAACGCTTTTACTTTTTTTATCTGGAATAAAAGTTTATCATAAAGGCACAGAACGATGAATTGTAATTTGGATGAAAGGAGAGAAGAAAATAGAAAATTACAAGAAATCGTGCAGTATGACATAATTATATGAATTTAGGAGGAGAAATAATTTATGGATGCTTTAATGAATTTCGTGCAAACCATTTTGAACATGGGTGCCGTAGCTATTTTGCCAATTATGATTTTCATCCTTGGAGTTATTTTCCGAATGAAAGTCGGAGATGCATTGCGTTCTGGCTTGATGGTCGGAATCGGTTTCCAAGGTTTAAGTCTTGTTATTAATTTATTGATGAGTACAATGCAGCCTGCATTAGATTATTATCAAAAAATGGGTACTGGATATACAACGGCTGATTTAGGATGGGCAACTGTCGGAGCTGCTTCTTGGACTGTACCTTTTGCAGCTATTTTTATTCCATTAGCATTCCTTTTGAACGTTATCATGATTCGAATGAAATGGACAAAAGTAATGAATGTCGATATTTGGAACTTTATTCATATGTTAATTCCAGGCGCTTTAGCTTATGCGTTGTTTGGTAGTACAGTTTTAGGAATTATCGTAGCATTGATTATGGCAGTGGTTGCAATTAAGTTTGGTGAACGTTTAGCACCAGAATGGCAAGAATTTTTCGGACTAGATGGAACTACATGTTCAACGGCATCATATGTATTATGGTATCCAATTTTCCAATTAATGGATAAGCTTTACGACCATATTCCAGGATTGAAGAGTGCAAATGTTAATATTGATAATTTAACAGATAAAGTCGGCGTTTTTGGTGAGCCATGCTTTATGGGTATTGTAATCGGATTGTTCTTAGGATTGTTAACACGTCAATCAGTTACTGTAATTATCCCAATGTGTATCGGATTTGGTGCCGTATTGGTATTAATTCCACGTATGGTTGCAGTTATGATGGAAGGTATCACTCCATTAGGAAATGCTGCTAATGAATTTATGAAAAAATGGACTGGTAATGATGATGAATTGATCATTGGTATGGATGTTTGCTTAGGTTTAGGAGATCCAACTGTAATTGTTTGTACTGCAATTTGTATCCCAGTAGCTATTACAACAGCGTTTGTTCTTCCAAATATGCACTTCTTCCCAGTTGGTATGTTAAGTGGTATTTGCTATGCAATGGTTATGCCTGCATTGGCTCATCGTGGTAATTTCATTCGTACATTGATTACTGGTATCTTATTTGTATACTTCTGTGCATGGGCAGCAAACTTCTTTACACCAGAAGCAACAATGATGATGAGTGTTACTGGTATGAAAATTAAAGGACAAGTAACAGATACTTTCTTTGGATTAAGCTTAATGAACGTTCTATTGGAAGTAATTCACAGAATTATTATTTAGTTAATGTGTTTAAACTGAGCAGAAAGGAATTGTGTGGATATGAAATATTTTGCTATTAAAGGATCAGCATCAACTGATGAAGAAGCCATTAAATTGTGTGCAGATAAGTTATACGAAGAGGGATGTGTAACAGATCAGTTTGCTAATAACTGTATTCGAAGAGAAAAGAAGTTCCCTACAGGTATGCCAAGTGAATTGCCTGTTGCTATGCCTCATTCCGAAGCAGCTGGTGTAGTAGAAAATGCAGTTTGTGTATTGGTATTAGATAAGCCTGTTAATTTTCGTAGAATGGATGATGATACAGTTGAAATTCCTGCTGAGGCTGTATTCAATTTGGCTGTAAAGGATCCAAGCAAACATATGTATATCTTACAAAACCTTATGGGCCTCTTTTATCAAACTGATGTATTAACTGATTTGTTAAAAACCGACTTGAAAGAGATGCCGAGTCAATTGGAAAAAATTTTAGAAAAGAATTCATAACGTAATAAAGATATATTTTGAAAGCTACAAAAATAAAATGTAGCTTTCAAAAATGGAGGTAAAGAATCATGGAAATATTCCCTTCTATTTTTGGGGCAGATTTAATGCATTTGCAGGAACAAATAGATGAATTAGAACAAAATGATATGGCTTATCTTCATGTTGACATGATGGATGGAAATTATGTACCAAATATTGCTTTTGGACCGAATCAAATTGCAGCTATAAAAAACGGCTGTAAAAAAATGAAAGTTGATGTTCATATGATGCTTAATCCAGAGTTTCATTTGAGTCAGGTTATTGCTTCAGGTGCAGATATGATTTCAGTACATTATGAATCTACTAAACATATTCATTATATGATTCAAACAATAAAAAATTCGGGTTTAAAAGCTGGAGTAGTTTTGAATCCAGGTACGCCGGTATGTATGTTGAATGATTTAATCGATGATGTGGATTATGTGTTGTTAATGACTATTAATCCAGGTAGATTAGGACAATCGTTTTTACCAATGAGTTTAAATCGTATTAAAGAATTAAAAAAATTGATTGGATCTCGTGATATAAAAATCCAAGTTGATGGTGGAATCAATGTTCAAAATATCAAAATGGCAAGCAATGCTGGAGCCGATTGGGCCGTTGTAGGAAGATATATTTTCAATGGAAATATTCCTGAAAAAATAAATTCGTTGAAAATTGCTATGAATGGAGGAATGCAATAATGGGGAGATTTGATGGAAAGAAAACATTAATTACTGGGGCAGCGCATGGAATTGGAAAACAAATTGCTTTGCAATTTGCCCAAGAAGGTGCTGATACTATTATTGTTGATTTTAATGAAGAACTTGGTTCACAAACTGCAGAAGAATTAAATGCAAATTATAGTCCAACATCGTTATTCGTGAAAGCGGATGTATCTTCTTCTGAAAGTTTGGAAAATGTAAAAAAAATTGTATCAGAGAAATTAGGAGTTATTGATATCCTTGTCTTAGATGCAGGAATAGGTATAAAGAGAACAGTAAAAGAAATTACTAATGAAGATTGGGATCGCGTTATTAAAATTAATTTATATGGTCTATGGAATACTGTGAGAGTTTTCTATGATGATTTAGTTGAAACGAAAGGATCAATTGTTTATATTAGTAGTGGTTCTGCTGCAAGTGGTACTGGCGGTGCTGCAGTTTATCCAGCTGCAAAAGCAGGCGGCGAAGGTTTTATGCGAGCACTAGCAAAAGAAATGGGACCAAAAGGTGTTAATGTCAATTCTATTGCTCCACGATTGATTGATTCAGGAGATATGATGCGTGTTAATTATCCTACTCAAGCATCACTTGATGCAGTTCTTCAAAAAATACCTATGCGTCGTTTTGGAACGGTAGAAGATGTTGCTAACTTAACATTATTTTTAGCAGATAAAGCTAATTCTTATATTCAAGGTCAAACAATCTTACTTGATGGCGGTAGAACAGTTGCCTAATTTTTGATAAAATATATATTTAATATATGTTCATAAGCATATATATCATATCAATAAATGGTTTTTATTACTGATATAATAAAAATAGAAAGAAGGAGATCAATAATGAAAAAACCGATTGAAATTTTGGTGGCTTGTGGAAGTGGTATTGCATCATCCTCAGTCGCTGCTGAAGCTGTCAAAAAAATTATGAAAGATGCAGATATTCCTGCAAATGTTCATAAGGGAACAGTTCAAACTATTGCTCAACGTGCACCAGAAATGGATATTATTATGACTACATCAAATTTCAAACGAGATATTGGTGTACCGGTCATTAAAGTATTCCCATTAATTTCAGGTGTAGGGAAAGCTAAATGTGAACAGTTAATCAAAGATACAGCTACTGAAATTTATTCAAAAAGAACAGATGATTAATGATAAGCCACAGTTTGTATACTGTGGCTTTATTTAAAAGGGAGTTATTTATGCAAGCTAGAAAATCAATATCATTTGAATATACATTATCAAATGACATAATAACAGAAGCAATAAAAGCTACGGCACATTATCAATTTCGATCAACACGTCTATTAATTATTTTTTGTGCTCTTTATGGCTTTAATTGTTTGTTAAAATCAAACATTGAAGGTGGAGTATTGTGGTTGTTAATTGCTGTCAGCTTGATTTTTGTAGAAATATTCTTTTCAACCAAATTTGTTTCTAAACGGATGCAAAGAAAGTATACACAAAAATTTGGTTCTACAAATGTGAAAATATTAGCTGAATTAGGTCCAACACGATTACATTATCGCGTAAACGGTCATGTATTAAACTTCATTTACGGTGGAATTAGACACGTTGAAGAAAGTGATAATTTAATCGTAGTTGTAACTAATTCTGAAATGGCTATTTTAGATAAACGCGGAATAAAAGGCGGAACACCTGAAGATGCACTTTTATTTATCAACGATAAAATGGAAGAAGCTGAAAAAAGCCGTAAAAAAAGAAGATTTCGTTTACGCGCCAAGAATAAGTAGATTAGTTATCTAGATGATATAAATATTCAACAATTGAATTTATGATTATGTATAAAGGAATTCTAGAATACATATTAATATCATAGGCAGCACGCATAATAAATTCTGTATGACCATGAATAAGTATATTTGCATATTTATCTAAAGAAGAATGTTTCGTGCAAGTACAAACAACTAAACGAGCTCCTTTTTCGTGGATTATTTGTGCACAAAATCGAAGCTCCGATGTAGAGTTTTTAACTGTTAAGATGAATACAAGGTCATCAGAGTGAACAATATTATGTGTATTTTTTAATAATGTTATATCTTCAATAAGCACGACATTATAACCCATTAATTGGAGATAATAACGAAATTCACGGCCTACTAAAGCAGATAGGCCACGTGCAAAAATTAAAACTCTTTTTGAATGTTTTATCCAATCAACTGCTTTTAAAATATCGGTAGTGTCTAGATTGTTAATTGTTTCAGAACATACATATAATGTTTTTTCTAATATAGAATTTATAGGTTTATTCTTTGTTTTTTTGTCTTGTTGGTGATTGTTTATTTGATATTTTAATTCAGAAATGCCGGAAAAACCGACTTTTTGAATTGCCCTTGTAACGGTGGCGGTAGAGGTATAAGTTTTTTTTGCTAATTGTGTTATAGA
>JBMNOV010000001.1:0-91100 GCA_050943255.1 Syntrophomonadaceae bacterium
AAAAGGAAGGTGAACTCAGCGGCCAAATAATCTTCGCCTATGAAAACGAAAGCGGGAAACCACAGCAGATGCAAAAAAACTTTGTAGTAAATGTTATGCCAATGCAGGAACCGCCCCTTCCAGAAATTCCGATAAATAAAAACCCAACTGGTTATTCCCTATTTAGGGAATGGATGATAATCCCTGCTGCAGCAATCTTGATACTGTTAACAATAATACTCTACCGTAAAAGAAAAAGAGCTCAGAGATATCAAGAATTTGAGGATTTTAATAATGAATAGTTGGGAACTTATAAAAATGAGCTACCATAACCTGGGGCGAAGGAAATTAAGAACTTGTTTAACTATACTAGGTGTAGTCATCGGTACTGCTTCCATTGTGGTAATGCTTTCCCTTGGTATTGCTATGGATCGAAGCTTTAAAGAAGACTTGTCCCGTATGGGTAGTCTAAATACTATCCAGGTTTATACCGGCGGATATAATGAAGGGTCTGGGGCACAACAAATCCAAGAGGCTAAACTAGATGATGATGCCGTTAAGCAGTTTAAGAGTATAAACGGGGTTGAGGCAGTTATGGCCTATAAAACAGCCTATTTTAAAATCGCTGCGGGCAAAATGGTGGGCTCCCTTCCAATCATGGGTATTAACCCTGAAGTTCAGGACTCTTTTGGCTTTGAGACCGAAGAGGGCAGAATTCTCCTAACTTCCGATAAAAACGCACTCCTTTTCGGTAGCATGGTAGCTTATAACTTTTATAATCCCCGACTCAGGAATCAGCATAACAGAAGAGGAGGTTCTGATCCCCCCAATGTTGACCTGTTAAATAGCAGGTTACTCATCACCTCTGATATGGAATACGGTGAGCGCCGCCGTAGCGGTGACAGTCAATCAGAGCGCCCTCAACCCTATGAAGCCAAGGGAGTAGGCATTCTCAAGCAAAGCAATGATGAGAAAGATTATCAGGCATATATGAATATTACTGCTCTGGAAAATATTATAAGAGAGGAGGCAAAAGTATCTTCTAATAGTAATTCCCGCAGAAATTCATCCCAACAAAACAAGTATGACGGCATAAAGGTCAAAGCTTGGAGAATTGAGGATGTAGAGGGAATCCAGAATATTATTAGAGACATGGGTTATCAAGTACATAGTCTAACTGATATGCTCGAATCTATGGAAAAAACCTCCCGCACGATGCAGGCAATCCTCGGTGCTATCGGTGCTGTAAGCCTTCTGGTAGCTGCCATCGGCATCACTAATACCATGATAATGAGTATATATGAAAGGACTCGGGAGATTGGTATTCTTAAGGTTATTGGTGCAGATATAAGTGATATTAAAAAACTATTCTTAATAGAAGCAGGAATGATAGGCCTTGGAGGTGGTTTAGCCGGGCTTGGGTTGAGCTACACCATTTCCTTCACTTTGAACAGTATAGCAATACATAATATGGGAATTGACTCTACTCGTCATATATCTGTTATTCCCCTGGAGTTGGCTCTTGGAGGTATAGCCTTTGCTACGATTATAGGCTTGGTTTCGGGTTATCTTCCAGCTCGGCGAGCTATGAACCTTAGCGCTCTAGAAGCTATTCGTAATGAGTAAACCCAGCCACTTTTTTTGCTATATTATGTTATTATTGGTATAGAAACTACCTCATACTACCTCATAGTAAGGAGGAGACTTTTTTGCGAAGACTAAACCCTGAGCATATTAAAGCTGTTATAAAAATTATTAACCAAGGTCCATACCTGAAATTATTATCGATGGAAGCGCGTGAGATAGGAGAAGGCTATTGCCAATTTGAGGCTTTTCTGGGGAGTAAACATCTTAACCCACTAGGCGGAATCCATGGAGGTGTGTATTCTTCACTGATAGATACCGCCACGTACTGGGCGGTTTACTGTGATGTTGAAGAAGATATTAGTTTTACAACCCTTGATGTCAACGTTAATAATCTGGCAGTAACCAAGACTAGTAGGATAATAGTTGAAGGGAAAAGGATTAAAGTTGGCAAAACTATTTGTGTGGCTGAGGCTAACATTATTGATAATGAAGGCAAACATCTAGCCCATGGCACATCTAAATTAATAGTTGTTCCCGGAGCACAAACCGTAAGCCAGTTAGTAGCGGCTATAGGCTTTCCGCCCCTGCCCCCCAAATTTATTAACCAGGATTAACCCTTTAAAAGAGTATTGTTGGACAAATAGATTGAGGAGGTAAAGGTGTAATGAAAAAGGTCTTAGGACTAGTAATATCCTCACGGAAACTAGGCAATAGTGAGATTCTAGTTAAAGAGATAATGGATAGTATCCCCCAGGATTGCCAGAGAGAATTAATCCGGCTAACTGACCTTAGGATAGAACCTTGCAGGGCTTGCTATAGGTGTATGCAGCCGGAAAAAGAATGTCTAATCAATGATGATTTTAATTACGTTATCAGTAAGATCACCCAGGCAGACGCTGTTATAATTGGGGTACCAATTTACTTCCTGGGACCTCATGGTTATTACAAGATGTTGAGCGACCGTTTACTAAGCGCATATAAATTAGCGGAATTTACTGCAGGCAAACCCCTGATAATGGTAACACCCTACGGAATTAAAGGTTGGGAAGGATATACCCGGGCTGCTGCACTGGTCATCCCCCGTTTCCTGCAGATGAAAATAATCGATTTATGGCAGGTAGAAGCTACCCTCCCCGGTGATTGCCTAATCAATCCCAGTAACCTGGAATATGCCCGCAGTCTTGGCGTTCGCCTTTTTGACAGCCCCGCCTATACCCCGGAAATAAGGGAATGTCCCTATTGTGGCTCTGATCTTTTTCGCCTGCATCCCAATAATAAGATCGAATGCCCCATATGCAAAGCAGAAGCAACTTTGCAAGAAGATAACATTCCCTCTTGGTCTAATACTAATTCCAACCGATTTTCCTCTGCTAATATTCAAGAACACTTCGGCATATGGTTAATTAAGATGAAAGAAAAATATTATCAAGAAAAGGAAAAATTAAAAGAGCTACAAAAACCTTACCGGGATAAAGATTGGTGGGTAAAACCATGATTTGAAGAACAAAAAAGCATAAGTTAATGGTTATTCCTGCCTAAACCATCGGGGTAACATTTTCATTAGTCTCTTCATTCCCTTTAAGCGTTTAGATATTAAGGGAGAATAGCTTATTTCTATAAGTCCCTTAATCCCATTATAAACCTCAAGATTGTTAGAAGGCCACCACGGATTTCTTTTGGCAAAGGGCATAATGTCCCTGATAATTACCTGGGGCTGGGTCATTTCCTCAAAACCAATCTCCCCATGAGTACGCCCTAAACCGGACTTTTTAAACCCTCCCCAGGGGGTTTCCGGCATAGCATGGCTTACTAGGTGGTCATTGATTGTTACTATTCCAACTTGCAATTGCCTGGCTATTTTTTCCGCCTGGTACTTGTTACTAGACCAAACTGATGCCGTTAATCCTAGGTCAGAGTCATTAACCAGTTTAATAGCCTCAGTAATATTATTAACTTTCATAACCGCTATTACCGGCCCAAAGATTTCACACTTCATCACTAGCATATCATGGGTTACATTAGCTAGAACCGTTGCCGGAAAAAAGTTGCTTAATTTGGGGTTAACGGGGATTTTAGATTGGGCAAATATTTCGGCCCCTTTTTTCAAGGCATCATCAATGTATAATTCGACTGTTTTCACCTGGCTGGGTGTAGTTATAACCCCCATATCCCGGTTAAACTCCGCGCCAACCTCAACCTGGATTGTCTCTACTTTTTGTTTTAACAGTTCCATAAACGGTTTATATATTTTTTCATGAACATATATACGTTCAACCCCTGCACAAGTCTGTCCAGCATTGGTAAACCCAGCCCAGACTGCTCCCATTACACTACGGTATATATCAGCGTCCTCACAAACCATCATAGCATCATTACCCCCTAGTTCCAGAGATAAGGGTGTTAGTGTTTCTGCCGCCTTACCCATCAAATACTGTCCAACTGCAACTGAGCCAGTAAAGCAGAGCTTGTTTACTCCATTTTTAAGCAAAAGGTCCCCCGCCATTTGACCGGGTATATTGACCAAGTTAAAAAGATCTTGGGGTAAATCTGCTGAGGCTAGGCATTTTTCCATGGCCAATCCCACCATTTGGGTTTGACTGGCCATCTTTAATATAACTGCATTACCAGCCAATAAGGCCATAATAACTTCGGAAAAAGGTATAATGAAGGGGTAATTCCAGGGTGCAATAACCGCAACTATTCCCCAAGGAACCCTTATGACTTTACTCCGTTTATTGATGGTTGCTAGATGACCAATAGGTAATTTACGTTCCCGTAGAAAACGGGGGGCATTTTTACAATAATAAGATAGCGCTGAGGTTGCAGGGAAAAGCTCTGCTATCATGGCATCATTCAAAGTTTTACCTGTATCCCGGCTAATAATAGCCGCCAGTTCATCCAGGTTAGCTACAATATAATCTCGTATCTTAATAATCCTGCGGGTCCGCTCCTTAACTGGTATCTGACTCCATTCTAACTGTGCTATTCTCGCCTTGTTGACCATTAGCTGGAGGTCTTTTTCTTTATGCAGGGTAGAATAACCTAGTAACTCATTAGTAGTTTTACACCTGCATTCAGTAAATTTTTTTTCATTTCGGAGCTCCATTTTAGGTATATCTTGACTAATCATAATAATCTCCTAGAATTAAGAAAAAATAGAAACAAATTATGTTAATAAAAAAAATTAAACTATTTTTACTTATATCTATAAACAAATATTTATTACAGCTTTTTAGGAGTACTTTAAATTACAGTCCAAATAAAATATCCGCCTAGACCTATGAGAAAAAGACCACAGATTAGTATTATGGCTTGGTAAACCTGCTGTTTAACAAGTTTGCGTCCACTGGCGATTGCTGCAGCTACCAGACAGTACCATAAAAGGTCAGCCATGATATGCCCGGTAAAAAACGATACAATACCAGCAGTACCACTATTTAAGGCCGTAGTCAAATAAGTCAGTCCAACTGTAGCCCACCATACTACCCAAAAAGGATTTGATAAACTAACCAAAATACCAGCCCAAACGGGGTGCATCTTATTAATACCTTTTATTATTTCGCTGTTATCGCTATCAAGAACGACTCGTCCCTTAATGGTATCGTTAACCATATTAAGCCCAATAAAAATCAAAAAGGCTCCTCCAACAACAGATATGATAATTGTAACCAGCGTCATTTTAAGATAAACGGAAAGCCCACCTAGCAAGGCTAGAACCAAAATTAATTCTAATAAAGCATGACCTAGTACGATAAGAGGACCTGCAATAACCCCCCGGAAAGCACTTTCCATGATAGTAACAGTTAAAAGAGGACCGGGCATCATTGCTCCTGATAAACCCACAATTAAAGCTGTTATAAAAAGTGTGGTAATATCCACTTGATTACACCACCAATATTTATAAATTATAAATCAGATATCAATAATCCTTCTAAATAGCTAATAGCTGATCATAGCAATATCAATAGTATCGCAAGAATATTATTTTAGAAATAAATGTCCTGTTTTTAATTAATTTATTATAAAACAGAACAGATGGTAATGCTATAATAAGCAATTTACCACCTGTCCACTAAAAAATGATTATACTGCAATCTAAGATGAAATAATAAATGTAGGGTTAACTTGATACTATTAAAAAAATATTAGCTTACGCTGTACTGCTTAAGTGTTTGATTTTCTCTTTCCTGCTAACTTTCATTTAACTGATCTAGTCTAACCTCAAATCTCTCCTTAGTATCTAAATATTTTACCTGGGCCATTTCACCTTGAAGAGCTTCAATCCATACAGGGCGCCCTTGGTGCAAAACCTCAATAACTCCTAAAGAATTAACTATGTCACGGGCCCTTTTACTATCCATGTTTCTATTCTCTTCCCTTCTCTATTTATCTATTAATTCTACCAACATTCCACCCCATAAAAATTGTTTGGTTTTGTATATTATGCTTTATATTCATACCGTTTATGCTGGTAATGTAGCAATTGTAATTCACTTGAATCTCAACTAGATTTAGTATAATATATAAATATATTATTTAGATATTTATTTAAATATATAATTATCCCGCGGGAGTTGAGTTTAATGCCCTTTAATTTGGTTTTTAAGGCTTTATCAGACGGCAGTCGCAGGAAAATACTACATATGCTACAATATGGTGATTTAAGTGCCGGTGAGATTGCTGAGCACTTTGATATTACTAAACCCAGTATTTCCCACCATCTCAATATACTTAAACAGGCTGGACTAGTTCAGGATGTCAGAAAAGGTCAGAATATATATTATTCCCTAAATACTACTGTATTTCAGGAACTTATAGGCTGGTTTTATAACATCCTAAAGATCTCTGAAGAAACCAGCCGGCCGAACCGCAAATAATTTAAATAATAGGAGGCTTGCTTGTGGAAGAACATAAACCTGATTCTTACCGTGTAAATTGGCAAACAATTAAACCAGAATGGCCTTTGTGGGTAATAATGATTGGAATCTTTATAGCAGGCGTTATTTTATACCCGTATTTACCCGACCAGGTACCGGGACATTGGAATATACACGGAGAGGTCGATGCTTATTATCCGCGCTGGTTTGGAGCCTTCTTTGCGCCCCTGCTTGCTATCTGCCTATACCTTTTAATGCTTTTTATGCCTATAATTGACCCCCGCCGGGAAAACTATGCACGTTTTGCTCAAACCTACACGTTTTTACGCTGGGTCATAGTACTTTTTACCGGTATCTTGTGGGTAATTACCATTCTAGTAGCATTAGGTTATTTAATTAACGTTTCCCTGGTAGTAAAAGCAACTGTTGCAGTTTTGCTTATAGTAATAGGAAACTTTATGGGGCAATTCCGGCATAATTATTTCGTCGGTATAAAAACCCCCTGGACCCTGGCAAGTGAAGAGGTATGGAATCGAACTCATAGGATATCTGCCAGGTTATGGGTATTAGGTGGTATGGTGTGCCTAATCATGTCCTTCTTCCAAGGCACTTTTTCAGCTGTAATTTACCTGATTTCAATTCTAATTATGGTAATATTGCCCATAGTATATTCCTTTCTGCTTTTTGCTAAACACAATAAAAAGTACTAAAATAATAGGCAATCCCTTAAAACTAATTTAAATTTCAGGGATTGCCTTTATTGATGATAATATTTATTATTACTTATTTCATATAACGTTTATAAAGCTTATCTAGTTGCCTACCGAACGGTAAATCAACTGGCAAATAACTTTCCTGGGAAACAGAGTAACGATAATGCCTGCGGTAATCATACTGATTATTTACTATATCTTTAAGCCATTTCACTAATTCGTCAACTTCCTTCCTTGTGTTATAAGCAGCCAAGCTAATCCTTACCATGCCAGGAATTTTATTCATGCTTTTGTTTTCGTAAAGGTGCAAGTATTCATCGCTTTCAGCAAGATTAAGCAACTGGCGTACATAATTTTGGGCGCAAAAACAGCCAGTTCTAACTCCCATACCTGCTTCATAACACAGTATCGCCCCCAATAGTGCATGAGGAATATTATCCAAGTTAAAACTAATAACTCCTACCCTTGGTTGGCTGCCGTAAATAATTATATTTTTAACCTGCTTGAGTTGTTCCATAGCATATTCGGTAAGTTCCTCTTCATATAAAGCTAAACTCTCCTTGCCTAATTTATTTAGATAAGCTAGCGTTCGAGCCAAAGCATAAGTTCCAATTACATTAGGAGAACCTGCCTCTTCCCGGTCTGGCGGTTCAGCCCAGAATACCTTATTGTGCATTACCATTTTGACTGTACCACCGCCTGGATATTCAGGCGAGCCATTGGAAAATGTCTCTCGTGGCCCAATCAATACACCAGATCCAAACGGTGAGTAGATTTTATGCCCTGAAAAAACCAGATAATCTATATGCCGGGGATCATTATGCCTTTTCATTGAAACAGGTTGATGAGGTACTAATTGCGCCCCATCTACTAAAATAGGACAATTAAATTCATGAGCTATTGCAGCTAATTGATGTATATCATTGATATGCCCAGTAACATTCGACGCTCCACAAACTGCCAATAGCTTGGTCTGGGGATAGTTTTTCTTCAAACGTTGCTTAACGTCATTAATATTTAATTTTCCATCTTTGTCTATTTCGGCATACTCTACCCTGGATTTTGCCCTCCAGGGGAGATCATTAGAATGATGTTCCATTTTGGTGGTAATTACTATGTCACTAGGATCAAGCTGTAAACGAAAAGACAACTTATTAATAGCCTCAGTAGTATTCTTAACCATAATTACTGTATCACGAGACAAGTCAGCCCCAACATACTCCCCAATAATACTATGGGAATCATCATAAATTTTTGAGCTTAAAACAGATTTATAACCGGTTCCCCGATGCACACCAGAATACCAGTTCATATAGTCATACACCTCGTTCATAACAGGGATTAATGCGGGGGTACTGGCGGCATTGTCAAAATAAATATATTTTCTTTTCTTACCCCTTACTGGCACCTGGATATTAATACCTTTAATATTATCACGCAAGATTTTAGCAGCAACATATTTATTACTAATAACAATACACCCTTTTATAATTAGTTTTTATATACTATGTACACTTTGGTGTATTCGTTCTTATACCTCTTTTGATTAAATTGGAAGTAATTCTACAGGTATGGTTATATTAGAATAGATAAGGTAAGGCCTTGGTTAGAATATGCGGGATAAGAAACTCATTTGATGCAAAAAGGCAGGTTTAGTCTTTATGAAGAACTGTTCAACAGATGATCATTTCTAGTAAAAGCCCAAACTGTATTAAGCAAACAATAAAAAAATAAGGTTCCAGGGGTTTTAATATGCTCCTCCTTGAAATAAACTAGCTTGCACAAGAGGAGCATATCAATTTTCCTGTCACCTTATATTTCTTATATACCTTAAAGCCAAAAATATACTATTTTTTTCTGGGACTGGTTATAGATTTTTCATCAAGTTCTTTCAGTTTTTCATCAGAATAATTTAATAATCCTTTTAAAATCTCTTCGGTGTGTTGCCCCAGGGTTGGTGCCGGAGCGTATATTCTACCAGGGGTTAACGACATCTTAGGAACTATACCATTAACTCTATATTTGCCAATTCCGGGGTATTCCATCTCCACCAGCATTTCCCGAGCCTTTACCTGGGGATCAGTAGCTAATGATGCTGCATCTTGGACTCTGGAACAGGGCACACCTGCTTTAACCAGAGTATCAATTACTTGGTCAACGTTCAAACCTGACACCCATTCCTGTACAACCCGCTCAGTATTATCAGCATTTTCCCGCCTGATTTGAGTAGTAGCAAATAAAGGATCATCAGCTAGGTCTTGTCTTCCCATAGCATCCCTTAATCTTATCCACAGAGGGTCACTGGTAGCACCGATTACTACATAACCATCCTTAGCCCGGAAACAATTCCAAGGTGAAAATCCTAATAAACGGCTGCCTTCTCTTTCAGGCACCCACCCTAAAAGATCATAGTTCGGCATTACATTTTCCAGTACTGACATAACACTGTCAGTTAGGGCTATGTCAATATATTGTCCTTTACCAGTCTTTTCTTTGTAGTATAGTGCTGCTAACACTGCATAGACCGCATTATAACCGCCGAGAAAATCTGCCATAGCATTTCCGGTCCGCAGCGGCGGACCATTAAACTCACCGGTAATTGCCATTAGACCGCCACCAGCTTGTCCGACTATATCGTTTCCTACTCTATCTCCATAAGGACCAGTTTGTCCAAAGCCAGAAATTGAAGCCATAATAATACCAGGATTAACCTTTTTCAAGTCCTCGTAACCAATATTCCATTTAGCCATAGTACCTGGCCGGTTATTTTCTATAACAATATCAGAGATTTTTGCTAATTCTTTAAAAATTTCCTGTCCTTCCGGTGTTGCCAGGTCAATTGCAAGACTCTTTTTGTTACGGTTAGAGGCCAGCCAGCAGGTTCCGACTACACCATTAACTACCGGGTTAGCCTTACGGTTCTCATCACCAACTCCCGGGAGTTCAATTGTGATAACTTCAGCTCCCATATCTGCCAATAACATTGCAGCATATGGACCAGCCAATAGCCTGGTTACACCTAATACCCGTAACCCTGATAATGCCATTTCCATTATAATACCAATTCCTTTCCATTAATAGTAATGAGTAAAGATCATTTTTTAATTTCATTAAATTTATGTTAACATTATAACATTTTAAATTATACCTCATAGTTCGTGCTTTTCCAATTCCAAGAGAGAATATACTACAAAATAATACAAAAAATAATCATAGTAAACCTATACCTTCGTAAGCCATACTAAAGGGCATACTCTGTGAGTACACGGTACGTAACCACTAGCATCAATGGCGCTTTAAGTATAGCGTCGTGGTGCGCCCTTAAGTCTATTCTCAAAATAATTTTTTTATTTGAATTAGTTTTAGTATATAAACAATCGATACAAAACCACCCTTAAGTTTTAAGAGTGGTTTATGTTACATAATTTAAGATTACTCAAATATAGCTTTTGAGCCTTGCTTTTTGACATTTACAACTTTAGGCATTATGCCGGGTCATAGAATGTTTGCCTGGGAGGATAGCCGTCTTTGAAATACAATAAATACGGGAAGGGGAATAATTATCCAACCTAAACTTTTTATTAAGCTGTTTTTAGCCCGGGCAATTTGCCGATTTTTTTCCGATAATACCATAGCATCGTATTTTTCTCTTAGTTCCGCTTCAGAAAGCTTTACCCTTTCAGTAGCCGCAGGATTATCTAAATTGGCCTTTAAATCATATTGCTTATAGTCTTCGAATGTTTGGTGATAGGGAACAGGAGCAACAATATCAGCAGCAGCCATAAATACCCCAACACTACCGCCAATAGTCATCATTAAAGTAGCAAACAGTACCAGATATATAAAAATGTTTTTGATCAATACTTCTCCCTCCTCCTCACTCTTAATCTTACTTCCCGCAGAAACCAAAAACACTAATAAAGCTACCACTAAAACTATAAATATTGGTAAAATCATTGAAATAGTCACCATACACCTCACTTCCTACCAATCTAAGATAATCTAGTTCATAGTACTTATACTACCTGAATAACTAAATTCTTGCACTCTTTTCCTATTCTTCGGTTGGAAAACAGATAATATAATCATTATGATCATAAATAAAATCTGTAAAGCTATGAAAAGGAGCACAAACCCGCCATCAGCTAATCCGCCTGTAAAACCTGAATTTTTTACTTTATCCAGCGCAGAAAACATATTACCAATTCCGCCCAGACCTGTACATAGTGTGACCAAAAGCGCTAATATCCATTTAAATAAAACCCATTTATATTTAAAAAATCCCCAATTAGTAAAAAGTCCATAGGTAATCCCTTGCACTATCGTAAAAATAGCTGCAGGCATAACTACTTTACGATAAAGCTCCGGTACTAATGGAGCTATAGTTAAAAAGTCAGCTTCACTTAATGCAAAAAAACATATATAGGCCAAAACACCTATACTAACTACTGCCCCGAACCATATACTCATAGATAAAATATGCAATAAACGTAAGCACTGCATACCTTTCTTATTTAACTTCACTGTCATATCTCCCCCTTCCTAATTCTTGTGCCGATCAGTTCCCGTAAGGACAAGAATTAGAAATAAACCAATACCAGCTAATAAGAATACCATTAATCCCC
Organism: Syntrophomonadaceae bacterium; assembly: GCA_050943255.1. Classification (GTDB taxonomy): domain Bacteria; phylum Bacillota; class Syntrophomonadia; order Syntrophomonadales; family Syntrophomonadaceae; genus UBA4844. Next base: position 11,782 of record JBMNOV010000001.1, read on the forward strand.
CGATGGCGATAAACATTTCTCCCGTGGCAAAGTATGATGTCACTGCTACAAAAATACTAAAAAGTATTAACCCAATCGCAAGTGCATACAGTGCAGCTCGGATTTTGTTCATAGCATATTTTTTACTGGTTTCCCTGGTTAAAAGGCTATAAGTAAATAAAGCCCCGCCGGCAATAATAAAGACTCCACTGCCGGTAACAGCAACAGGTTCTAACCTCATAAAGTACAACATGGTAACCGTTAATATTCCAAATAGCATCAGCAAAACTCCGGCAACAATACCTGCGGTTGAAATACGGAAAGTCATAGTGGAATATACATTTTGCTTAGCAATGTCTTGTCCTAATTTGCGCATATCATCAACCAGACCCTTCAAATCACCCATGGAAATAATTGCTTCCTTAAAAGCCTGCTCATCATCCAGACCACGGGATTTTATATCAAAAATTTTTTCTTTGATGTTAGTAGCAAGTTCTTCTTTTAGATCAAAAAGCTGTTGACTAGTTCCCACCCCCGAAAAAAGGTTATCGATGTAAGCTCTTACTTTTTTATCTATATTCTCATTCTTTAACATCTTCGAGCCTCCCTTGAATCAATTTATCTAAAACGGCTTTGGCAAAACTCCAGTCTATTAAGTTCTGCTCGTATATTTCCTTGCCCTTATCAGTGATACGGTAATATTTACGCCTCCCTCCCAGGGTTTCGTCTCCCCAATAGGACACAATTAATTCATCTTGCTCCATGCGCCGAAAAGCAGTGTATAGGGTTGCTTCCTTTAATTCATACTGCTGGTCACTCAAGGCAATTATTTTTTTATAAATCTCATACCCATAACTATCACCCTGACGCAGAATGTTTAAAATTATCGTATCAGTATGCCCGCGAATTAAATCGGTCGAGATTTTGCCACTCATATTAAACTCACCTCTTTATATACAATTTATAAAACAATACTATGTCTGTCAAGGTACTTTGTGACAAATGTATCTTCTAAAATGTATTAGATTAAAAAGAGGTATAATAATGCACTAAGATATGAAACAGAATGGATATAGTAGAATAGATTTAAAACCAGGTGATGAACTGCAAATATGGATTTCCTATCCCGGTCTGGTTCTGGAATCATGGCCTGCACAAGCTGGAGCGGGTAAGATTGCGAAAATGTCTGAATAATTAAATAAGACATGAAAAATAGTGAGCCAGCAGGGGCCTTGGCTCACTATTTTTGCTATTATTTAAGCATGATTTATAGATTGTGTATTTTAATATGCCCACAGGTAATTAGATCGACTTTTAGCGAGATCAGATCGCATAGGGCTTATTCAATGTGATAAGACAGCTTTCTTGCTAATCTTCCTAAAAAATTCATAAAACCAAAACTAGCAATTTTTGCAATAAACTTACCAAATTTTCGATAGAACAAACTAAATAAAATATAAGGTACTTTTTGCTTGGGATGATCTGGTATTCTCTTTAGAATATTTTTAAAAGAATAAAATTCTTGGTAGATCCACAAATAACCTTTTAGCAACTCTTCTGGAGTCATCTTTTTAGGGGTAAAGACAACGTTTGCAGTATTATAATGACTTAAATCAAAATCAATTATTCTTCCCTCTGCCAAGAATTTTTGATATAAAACTGTACCGGGGTACGGGGTGAGAATGTGAGCTGTCATTGTTTCCACTTTGTTTTTTACCAACCAGTCGAGAGTGTTTTGAAAAACTTGGGGAGAATCATGATCAAAGCCAAAGACAAGACTCGCATTTACCATAATACCCCGTTTATGCAGCTCTTTAATCAAGCGCTCATAATTTTTCCTTTTATTTTGGAACTTTTGCACACTTTGAATGGACTGTTCATTAATTGATTCGAATCCAATAAATAGGCTTTGGCAACCACTCTCTTGCATTAGATCTAATAAATCTAAATGATTGACTATATTAGCCGATACAGCGGCATTCCATTTGAGACGAAGTGGTTTAATCTGCTGAAGAAATTCTCTGGTCCAGGCGATATCACCAATTAGGTTATCATCAATGAACATGACGTGTTTGGTTTTTAGTAGTTTAATTTCCTCAAGAACATTGGCTATTGGCCTATTGCGATATTGATGATGTACATACTCGCAGCTATTATAGCAGAACTCACATTTAAAAGGGCACCCGCGGCTTGCAACAATGATATTGGTATAGAGATATTTTCTAGAAGGGATTAAATCCCAGCGAGGAATGGGTATTTTGCTTGGATCAGCCATTTTCGTGGAATAATACTTTGGTTTAAGTTGTCCGATACTTACGTCAGAAAGAACATGAAGCCAAACATTTTCAGCCTCTCCAATACAAACAGAATCTGCAAATTGTAAAGCTTCCTCAGGGTTTGCACTGACATGAATACCGCCAAGAATAACTGGTACCTTTTTCTTGCGATAATACTCGGCAATTTGATATGCCCGCTTTGAGGTATCAACATTTACTGTAATTCCAACTAAATCGGGGGAATCCTCCAAGTGAAGCGGGTTTGCGTTTTCATCTTCAATAATAATTGAATGTTCCTTTGGAGTAAGAGCGGCTAATACCAAAAGGGACAAGGAGGGTGTCATTAAGCGTTTAAACTCAGAATCCATCGGTCGAAGACTCATTTTTGGCTGGATTAATTTTACTTTCATTCCTTTGCCCTTTCTATTCATAGCTACTAGCAGCTCTACTTTATTATTTAGAGCGTCTCATCATTTTGGTATTCCAAAATATCTCCGGGCTGACAATCTAAAGCCTTACAAATTGCATCTAAAGTTGATAATCTAATCGCTTTTGCCTTCCCGTTTTTTAATATAGAAAGATTAGCCATAGTTATTCCAACTCTCTCTGAAAGTTCTGTTACACTCATTTTCCTTTTAGCCAACATCACATCAATATTGATTATAATTGCCATGTTACTCTCCTCAAACGGTTAAGTCATTTTCTGCTTTTATATCAATGGCACTTTTTAATAATTTTTGAAGAACAGCAGCAAAGACAGCAATCACAATTGAAGCAAAAGTTATTATCAATCCAATTAACATGAGACCGGGAGCGTCGTCTGCATCTGCTATGAGATAGATGATTGGTAATTCAGCTACATACAAAATACTGATTGTGATAGCACAGTACTTTATATTCTTCAAACCACTAACCGATAGTTCAGAAAATGCTTTATTCTGGTCAATATAGGTTAAAAGTTTAAAAGTCTGATAAAGAGCAAAGAAAAAGACTATTGCTGTGGCATACATGCCGATTAAAAAGAGATATTTTACATAGAAAAATTCCGGAATTATTTTTCCCGCATATTCCGATAACCCTGGCAACAAAAAGACACACAAAGCAAGAACTGGAAGCCCCATAAGAAAAACAACTGTCTTAAAAAAGAGTGTTTCTCGTTTCATTTAAAGCACCTCACTGTTTATTTCAAATATGATTTTACCATAGCATTTATCGTTTTACAATAAATATTTTATGTTTTTCGTTATAATATCGCAATATGATTGTATATACTTTTATTTTTTAGGACAAAAAAAGGCATCCTCATTCAAGAAATGCTTTGATTATAGAGACAGGTTATTTGAATGCCATTTTATAAACTGGGAGAGTTAAGGCATGATATTAAGCACTTTTTTAGTTATTTATCTTATAACTTTAGCGGTGGAACAATAGTCGGCTAGAAATTATTTTTATATTCTAATCCTGCTGAATTTTAACATAAAAAGTTCGTTGCCGTGGTCCATCAAATTCACAAAAATATATTCCCTGCCATGTTCCCAAAACCAAACAGCCTGCAGCCAGGGGGATTAGTTCTGACGAGCCTATGGTACTGGCTTTTAAATGAGCAGCTGAATTCCCTTCTCCATGACGATCATGCTTGTGGATCCAGGGATACATTTCTTCCAGCCTCATTAATATATCATGTACAACGTCGGGATCAGCATTTTCATTAATAGTAATAGCAGCAGTAGTGTGCGGGCAATAGACTAATACCATGCCCTCCCCTACTTTCTCCTGCTCTATAACAGCTTGAATCTGGGCAGTAATATTTATCATTTGCTGATGTTTGTTAGTCCTGATACTCAATTTGTGCAACATAATAGCTCCTCCTTATATACTTATACAAAGGGGCTATCGCACTAAGCAATTAGTGGGCAGCTCCTTTTTAGTGCAAAAAAATAAATCCCGAACTCCGAAAAGCAAGGGATTTACTGTAAAATATTTATATTCAATCAAATATTTTATATAAATATTATAACATTAATAAGTATTGTTATCAATTAAGATAATAGGTTGAATATATCTTAAACTTGACTGGATTCTTCAGGGAGACAAACAAGGGGTGACACGCGGAGTAGAAAAACATTATATGATACCATAAAGAGGAAAAAGAAGTATCTAAATGAAGTAGATAAGTATTGCATAATTGATTTGCCCCTTGGTACCTTGAAAACAAACAACTGGAATTAAATCTTTAAGGGAGAAGGGTGAGTGGTCTATGAAGGTTATTGCTATTAACGGTAGTCCCAGAAAAACCGGTAATACCGCGACATTGTTGAAAAAAGCTCTGGATGGAGCTAAAACTATGGGTGCGGATACCGAATTAATACATTTATATGATTTAACATATAAAGGCTGTAACAGCTGCTTTGCCTGTAAAATTAAAAACAGTAAGCATATTGGCCACTGCGCCATGAAAGATGACTTAACAAGTGTTCTTGAAAAGATTCTACAGTGTGATGCTGTAATTATGGGTTCGCCAATATATTTTGGAGATGTTACTGGAGAAATGCGCTCATTTTTGGAAAGACTGTTATTCCCAAGCCGCTCCTATAAAGCTGGTATCACATCAACTTTCATGGGCAAGATATCCACTGGTTTTATCTATACAATGAATGTCTCAGAATCACAAATGAAACAAAAAAACTATGAGCATATCTTTCAATGCAACCAGGAATACCTGCAAATTTTTAATGGTACATCAGAATTTTTGCTATCAATGGATACCTATCAATTTGATGATTACTCCAAGTATGACGCTTCGAGGTTTGATGAAAAACACAAGGCAAAAGTAAAAGCAGAACAGTTTCCTATTGACTGCCAGAAATCCTTTGATATGGGTGTTAGACTAGCAACCACTATGGTAGAAGAAGATCTATCCTGAGGAAAGATCCGATACAAGAGGACGTTTTTGTTAGTTATGTCATCAAGCCCTTTCAACGATATTAAGCTTACACCGATCAGACGAGATTTGGTCGGATACTAAATCTTCAATCTCTCTCTATTAATTTTATGCACTATATCCCGGTCTTACACTTAATGCGGTTGCTTTCAGCTTCATTGTATTGCTGCAATGCTTAAATATTCTTTTCCTCTTTTTCGGAAAACATACTAAGTACCAATAACACAATAACAACCTCCCTTTTATCTCCACCCTTGTGTCCAAGCCTTACTAAGAAAGTGACGGTTAAAACTATCGACTTTAATATAAATATACTGTATTAGTGCATAAATTTCTCATATACCAGGTGAATTGATTTTACTTCATCTTCAGCTTCAATTGGTTGGTTAACCAAAGTACCGTCATCTTTATAATTAAAGATTAACCATTCCCCTTCTTCCACCACAAACCAACCTGGTAATTCATTGCCTTCGAAATGATCCTGGGCAAGTGGATATTTATCCTCATAGGCTGGCAGCACGTCTTGGGCCTTAGCTCCTACTTTATCGCCTGCAGATGTTGTATAACCATCACTATAAAGATTTATCTGGAATACGGCGTTGGATTCTTCACCAATTAAAACTTCTACATCATCACCATAAAGCCAACATGAAGTTGGCTCTCCAAACCAACCTTCATCCAGGAATTCATTGGTATACTCATCTCCTAGTACTTTCTTCACTTCATCAGTACTATCGCCCAAACCAATTCCTGCCACCAAAAATCTTTGGTCTGCAGGTGGAGTATTTTGTTCGTCAGACTGGGGGCTGGATGATTGGCAACCAGCAACAAGTACGGTCATCATTATTAACATTATTAGTATTATTAGTATTGTCTTAGTTTTTTTCATCTATTTCTCCTCTTAATAAATATTCTTATATAAGAATACTGTTAATAGCGTTAAACCTTGCAACACTCAAAAAAGGGACGGTTATGAACTGTGATTCTATATAACCGTCCCCTAGTTATATTTTATCTACCGAGGATCATAGCCAATCACTGACCAGATACCACTTTCATCTTGCCGTACCAACCGTTTCAGATAAACCTTCTTAACCGGACCATCCGCGACTTCAACTACTGCCTCAACTCCATTATCGGTGAGCAGTTTAAAAGATGATGCTGCTATATTAGGTTCCCCTACAATTCCTTCAGGCGTTACCTTCAAATTTACGAAAGTTAGTGCTACCTGTAAAGGATCAAGCTGCCAGGGGCTACTGCCACTATCCACCTGTTGTTGACTACCTTTGACTATGTCCATATCTACAGGTAAACGTACCTGAGCCTGATTCGCCAGGTTTTGATTGCTATCCGGAAGAGCTAGATCAGGAGCAATCTCACGGGCTAATTTTTCTCGTTGGGGTCCTTCAATCATTATTTCAACATTATCCTGCCGCCAGCGCAAGCTCTCCCACCATACTTCTAGTGGTCCACCCGCGGCTTTTCCTAAAGCTGAATTGGCCTTAGGAGTAAATGGTCCCTGTGCTATCGTTTCAGTAATTATGGTATCAGCATAATCCAGAATAATACGTTCTTTATAAGCGAATATACGGTCTGGTGCTTGTTGCGGAAGCAGTGGAGTAAAACCGCTTATTCTAGCTGCTTCTTCTATGGTAGTTACTATTTGTCCCGGATCATTTTCTATTATCTTATACCCTTCAGGAATCTGGAAGGTAAAGGTTTTAGGGTCAAATTCAACATTAGGTTCAAAGCTTACAAACGTATAAGTTGTTTGCAAAGCTTTTTGCATGGCTGTCTGCAGTTGGACAGGTAAATTAGTCTCTTTATCTATCCACATGTGATAGGATAGGCCGCCTGGTGGCGATATTTCTAGCTTTGCCGTCTGACGTCCGGAAATTATTTCTGATCCCACTACTTTATGAGGGTATTCCTTCGCCCGTTTGACCTCATCACGTAAATCAAAAGTATTTTGGGTAGGATCTGGAATAAGCGGTAATAAGACTACTTCTTTTTTATGAGGTAGAACCTGCCACTTTTGTTGGCCGTTATTAACCGTCAAGGTACCATCATTCTGGAGCAGAGCATATTTATTTCCTTCTGACCAGATGTCTATTTGCCGTATCATCCATTCTTGGCCTGCCTCATTTTGGGTACTCACTTTAAGGCTGCCATGGTAACTAGATAGCTCCCCCACTGCTTTTTCCATCGCGTAAGCAATATCATTATTAAATAAATTGGAACGTCCAATAAATAGTGCAAATATAAGAAAGCTTGCTACCAGTGCTACAGCCGGTGTTAAAATGCGTTTCCGGCCTAAGCGTCTGGATTGCAATTCGTTAATCTTTATACCAGAATCATTTCTTTCTTCCCTTTGCTGATTAATAAAGTCATTATTCTTTATTTTATTAGCTATATTATTAGCTAGTCTGCGGGGATACCCGGAATCTGGTAAAGCTGGTTCTTTTAAAGTGCGGATCAATCTAGCCGTCTTTAATACCTCTTCTATTTCGGTATTATCCAGGTGGTCCCGATTTATTCGGGGCTTACGTTCCTCATTCAAGTCATCAATAACATCAGAAATAATTTTTTCATTATTATCCATTAATTCATCCCTCCTTACTCATTTCTATAGAGAATTTTACTTAAAGATTGTAAAGCTCGGTATTGAGTAGTACGGACAGAAGCTTCAGTTTTCCTCACCTGTTGGGCGGTTTCAGCTACTGAATAACCTTTAATAATTCTGAGATCAATAATAGTCCGCTGGTCTTCACTTAATTTTGCTAAAGCATCCTCTATTTGCAGGCGCTCCGTTATATACTTTTGCTCATCCAGGGCCTCTTTTTCTATGGGTATCGTTTCTTCAAAATTGCATGTTATTCCCCGGCGCTTTTTTTGACGCCAACGATCACGTACTAGATTAAGAGCAATGGTTTTTAATAAACCCGCAAAATTTTCGGGGTTGTACTTATGCTCTTGTAAATATGTTAAGGTCTTTACATAAGTATCCTGAGTGATCTCCTCGGCCTCTTCCCGGTTTTGTACTTTATAATATATGAAGCGGTATAAAGGTTCCCAGGTAGCCAGGCATATCTGCTCAATGGAATCAGGATCACCCGTAGCGGCACTTTTTAGTTCATTAACAGAAGTCACAAGTTTTTTGCACCCTCTTTCCCGGCCGGTTGTATATTCACCAATAATAACGATCCAGGGATGTAAGTTGTTACAGTTAGCCTGTCGGTATTTTTTACCATTATGAGAATAAAAGATCTTCACCCCAGAGAGCACGCAGCTCCTTTCGCTCACTAATTAGGACGAAGATTGGCATAACCTTAGCTCTACGTTACAAGATGTTCGTTATCGTTTACAATTATGGTAACGCAAATGGTTGACTAATATATGCATTAGAAAAAGGAGATAAAATTGTGAACCCAAGGGTACGGGAACTAATGGTCCAACATTTTGGTTTTCTGGATTTTAAAAGTGGTCAGGAACAAATTATCGATAGTATATTGCAAAAACGTGACACCCTGGGAATTATGCCAACCGGAGGCGGCAAATCGTTATGCTACCAGCTCCCCGCCCTGATTTTGCCTGGAATTACCTTGGTTATCTCACCACTAATTGCCCTTATGAAAGACCAGGTAGATAGCCTCCATGAGCAAGAAGTAAAAGCTTCTTTTATTAATAGCTCACTTTCGGCATCTGAGCTTAACTATCGTCTTGCCCAAGCTAAAGAGGGTTATTATAAATTGCTTTATATTGCACCAGAACGCCTGGAATCAGAGAGCTTTACCGAGCTGCTTCATGAACTTCCTTTATCACTTGTGGCCATTGATGAAGCTCATTGTATTTCGCAATGGGGGCATGATTTTCGTCCCAGCTATCTACGAATCAACCCCTGGATTAATAGCCTTCCGAAACGTCCAATAGTTGCTGCCTTTACTGCTACTGCTACCCCCAAGGTACAAGAAGATATAAAGAATTTGTTAGGACTTAAAAAACCATTAGTTAGGATCAATAGCTTCAACCGTCCCAACCTCTATTTTTCAGTTGTCAAAGGAGTGGACCGAACCCACTTTATTAGCCAATACCTTGATCAGCATCGGGATCTTCCTGGTATTATATATGCTGCAACTCGAAAAGAAGTGGAAAGCCTATATGATAAATTAAGCTCCTGGAACTATTCTGTGGGAAAATATCATGCTGGTTTAAGTAATAAAGAACGAAATATCTACCAGGAAGCATTTATTTATGACCAATTGCAAGTAATGATTGCAACAAATGCTTTCGGACTAGGTATTGATAAATCTAATGTACGCTTTGTGATTCATCATAATATGCCCCGGCACCTGGAGGCCTACTATCAGGAAGCTGGACGTGCTGGACGGGATGGTCAAAGTGCCGATTGCATCCTACTATACCAGGCTGCTGATATACAGATTCAAAAATTCCTGATTGAAAACGGAAACTTATCTGTAACTAGAAAAGAAATGGAATATGCTAAACTTCAGAGTATGATTGATTATTGTTATACTACGCGCTGCCTGCGCCATTACATTCTGGAATATTTCGGCGAGGTACAAGCCACTAAACAGTGCAATTATTGTGCAAATTGTTTAGAACGTGAATTTAAGGACATAACAATAGAAGCTCAAAAAATTTTTTCCTGTATCGTAAGAATGAAACAAGCCTATGGCAGTAAATTAATTGTATCAGTATTAAAGGGATCAAAGCAAAAGCGCATTTTTGAATTAGGCTTTGACCAACTTTCTACTTACGGAATTATGGAGAAATATAATTCTTCGGAAATCCTCAATTTAATAAACCTGTTAGCAGCTGAAAACTACCTTATGATAAGCAGTGGCCAATATCCAATAGTTAGACTAAGCCCTAAAGCATTACCCGTTTTACGCAATCAAGAAAAAGTTATCTTAAGCCTGCCTAAAGTATCCAAGGCAGTATTACCAGATAACTCAATATTCCAGGCATTACGGAGTTTACGCTTAAAAATAGCAGAACAACAGGGAATCCCACCCTATGTTGTTTTCCCTGATAGTACCCTGCAAGAAATGGCTGCCCTTCTACCTCAAGACCAGGAAGCAATGCTTATGATAAATGGAGTAGGGCGAGTGAAGTTGGAAAGATATGGTCAACAATTCCTAGATCTTATCCACAGTTATTCCAGGGTGCCAGCATCCCCGACAGAATCGGAGTTAGTCGATAATAAGTTAGAAAACCCCAAAACCAGTCCCCCGGGGGGAGATAAAAGCCAACCACAGACCCAACCAAAAGAAGCTAAAACCCCACCCCACCTTTTATCATGGCAGGAATATGACAATGGAAAAACTTTAGAAGAAATCGCGGCTGAGCGTAAATTAAAAATATCCACAATAGAAAACCACCTGACCCGTGCCGTTCAGGAAGGTTATACCATAAAATGGGAACGCTTTTTAAGCCCTACAGATGAGGAACAAATTCTTAAGGTAGCCCAGGAAAAGGGAACCGAGAAACTGCGAATTATTAAAGATAACCTGCCAGACTCAATAAGCTATTTTACTATTCGCATGGCACTTTTGAAAAATCAGATGGGTTAATTAATCTGCCCAAGTTCATTACCTTTTTATCTTTTTGGTTATGAGCCGAAAATTCAAACTGCAGCATATTCTGCCAGGATTTTCTCAAATATTTTTTCCACCGAAAGGATCTCCTTAATCTTGAAAACATTCTGACCAGCAAAAACTAGTCCGTGATCTACTCTGCCATCTCTAGCATTTAGCAATGCCTGTTTGATACAATAATCATGATTGCATTCTTTTAAACAGGCTGAACACTCAATATCCTGCTGATCCTCATCCCGGTTTAATAATTCGGTAAATCGATTTCTAACGGCTCTGCCCGGCAACCCTACCGGGCTTTTAATAATGATAATATCCTCTTCCCTGGCATTAAGGTAAACCTGTTTATACTCATCAGCTACAGAACACTCTTCACTTAGTACAAACCGCGTGGCCATCTGCACACCATTCGCCCCCAGCTTAACCATTTCCGCCATACCAAAGCCGTCAACTATACCACCTGCAGCAATAACCGGCACCTTAACGGCTTTTTTTATCTCCGGTAATATTTCTCTAATTGAGCGGTCAGTTCCCAGATGCCCTCCTGCTTCAGCCCCTTCGGCAACTACCGCTTGAGCACCTGATTTTTCTGCCAGTAAAGCAGCCCGATCAGATGATACAATAGGTACAATAGTAACATCACTGCCCTTGACCATGCGAAATATATCACGTGAAAACCCGGCACCTGTAAAGATACTATCAATTCCCTCTTCAATAGCAGCTTGTACCAGCTCTTTAAACTGCCGAGCTGCATACATGATATTTACTCCTAAAATCCCATTAGCCGCCTGGGAACGAGCCTGACGGATTTCTTTCCTTAAATCATCTGGTGTCAATGCGGTTGCCCCTATTACTCCAATCCCTCCGGCCCGGGCAACAGCCGCAGCCAGGGGAGCAGTAGATACTTTTACCGACATGCCACCTTGAATTATGGGGAAACGGGGAATCAGCTTCCCTATTCTTAACTCTGGTAAGTGCATTCCATAACCTCCATTATCATTCTGCAAAGATAAATAACTAATTTCCATTTTAAGTATTATGTAATATATTAAAATACAAAATCCATTATAAAGGTGTCAGAACCAAATTACTAACTTTTCGATAAATTATTATTATTATATCCCTTCATTTTATTATTTCATATAAAGGTAAAACTAACCAGTTATCCCTTATGCTAGATATTATTAAAACCTGGCGCTAATTCATAGGTAAAGTAAACGGCGGGGAAAGCTATAAGTAAAACTTACCAAGAGGTTAAGCAATTGAAAGGATAAGCCCTTATACTTACTGACCGCAGGATATTACCTTATTGGCAGATTCTTAACCCCGGGAAGGTGCAGTTACCGGCATTATTTGGAGTAGGTTTTATCTTATTCTTATTAATATTAGTATTATTACTATTTACAATTTGACTAACTACCTTTATATCATCTATATCATCTAACATCAACCTTTTGTTTATTTTTTACTTTGTTTTTCTACCTCTTCGGCCAGTTCACTCAAATAGGTCCAGCGTTCCAGCAAATAATCCTGCCGTTGTGCAGCTTCTTCACGCATAGCTGCCAGCTTCTCAAGAAGCTGATAGTCACTGCCCGCTAGGTTAATTTGGTCATTAAGATCAATTAATTCATTTTCAACAGCCGTAATTTTATCTTCAATCTCGGCAAACTCTTTTTTCTCTTTATAGGTAAGTTTAAGTGGCCGTGGTTTTTCGCCACTATCCAGATTTGAGGCTTTTTTCAAGGCAGGTAGACCTTCTGGACTCTCTTTCCCTCCTCGACCCTGGCTAGCATTAGATTGGGTAAGATAATCAGAATAATTACCCGGATATTCCTTCAGCTTACCCTCCCCTTTAAAAACCAGTATCTTCTTACATATCCGGTCTAAAAAATAACGATCGTGGGATACCGCAACAACCGCACCGGAGAAATTATCCAGAAAATTTTCCAAAATCGTCAGGGTCTCAATATCCAGATCATTGCCTGGTTCATCAAATAAAAGCACATTGGGAGCAGTCATCAAAATACGTAATAAATGTAATCTTCTCTTCTCTCCACCAGACAGTTTCCCTATAATAGTCCAATGAGATGATGAAGGAAATAAAAACATCTCTAACATCTGGGCAGCACTAATTAGCTTTCTTCCACTTGGCAGGTATTCACCTGCTTCCCTGATATAATCAATAATCCTCATTTCATCCGGCAGATCAGCACTTTCCTGGGGAAAAAAGCCTATCTTTATGGTACTGCCTATTTCAACCCGACCCTCTGCCGGGGTTAGTTCGCCGGCGATTATCCGCAGGAGGGTTGACTTTCCAACCCCATTAGGTCCTACTATCCCCAGCCGCTCGTCCCGAGCTATAATAGCAGAAAAGCCGGTGATAATTTTTTCACTCCCAAAATTATGGGATATATTCTGTAAGATAATTGTCTTTTTACCCAATCGACTCGCGGTAGAGGTGATATGCAGGTTTACCTCTTTAACCGAGCTTTGTTCCTGCTTTAGCTTTTCAAAACGCCGTATCCTGGCCTTTTGCTTGGTACTGCGGGCACGCGCCCCCTGGCGAATCCAGGCTAATTCCTGACGCAAAAGAGCCTTTTTCTTATTATTATCAGCAACCTCCTGTTCTTCTCGTTTTAGTTTAGCTTCCAAGTAAAAACTATAGTTCCCCGGGTAACTAAAGAGCTGGGCTCTATTTATTTCGATAATGCGATTGGTTACTCGTTCAAGAAAATAACGGTCATGGGTAACCATTAATAGCGCCCCGGTAAATCTATGCAAATACTTTTCTAACCAGTCAATGGACAAGTTATCCAAGTGATTACTAGGTTCATCCAGTATAAGCAAATCAACTGGGTTCACCAGAGTAGCAGCCAGTGCTACCCTTTTGCGCTGCCCCCCGGAAAGCTCACTCATAGGAGTATTAAACCCCGTAATTCCCAAGCGAGTAAGCATAGCCCTGGCTTCACTTTCCCAACTCCAGGCATTCAATTCTTCCATCTGCTGACTCAAAACCCCTAATTCCTGCTGTATTGATTGGTCACCTTTTTTATCAATTAGATTTGCTGTCACCGTACGGTAACGCCTCCAAACATCCAAGACAGGTGAATCACCTGCTAATACCGTATCCAAAACTGTAGCATTGGAATTATAAGGCGGGTTTTGGGAAAGGTATTCCATACGTAAATCCCTATTTCTGATGATTTCACCCTCATCCGGTTCCTCCAGAGCCGCTATAAGCTTTAATAAAGTTGATTTACCAGAGCCATTTAGCCCTACTATTCCAATCTTCTCCCCTTCATCAACACCAAAACATATATTATGCAAAACCTCTTTTTCACCATAACTTTTGCTGATATTATTTATCGTTAGAATATTCATCTCTTAAAGTTCCTTTTTATTACATAGTACTACCATCTATACCACTGGGATATTATGGCCCTTAATTGCTTTAAATAGCATTTTATATTAAATTAGCAGCATTTAACAGCCATAGGTAATGTTAATCCAACACAAAATAGAATATGGCTATACGGTTCATCATATATGGTATGCTAGGTTGGATAGTTGAAATATTATTTACAGGTACTGGTTCGGCCTTAAGTGGTTCGCTAAGATTGACCGGGTTTACTTATCTGTGGATGTTTCCTATTTACGGTCTCGCTATTCTCCTTGAACCTGTGCATGACTATATTCGCTACTCCCCTTGGTTTATCAGGGGAATAATTTGGGTATGTGTTATTTTTTTTATTGAATATTTAAGCGGCTGGGCTATAAAAAATCTAATCGGAATATGTCCTTGGGATTATTCCGGACTAACCGAGTATAGTATAGATGGGTTTATTCGTTTAGATTTCGTTCCCTTCTGGTTTGTCGCCGGTCTTGGTTTCGAGAAAATTCATGATTTACTTGATAACATTTTAGAAAGACTGGCTAACACTTATAGGTAATTACCTTAAATTATTAATTAGAAAATAGACACAGATTTATATTAAACACCTTTCCTAATTCTGCAAAGATACTTAGCCTCGACCTTTACTGAAAATAAATGTGTAATAAATACGCCCTAAAATTTTTCCAAAGCGTAAAAGTTTATTTTATTATAGCTTTCTTCATGCTAGACTTTAATAGAGTTATGGTTAAACCAATGTTATTAAAAGGTTTCCGTTCCTAAGGAGGAAGAACATGGGATCTAAAGCATTAGTGTTATTATCAGGAGGCTTGGACAGCACTACCTGTCTCGCCTTAGCTGTTAATTCCCTCGGAGCAGACAATGTAATAACCCTATCGCTGTTATACGGTCAGAAACACCAATGTGAAGTAAAAGCAGCCCAAAATATCTCCGCTTATTTTGGATGTAAACATATTCTATTGGAGTTCCCTAATATCTTTACCGGTTATGGCTCTACTCTAATTGACCCTGAAAGACAACACCCAGAAATTAGCTACCAGGAAATTTCTAATTCATTTGAAGTTTCACCAACCTATGTTCCATTTCGTAATGGTAACCTACTTTCTGCTGCTACCGCCCTGGCACTGGGGGAAAAAGCTGATTGTATCTACTATGGGGCTCATGCTGAGGATTCCCAGGGGTTTGCTTACCCTGACTGTACACCAGAATTTAACGGTGCTATGGCTAATGCAATTTATATAGGAACTTATCATAAGGTTCGGTTACTCACCCCCTTACAGTGGCTTAGTAAAAAAGAAGTGGTAGAATTGGCCCAAAAAATGAATTCGCCTATTCATATGACCTATAGTTGTTATACTGGACGTGAGCAGCATTGCGGCAAATGCCCTACCTGCATCAGTCGAATAGCTGCATTCAAAAAAGCAGGGTTTAAAGATCCAGTGGAATATGAGCTGGCAATTAACTGGGAGGAGTAAGTATGAAACAACTCACATTGACTAAAATTTTTACCTTTGATGCCGCCCATCACCTGGATAACTATATCGGTCCCTGTTCAGAGATACATGGACACACCTATAAGCTAGAAGTAACAATATCTGGGCCGATGATATCTGATATGATAATTGATTTTTCCGAAGTAAAAAAAATTGTTGAGGAAAACATAATTTCCAAGCTAGACCACCGGTATATTAATAAGATTGTATCCTTTAATCCTACGGTGGAAAACCTGGCCTTGTGGATAGCCGAGACCCTGGAAAGTAAATTGGATAATCCAATTCAGTTAAAAAAAATAAGACTCTGGGAAAACCAGAGCGCTTATGCCGAGGTAACCTGCTGATGTACCCTGTAGTCGAGGTTTTCGGTCCCACCATTCAGGGTGAAGGTATTTATACGGGCCTAAGAACCATGTTCATTCGGTTAGCTGGATGCGATTTTCGCTGTCAATGGTGTGATACAACCTATGCCATGGATAAAAACCTTCCACATCTTAGCCCGAAAAATATAGTAAAGCAAATCAATTTATTAGCACCATATTGTAAAATAGTAACTATAACCGGCGGTAATCCTTGTATACATGATTTAGATCCGCTAATAACTATTTTACATGATACTTCTTATGAAATTCACCTCGAAACTCAGGGTTCGATATGGCAGGATTGCCTAAAAAAAGTTGATATGATTAATTTATCTCCCAAACCCCCGAGTTCAGGGATGCAACACCGCGAACTGGCGCTTACCAAATTTGTTACCAATGCAGATAATATCCAATTTAAAATAGTAGTTCTTACCCTTGAAGATTATAAATATGCCCAGGAGCTACACCAGCAATATCCTGATATTCCTATGGTTTTACAGGTTTGCCAGGAAGTAAAAAGAGATACGATAAATAACCTAATGGCTAAGTACCGTTCCCTGGTTGCAAAAATAAGCAATGATCCAGGTTTTAATGATAAAGTCAGAGTATTACCTCAAATGCACATACTTGCCTGGGGGCAGCAGAGGGGTATATAGACTATTTTTGGTCTTTTTTCTCCACTTCACCCAAGTTAATAGCTTCTAAAGTAAACCCTAAAAAAGGAATTGTATTATAAAAATCAAATTTTAAACCGCCCCCACGCACCGACTCTCCGCTTTGGCAGATATCAATACCCTTTTCCGCTATAGCCTTTTGAGCAGCCTCATAGTTGTCTATATTGAAGCGAATACTCTGAATTCCTTCACCATAATTATCGGTAAAATCCTGCCATACACTTTCTCCTCCTAAAGGGCTTAAAAATTCAATTTTAATGTTTGCCCAATCATAAACAAGCATATGAACATCACAATTTGTTGGCTTACTGTGGTATATAATATTTTTGTAATGATTTACCTGATCAGAACTAGGATCTAGACCAAAAACCCGCTTCATTCCTGCCCTTACTTTTTCAATGTCTTTTACTACGATGCTTACCTGGTCAATCTGATTAAATATTTCTTTCAAATCAGCCATTACTACTCCTCCTTCTTTAATGATGCAGTAGCAACAGTATTCCCAATAGACGGCAATACAAGCATTTTTCTTTATATTCTTTGCAAAATTTTCCTATTAACTTTGTAGCTAAATATTAGCATAAACTATGTATAAGGTGAAGTAATAAAAAAGTAAATAAAGTGTTAACAACTATATTAACGCAAGCTACGCCCATTCCTAACTTAATAGTAATGGGCGTATCGTATAGAGATTGATAATTATTTATGGTTATACCTGAAGAGGATTTTCAATAAAAGTTGTGAAAGCAAAATCGTGATCATGCCCAAAGTTTAATGTTGTTTCACCTTCAACATAATGAATATGCTTTTCCCCTTCGATATAAATGGCTGGACCTGTTCTTACTCCTACTTCATGGTAATGGTTAAAGAAAAAGTCCGTGTTTACCAGTATGGCATGAACATGACTATCCCCACATGGAATAGCTTCACTAGTTACCCCAGCAAACCGGTGGTTGTGGATAATACTCCCATCTAAGGTAGTACTTCCGGCAAACTCGTGGACATGAGTTTGGGTATTTGGCTTGTTCCGGTCAGACATAGGATAACGGTTTTTATCATCTCTGTCTCTGTCTTTCTCCCTATTATCCTTTTTCTTATCAGGATAAGGATACTTAGCTTTATCTCCTTCATATTTATCCATTTTGTCATCGTCATCATATGAAGAACATCCAAATTCGCCTTCTTCCATATAGTCCCTTTTTCTGCGAGGATACCAGCATTTATCTTTTTCCTCTTTTTGGTCGGGGTAGTACCAGCGGCAATACGGGTCTTTACATCTCACACTAATCACCTCCAATCTTCCAGCTGGTACATTATATGGAATTTATTTCCTTATGGTTACATCGGATATTGCTTTAAAATACCAACAAGGTTTTTCTTGCCGCTATAGAGGCTGTGGTTACTGTCGTACGAATAACCCTTTTATCTTGTCCTCTAAATCTATTGCTATTGTAGTGGTGCATACTTTATCATTATTTTTTCTGCGGTCTTTACTCCATCAACTGCCGATGACATAATACCGCCCGCATATCCTGCTCCTTCTCCCATAGGATATATCCCTTGAATATTGGACAAACCATTTTCATCTCTAATTATTCTTACTGGTGAAGAACTTCGGGTCTCAACCCCGGTTAAAACACTATCTGGCAGAGCAAAGCCCTTAATCCTAGTATCAAAATAACTAATAGCTTCTTTAAGGGTAGCTATTACATATTCGGGCAAACAATCTTTGAGTTGGACGAAAGTAACACCCGGTCTGTAGGTAGGCTTAACTATACCCCATTTAATGCTGGGTTGATCGGTTAGAAAATCACAAGTTAACTGAGCCGGGGCTCGGTAATTTTCCCCTGCCAGCTTAAAAGCAAGTTGTTCCCATCTCCTCTGGTATTCTATACCTCCCAACGGATGCTGGCTGGGATAATCAGATGGTGTAACTCCTACAAGTAAGGCTGAATTAGCATTATTACCATCCCTTTTATATTTGCTCATTCCATTGGTAACAACCGAGTTTTCTTCGGAAGCAGCAGCAACAACATATCCTCCTGGGCACATACAGAAGGTGTAAGCAGATCTTCCCGCAGGCGAATGATAAACCAGCTTATAATCAGCTGCTCCTAGCCCAGAATGCCCTGCAGCCTGACCATATTGGGCCTGATTAATAATATCCTGGGGATGCTCAATCCTAACCCCAATTGAAAAGGGCTTCGGTATCATAGTTATACCTCGGTGGTGCAGCAGAGCAAAAGTGTCCCTAGCACTATGCCCTATTGCCAGTAAAATAACCTGGCAATCAAGCTCCTCATTATCATTTATGACTAAAGCCTTTATCTTCCCATCTTTTATGATAAAATCAGTTACCTTAGCTTTAAAACATACCTTTCCCCCATAGGCAATAATCTCTTCTCTTATATTTTTTACAGTAGACTTAAGCTTATCAGTGCCTACATGAGGTTTACTGTTATACAATATCTCTGGCGGTGCCCCAGCTTGGATAAACTCCTCTAGTATGAGACGGCACCTTTTATCATTTATCAAAGTAGTAAGTTTTCCGTCAGAAAATGTACCGGCTCCACCTTCCCCAAACTGCACATTGCTTTCCGGGTCAAGTACACCATCATGCCAGAATTTTTTGATTTTGCCTGTTCTGGTTTCGACATCTTCGCCTCTTTCAAGGATTATGGGCTTATACCCATTTCTGGCCAGCATTAACCCGGCAAATAGACCTGCCGGCCCCATACCAACTATTACCGGTCTTGCCAGTAGCTTTTCGGACCCAAATAGGACCTTGGGATACGATAAGTCGGGGGTAGGTATTAATCCTTTAGAACCGGCTTGGCCAAGAAGGCGTTTTTCATTATGAACGCTAACATCAATAGTATATA
Source organism: Syntrophomonadaceae bacterium (assembly GCA_050943255.1). Lineage (GTDB taxonomy): Bacteria > Bacillota > Syntrophomonadia > Syntrophomonadales > Syntrophomonadaceae > UBA4844. The sequence goes on from JBMNOV010000001.1 coordinate 31,416, forward strand.
CATAAAAAATCTCGTCCTTTTTTCTGGCATCAATTGATTTCTTAAATATCCGAAAATCAATAAGTTCATTTTTATCGATTTTTAATTTAGCCAGAATTGTATTGCATAAAACTTGTCTTTCCGTTTCCTCATCAGTGACTTTATTTATTCCTATTTTAAGGTTAGAAAACCTGATCATAAGAGCCTCCTGTTATTAAACACTACCGTGCTGCGTTTTGTCCTGCTATAAAACCAGATGACCATGCCCACTGTAGATTGAAGCCACCACACTTTCCATCTATATCTATTATCTCACCAGCAAAAAACAAGCCATTAATTAGTTTTGATTCCATGGTATTTTGATCTATCTCTTTAGTATCAACCCCACCTGCTGTTACCTGGGCACTTGGCCAACTTCTGGTTCCTCTGATCTTAAACCTCCAATCATTCAAAATACCTACAATATCGTTCTGCTCCTGGATGGATAAGTCAGCCGCCGGACGTTTTAAATCATTAATACCTGCCTGCATTAGCAATACAGGTATTAGTCTCTTATTAATAAGCCCAACCAGGCTGAAATCAACTGGCTTTCTGCCAGCTATCTGCATACGTTCACGGATAAGTTGGCGCAAATCCTCTAAAGACATCATGTCCATTATGGTTATTTTTAGATAAGCTTCTTTACCTGTATTTAATAGCTCTCCGGCTTTCCTGCTTATCTGAAGAATAGGTGGCCCGGAAACTCCATAATTTGCAAAAAGAATGTCGCCTCTATCTTTAGCCATTGATTTATTATGGTAAACAACCTCAGCCGTACCTACAAATTTAACCCCCTCAATACGTTTAAAAAATGATCCCTCTAACATTAACTGCACCAAAGCCGGAAAAACATCTGTAATCCTGTGTCCCAGCCTTGCTGCTAAATCATAACCCTGCCCATCTGAGCCGCTGGCCGGCATAGCTTTACCACCGGTAGCAATTATGACCTTATCCCCTCGATACGACTTTCCATTATCTAAATATATTATAAATTTATCTTTTTTTCTGGTAATATCTTTTACCAGGGCATCACAAATAGTATTCACTTTAAGTTCATTTAACTCATAAAAAAGAACATCAAGAATACTTGACGCCTGATCAGACATGGGAAAAACTTTCCCTAATTCCTCTACTTTCGGCTGTATCCCTAATCTTTTAAAAAACCTGATAGTATCATCTATGGTAAAACTCGATAAGGCACTGTAAACAAACTTCGGGTTATTACCGCTATAACAAGTAATATCAGCATTTACATTGGTAAAATTGCAGCGACCGTTCCCGGTGGCCAGTATTTTCTTCCCTATGCGCGGGTTTCTTTCCAGTATAGTAACATCAGCACCACATCTTCTGGCTGAAATAGCGGCCATTATTCCAGCTGCCCCACCACCTATAACAATAACCTGCTTCTTTTTCTTCATAATAAACCTCTATATACGTTTTTTAATATATTACCAGTTTGAGCAAAAGTCTTATAGATAAGTATTGTCTTGGTAGTTTATTGCCATTCTGGTACAAGGGATTAAATAAAACTAATAATATCCTATTAATTCCCATTTATTATAGTTCTTAAGGGAATATAGCTTACACAGAAATTCTGACGACGAGAAAAGAGATAAAAAATAAAACCATGGATTAATAAATGAATCCATGGTTTATTTACTATATAGCTATATAGCCCAAAATACCGTTGCCCTATTTTGACACCTATCCTTCGATAGGTGGGTGTCCCTAGGGATATTTCTATCTTCCCTTTATCGCGAGGGCTTGATATCCACATCTCGGTCAGAACTCCCGTATTTTCCATGTAGGTTCAAAATAAGAGCTAACGTATATTCCAGAATACTTATTATATTTTCGAAAAAAAATTGTTTGGTCAATCGTAACACCATTTTCTGAATTTAAGTATATCACCCGGATAAATTGGAGTCAACAGCCTGATAATGGGCGGATCGCGTCAAGATACTTTTGGTTTTAAGAAATAATGTGTTGGGGAGAATCGATCTTTTGATTACTCTATAAGAAAGAGACATAAATAGCTAACTCTAATTAGCACAATCTTTGATACAATTTATATAGTGGTTAAAAAAACTGCAGAATAGAAGTGATCATATGCGGCGTTTGTTGAAAAACTTGTTTAGCAGAGTAGTAATATTCAGTCTGGCTATTCTCATTCAGCTGGCTGTACTGGTATTGATCATTTGGAAGTTCAGCAGCTATTTCGTCTTTTTTTATGCTGCCTGTGCCCTGGCTAGTTTGGCTGCGGTCCTGATAATTGTAAACAGCCGAAGCAATCCCGCCTACAAAATCGCCTGGATAATTACCATTATGCTGTTTCCCATATTCGGGGGCTTATTCTACCTAATGTTCGGCGGGAATAGATCCAGCCAAAAAAACAAAACAAAAATGCGGCTCATCGGCACCAAAATCGCTCATGCTCTTGGTCAAGACTTAGAGATTTTAGATCAGCTTGAGAAGGAAAATCTAGGGGCAGCTAACCAGGCCAGATATATTTACGATTTTAGTTTTTGTCCGGTTTGCACCCGAACTACCAGCCATTATTTGACTCCCGGAGAAGTGAAGTTCGAGTGTCTTCTGGAAGAATTAAAAAAAGCTGAACGCTATATCTTTCTGGAATACTTCATCATTGAGGAAGGAAAGATGTGGAACGCGATCCTGGAGATCCTGGCAGAAAAGACCCAACAGGGGGTGGATGTCCGCGTTATATATGATGATGTAGGTTGTCTGTTTAAACTACCCTATGGTTATAATCGTAAATTGGAAAGCATAGGGATCAAGTGCCGCGTTTTTAACCCTTTCCGCCCGGTATTGTCGGTACGGCTTAACAACCGAGACCACCGTAAAATAGCGGTGATTGACGGTCATACAGCCATTACAGGTGGTATCAATCTAGCCGATGAATATATTAATGAATTTAACCGCTTCGGTCATTGGAAAGATTCATCTATTCTAATTCGCGGTGATGCGGCATGGAACCTGACCGTAATGTTCCTATCCTTGTGGGATTGGCTGAGCGGGATCAAAGAAGATTATGAGGATTTCAAACCACTGCCCCAATATGCAAAGCAATTTACCTCCGATGGATACGTACAGCCCTTTACCTCCAGTCCTTTCGATGAAGAATCGGTAAGTCAGTCAGTCTTCCTGAATATGCTGGGAGAAGCTAAACACTACGTCTACATCAATACCCCCTACCTGATACTGGATAACGAAATGACTACCGCTTTGTGCCTGGCAGCCAAGCGAGGCGTAGATGTCCGTATAGTTACTCCTTATATCGAAGATAAATGGTTTGTCCATGCGGTGACCCGTTCCAACTACGAAGTCCTTATAGAAGCAGGTGTTCGTATATATGAATATACCCCGGGATTCATGCATGCCAAAACCTTTGTGGTAGATGATGAGTTGGCTGTAGTAGGTACCATTAATCTTGATTATCGCAGTCTGTATCTGCACTTCGAATGCGGAGTGTGGCTGTTTAAAACCCAAAGCGCATTGGAGATCAAAGAAGATTATCTTCAAACCCTGGCAGTCTCCCACCTGGTAACCCTGGCTGACTGCCAAAATGTAAAATGGTACCTTAAATTGGGCAGGTCGATTCTAAGGATGTTTGCTCCCTTGATGTAGAGTTGACTAAAGGAGAGCTGACAATGTATAATAAGGAGCCCTCCGGGAGGGCGGCTTCTTTTTGAGGTTTTATATTGACAGAATAAATAGAGCCTCCGAGCTCTTTTTTCATCCGTAACGGTAACAGGGAGGTGCCCCAAATGCCAGCTGGATACTCTTCTCGGTGCAAGGTTTGTAACTGCCAGCACCGGGTTCAGATAGAAAAATGGGCCGAAGAGGAAGGAATGAACCCTTATATCTATTTCCTAAATATACCTTAATTCATGTCAATAAGGAGACCGTTACATCCTAATAATAGTACCCCCTAGTAAATCTGCTGTTTCAGGGCTGCAGGTAGTAAAGATAACCTGATGCTTCTCGGCAAACCTTTTGATTAGATTAACGGCTGCCTGCTTCCTGCCAGGATCTAGGTCAACAAGGCAGTCATCCAGGATTATAAAACCTTTACTGTCTCCAAATATATACTCGGCCACAGCTAGTCTCAATGCCAAGGCAACCGCATCATAGGTCCCGGTGGAAAGCAGTTCAATCGGTATATTCATATTATCATCTTTTTCCAGTTTTAGTTCGAAATTATTACTGATATCTCCAGAAGTAAAATTGCCTTTGGTTAATGTCACTAGATACCCGGAAAAAGCATCAGCCACTGGTTTAAATGAATTATCATCTATTTGGTCGCGTACAGCTTCAAAAGCCGCCTTGATCTTGAGCAGTTTTTTCCCTTGCTCCAGCTTATGAATAAAAGTATCCTCGGCCTGCTGGTAAGCTTCCTTCAGGTCTTCATAAGATAATTCAGGAAGACTATTCTCACTCTCATAGTATTCATCTTTTAAGGCTGACAAGGCTTTTTGGTGCTCATCATATGATTTGCGCAGACCTACCAGTTTGGTCCTGAACATATCGGCATTTGCGAATTCAGCCGGAAGGGGGGCCAGTTTCTCGATCTCCGCCTCCGCTTCCTTCTTCGCCATTTTTACAGTAATCATCTGCTCCAGTAATCCGTTTACATCTTCATATTCGTTCTGCCATTTAGCAACTATCGTTTCTAAAGATTTTCTTTGAGCCAGCAGATCGACCTTTTTATCATTGAGCTCCTTCATGACTGATTCAATGGTGGGCAGATTTCTCACACCGCCTAGATCGCCATAATCATTGAGTTTGGCTACCAGTTCTTCATACTTAGCCCCTTCCAACAAACTAGTAATTTGTTTTTCCAGGCTCAATATTTCATTGTAAATGCCATCTAATTTCTCTTTATTTAACTTGGCTGTTGCGATATTATCGACACCTAATTCTTGCAGCAGTGTTTCCAGTTTTGCTTTATTCTCCTCGTATTGACTTCTTATCTCGGTAAAATCCATATCACCACTTTTGATTTCCAGGGATAAAAGGCTATTCTCCAATCTAATAAAGCCATTAGCTTTAAAGGTATCGCCAGCTTTAATAATGACAGATTCTTCCATATCCCTGGTAATGGTCAAGCCGGTTTCCCCTTCATACCGTATCAACTCTCCAATCATGACTCCAGCCTGCATTTTAGCTTCAGCAGTCCGCATATCCTGCCAGTATTTCTCGAGGTCAATTATATTTTCTTTGGTTACATTGGCAATACTCCTGGCTTCTTCAGTTTTCTGCTGTATAAGCTGACGCAGCTCATTGATTTTATCCAGCTTTCTCTGCAGCGCTTCTTTCTCCAGGACTTTGGCAGCCTGCACTTTTTCTTTCTCTAGCTTCTTAGCTTCCTCCTCCAATTCGATCAGCTCTTTTGCCAAATTATCCAGCTCTAATTCATGCTTGGGCCACTTCTGGTTGATCTCCATGAGCATTGCCAGGTCTTTTTCATATTGATCTATTTTAGGCTCCAACTTAGATCTTTTTAGCACGTCTTCTTCAATCTGTTCCATTTGTTCCTTTTGCAGCTGAATAACAAATGTCTTTTCTTCCAAATTCCTTAATTGACTGCAAATTTCATCAAAATGCATTTGCCTGGCCCTAGCTTCCTCCATATCCCTAAGCAAGTTTTCCTTCTCATAATAACAGGTGAGAACCTCCCCTAGACCCGACTTATAAGGATTATTGATCCCCCGGTTGTTTTCAGGATAATTTTTTTCGACATCCCATCTTTTCAGCAATCTGTCGATCTCTGTATCGATTCGAACTCCCAAGTCATTAATGGAAACCCCATCTAGTTCCATTATTGCTTTTCGCAGCAGAGTGCTTACTTCACTGGTAGTTTCTTGATTGCTGGTTATCCTCTGCAGCGCTTCACGAAAATGAACCTGTTTGGAAAAAAAGATATTGCTAAAAGTTCCTTCTCCGAATCTTAATATTTCTTTTAAGATACCATTGACTTTGGCTTCGCTCACTAATATTTCTTCTTTTGGTGTAATTAGCTGTACTGAAGCGTTGGCACCCCATTGTTTAGAGATGGTAAATTCTCCGTCCTCACAGACTAATACTAACTCGCTGTCAAAGGTGTCACCGTTGGGCAAAGGCTTAAATTGGGAATAAAACGTTTTATCCGCTGCCGATCTTCGATCGTATTTTGTTGATTTGAATATAGCTGCATGAATGCCTTCGATCAACGTACTCTTCCCCGACTCATTATTACCTAATAAAACATTGAGCCCGCCCCTGAATTCCAAAGATTTATCCTTTATGCCTGCAAATCGCCGGCAACGGTATTCTTTGATGATCATTTTCTCACCCCCATGATCAGCTCATAGGCCATTTGCATGGCATCCTCGTCATCAGTTAATGCCTTTAATAACTGTTGTGGAAAAGAGCCCTCGGTAAATTCTTGACTGATCTTTTCCGGGGTAATTTTTATACCCAGGTTGAAATCATCAATGATTAGGTATGCCAGGGTTTGTTCCAAAGTTTTGAATATTTCTTTTCGATAACTGTATGTATCATTTGATACCCTTCCAGCCAGATGGATCCTGGCTATAGTGGTTTCCGGTTTTTCTTTAAGCAGCGCTGCCTGCAGTTGATCCAGGTCATCAGAATCTGCGATAGTGTAGTTTTTATCCAAAAAACGGTAAGTCCCGGTCAAAACCAGATTAGCAGTTTTTCTCTTATGATCATCCACATCGATAAGCCACGCGTGCCCATTGTGCCAACAATCTAATCCATCTGGTTCCGGTGTTCCCGGGTTAAACACCTTCCAATCTTTTATTGATTCATTAACAGGATAAGCCACATGAGTATGCCCCAGCAGCCATAGATCCATAGGAAGATTCTCCAGTTCCTGCGGAGTCATGTAAAAATAACTGGATTCTATATCAGGCGAAATGCCCTGAAGCGACCCGTGAGCAATACCAATATTTATGTGTTCGGAATCAACTTTTTGTTCCCCGATCCAGCCGATATTGTTGGTATCACTGTGTTTGGAATGGCAGGGTGCTGGATAAACCGTTACATCCAGCCCGTAATCTATCAAAGAGACAGGGGCTTCCCGATCTAAGAATATCGTTTTATCTCCAATAGTATTTTTGAAAGTATCCCAAAAATCCATCCTATCGTTATCGTAATCATGATTACCAGGCAGAATTAAAACACATTCTCCCTGAAATTCCTCCAAGTATTGAGCTGTCTGGACAATAGCCTTTTTGTTAATGCCCTTGATGTTGTGAAACAAATCACCAGCTACCACAAACAGATTGCAGTTTTCTTTATTGGCTATGGACAGCATCTTGAGCAATACCTCCAACCTGGCCTCCTGCAATTTGCTTTTAATCGGCTCAGGATAGCTATTGAATTTCATGCCAATATGTAAATCGGCAGTATGAAATATTTTGATCGGCATCTTTATCCTCCCCACTCTAATAGCTATTAAACGCTTTTAGACTAACCCCCAATTAAGTCCTTCCAGCCTTCATAAATTATAACCATAGCAAAGTATCCAATTCACAGTATTTCAGCAGTGCTTGTTTTAATTTTAAACGCTCATAGTCTGACATTTCTTCAAATGACTAGTTCCGCCGGTTTAGCAAACAAGTATTGAATGGCATCGATTTCCTCAACATGACGAACCCATCTACTTCGTTGCTGCTTTTTAGCTCTTGGCATTATCATAGCAGATTCCCATGCTTACAACGCATTGCTAGCTTCGAAAAAGCGGGTTACCTCAACTTCATTTTTGTATCCTAGAGGCCTGAAGGCAACAATCACTCTATATACATAACAAGCACCTCCTCTTATCAGGTATTTTCTGTGCGATAATTCCTATTACTACTATGAATGTAATAATCTATATGCACAAGCGCTCTTATAGTAATAGTAAACACTACCCTGAGGATAAACTGGAACAAAAAGTAATAGCCGAAATTGGAAAGAAAATTATAACCCAGAAAACGAAGAGGACTTAATTAATAGAATCTGGCAACATATTAATACAATAAATAAAGGTCAAGACAAAGAAAAAACATGCTGTTCGAACAGCTGCAGGTTGAAAATAAAAGAAATGAACCGCATTATTAAGACCATCGAGGATGGTCTACCCTATAAGCACATGGCCGACAAGTTTAGCCAGTTCGGGGGCAAAAGCAATACATGGAACAAAGCTGGATGAATGCCGCTCCCCTTTTGAAGATACTACCCGCCGCGACGTAGTAAACTACATGAGAAAGCAAAAATGCAGATTGGCTATCGGTGCCTCTCTGGAAACCAGAAAGAAATAATGACCTCATACTTACATGAGGTCAAAGTCTTTGATAATAAACTCGATTGTATTTTCAAACTTCAGCTCGAAAGTTCTGATAAGCATGGTGTCGGAGGCGGGACTTGAACCCGCACCCGGTTAAGGATACGCCCCTCAAACGTACGTGTCTGCCCGTTCCACCACTCCGACACAATTGTTAGGTTTGTCATTATCTCGACGAAATTAATTATATAATGCTTTGCGAGCAGTGTCAATTATCACTCAGCTTATGTTTTTAATGCTTAGTACTATTGCACTTCAGCTTTCTGGTATCTAAATCTCCTTCCCTTGCTCCTCAGGTTTATTATTGCCTTCATCAAGTGAAGACTTACGTAATTCTATCTGATTCCAGTTTACCATTTCCATGCTATCCACTGTAAGATTGGCCACGTTTTTACTAATAAGCTTATGAGCACATTTCTGAAAAAGCCAGAGACAAGGAGCATCGTCTATAATTATTTCTTCCGCCCGGTGCAGGTAATCCAAGCGTTTCTCTAGGTTCAATTCCTTTCTTGACAAATCCAGCAGTTTATCTACCTGAGGATTGTGATAAGCGGAGAAATTGCTAATCCCGATTTTAGAACTGTGAAACATGCTATATATAAAGTTATCCGGGTCAGGATAATCAGCATACCAACTCACCCGACCACAAGGTATTTGCATTTTTCCTAATTGTTTACTGTAGTATTCCCAATCCATAGTATTTAACTCTACCAAAAAGCCAACCTGTTTTAGTTGCTGGGCTAACATGTCCAGCACAGCACGGTGCCCTTCATCATTATCATAGGTTATAGATAAGGTTATCAAGTCATTTGCACTATAACCAGCTTCCTCCAGCAATTGCCGCGCCTTTTCCGGCTCATAACTATAACCGCTCATTTCGCCTTTATACCCTTTAAAACCCAAAGGTACGGCAGTACTTATAGGAGTATATGCCCCCCCTAATACGGTGTCATTTATAGCCTTACGGTCGATAGCATAGTTTAGTGCGCGCCGGAGTAAATAGCCTTTAGTAAAAGGTTTTTTATTGACATTAAGCACCAGCTGATATGTATTAAGCAAGTTTTGCTTGATATATAAATCCTTATATTCGGGATTCTTGCTGATTTCCTTTATTTGGCTAAAGGGTATTGAGTCAAGATAATCCAATTTATGTGCCTTATAATCCTCCAAGGCCTTTATTTCATCGTCATACACAGTAAAATTTATAGCACTTAATCGTGGTCCTGACTGGTGATACTCTTCATTTTTTAGCAGGAGAATGCTTTTATTTTCTTCTATTTCCTTAAAAACGTAAGGGCCAGTACCTGGGCTCGGATTATTCTGGTTATCTTCACTAAGATCATATACCCAGAAAACAGGACTAGTCAGAATATATATAAATGCGGAATTGGGCTGGTCAAAAGTAATCTTTATGGTCGATTCATTAACTGCCTGAATACCGGAAATTTCATTTTTCATACCTTCTGCCATTTCATTACTGCCAACAATAGGCAAAAACATACTAACATTAGACCAAATCTGGCTATTAATAAAGCTTTTTTCCCAGGCAGCTTTAACATTAGCAGCAGTTAGTTTTTTTCCGTTATGAAATTTTATATTATTTTTTAACTGTATAACCAAGGTTTTCGCATCAGAACTATACTTCCATTTTTTTGCCAGAAGCGGTTCAAGCTCACCTGACTTTTCGTTATAACACACTAGACCTTCATAAACAGCGCTGGCAATAAGTCTTTCCTGGTGTTCAGCTACATTTGCAGGATCAAGCGAATTTACTCTTCCACATATTCCGGCATTAAAGGTACGATTATCAAGATTAGCAGTATATACGGCCAAGTTATATCTATTTATAAGAACTGCGACAAAAATGGTTAGAAGTAACAGAAAACCAACAAAAGCCAGCTTATATTTCTTCTGTGAGTCAAACATATTTGTTCCCCCTAAAATATACTTATGGGAACATTATATTAGACAAGCATTTGCATTATTCCGTCACCTATTATTTCACTATGAATAAGTTCTGTTATACTATATTTTCGCTTACTGGTAAATAGCATTATAGGCTTCATAATTGTTAAGTACATTCTTAACATAAAGCCGGGTCTCCTCAAATGGTATTTGATCGATTGACTGGCGGCTGCCATCCCACTTCCCATTTAACACCCATTCCCTAACCTTTCCCCTCCCGGCATTATATGCGGCTACTATCATAGGGGTACGCCCATCAAACTCTTGGCTTAAATTATTCAGATACCAACAACCAAAACGTATATTTATTTCGGGATCGTGTAAGCTCTCGGAGCTAAAATCGCTTATTCCCTGTATTTCAGAAATCCATTGTGCCGTTTCGGGCATTATTTGCATAAGCCCTCTCGCACCCACTGGTGATTGAGCAGCATTTTGATACTTACTTTCAGCTCTAATAATAGCAAATACTAAATACGGGTCAACACCGTATTCCTGAGCAGCAGTAAATACCAGATCACTATGTGGCTGAGGATAAAATATGCTTATCCACTTAGGGAAGGTTAAAACCACTACAAGAAATAACAGAATACTGACCCACATTAAAATGGAAAGCCTTTTCCTGATGTTGTGTTTCAATATAATACAACCTCCAGAGATAAATACTATTAAAACATATTATTATAGTCTTTGATTTTAATTTCGTTGTAATATCTGGTCGCTTTTTCTCTAGTTTCCATAATACTACCTCGGTTATCAATGACAGCATCAGCACGCCTGGCTTTCTCATCTAGTGACATTTGGGAATTAATCCGCTTTACTGCATCCTCATATTTCAGGTTATCCCTTTCCATCAAGCGTTTTATCTGGGTATTGCGATCCACCCAAACCACTATTACTTGTTGACATAACATGTCCATTTTAGTCTCATACAGCAAGGGAACATCAAGAACGACAATAGCGTCTGGCTTTTCCATGCTAATTTTATTCAGAAGATTTTTAGTGTATTGCATAATACGGGGATGTGTAATCCGGTTAAGTTCTTGCATGGCTTGGGGATTATTAAAAACAATTTCACCTATTTTAGGACGGTTTAAACTTTGGTCGGAGTTGACAACTTCAGTACCAAACAGCTCTACAATATCTTCCCAGGCTGGTTGATAAGGTTTTACAATCTCACGAGCTATTTGGTCAGCATCAAGCACAATTGCACCCAGTTTTTTAAAAATATTGGATACTGTACTTTTTCCACTTGCTATACCACCCGTTAAACCGATTATTTTCATTTGTTTCTCCTCACAATAATTCAATTATACCAATTATTATTAACACTAACCCGGGAACTATAGAAGCAGTAAACTTTAAAGCTCCAGTATTAATCTTACTGCCAAGAAATATTCCACTATTTATCAGTATAAATTTTAACATACCAACGGTTATAGCAGTATATAAAATATTACTCCCAGTCATGGCCATTCCTATTCCAGCTCCCAAAGCATCTAAAGCCAAGGCCAAACCTAGAAAAAAGGCTTCCTTTGCACCTATTTCCCCAGAACAATCGAAATCAGCCCGGGAGGGTTGCTTGAGTATCTGTACGATTATCCCCAAAGGTTTAATACTGAATGCTAATAATGGTTCCTGCCCATTATTGTCCAGGGAGTTGATCTTCTCACGACAAGCATTAGTAAGAAAGTACACTCCAATTCCAATTATTAAAATTACACCTATTAGGGAAGATATTTCAGATGAAAGCAATCCGGTAAGACCTACACCGCAAAGCATTGATATACTTACCGCTAACGCAGAGGCCAAAGAAATAACCAATAAAGAAAAAAAGGGTATTTTTATTTTACTTATACCATATGCTATCCCTACCATAAAACCATCTGCACTTACTGCTAGGGCAAATAATACTAAGGTAAGAAACTTCACCAGAAACACTCCTATCCGTTATTAGCAGTTCAATCTACTATATGGACAAAAGTGTTAATGTGTTACCCATCTTTAGTGCTGGCAATTATTGCAGAAGTGGGTACTACGCCCACCGATGCGAATTTGTTGAATGGTTTGATGGCACTGCAGGCATGGCTGGTTTTGTCTCCCATATACTTTTAGATGTTTCTGAAAATTACCTTTCTGGTTAAATGGATCACGATAATCACGAAAGGTAGTTCCTCTATACTCAATACCTTGATAGAGAATATTACGTATGAAACGGTGTAATTTTATTATTTCACTCTGGTCTAGTGAAGATGCGGGGCGATCGGGTCGTATACCTGCAGCAAAAAGAGCCTCATCCGCATAAATGTTACCAATCCCACTGATTAGATGCTGGTTTAATAAGATGTTCTTTACCGGAGCTTGGCGGTGTTCTAATACTTTCTGTAAATAGGCAACAGTAAATTCATTAGAAAGGGGTTCCGGTCCCATGTTGTTGAAAAATAGCTTTAAGTCTTGTATAAGCCAAATTCCGCCAAAGCGGCGGGGATCCTGGTAAACTAGCATATTACCATTATTGAGGTATATGAGCGCATGAATATGTTTCTGACTAGGTTCATTATAATTCCGTATCATGTAAAAACGGCCGCTCATGCCCAGATGAAATACTAGATTGTGATTACACCCTAGGTAAAATACAAAAAATTTCCCCCGGCGCTTAATGTCTTTTATAATCCTATTATTAAGCTCGTCTGCTGGAAATTGCTGCAGGCGAATAATATCCTGCCGTCTTATATCAATAGTTTTTATTCTTGCTCCTACATTCACCTGCAGGGATCTAACTATAGTTTCAACTTCCGGAAGTTCAGGCATCATAACCTCCTGTATAACGAAAAATAAACGCCGATCTTTTATAATATATTTAAGATATTGATGTTCCGCCTTACTGTTTCACACCTAATGTTGCAATCTCTATTGCCTTACTATACCTTAAAATCCACCATGTCATACCAGTTACGGCCGATTTTCAGAGATACCTCCAGCGGGACTAGCAGTTCACAAGCATTCTCCATACTATACTTGAGCAGCTCCGCTACTTCCTCCACTTCGGTCAGCGGTACCTCCAGAACCAGTTCATCATGTACCTGTAGGAGCAGTTTAGCCTGCAGTTCCCGCTCCCTTAGCTGGTCGAACACCTTAATCATAGCCAGTTTTATTATATCCGCAGATGTTCCCTGGATTGGGGTATTTAAGGCCATACGCCGGGCAAAGGATTGTTGTAGCTTGTTTTTAGCATTAAGTTCAGGCAGATAGCGGCGCCGTTTTAGATAAGTCTCCACATAACCGCGCTCCTGGCCAAACTTCACGATATCTTCCATGTATTTTTTGACCCCGGGGTACGAATCTAGGTAATTATCAATATAGCGACGGGCTTCTTTGCGGCTAACCCCAGTATCGCGTGCAAGCCCAAAGTCACTAATCCCATAAATAATACCGAAATTCACCGCCTTAGCCCGGCGGCGTAATTCACTATCTACCTGATTTAGCGGTACATTAAATATTTCAGCTGCCGTCCGTGCATGTATGTCTATATTTTGATGAAAAGTCTCAATTAAGGTTTTATCCCCGCTAATATGAGCCAAGGCACGTAAATCAATCTGTGAGTAGTCAGCCGACATCAAAACATAGCCTTCATTCACCACTGTAAAAGCCTTGCGAATACGACGTCCTTCCTCCATTTTAATAGGTATGTTCTGCAGATTCGGCTCCACACTCGATAAACGCCCAGTCGCAGTCTGGGCCTGCTTAAAAATAGTGTGTACCCGCCCAGTATCTGGGTGAATCAACTCCTGTAGAGCATCAACATAGGTAGATTTCAGCTTAGCAAGCTGCCGGTAATTGAGGATATGAGCAATAATCTCATGATCATTATAAAGCTCTTCTAGTACTTCAGCTCCAGTCCCATAGCCAGTTTTAGTCTTTTTAACCACCCGCAGCCCCAAATCTTCAAACAATACCTTTCCCAGTTGTTTAGGGGAATTTATATTAAACTCCTGCCCGGCCAGCAAAAATATCTTTCTTTCACTTTCTTTTATTCTTCCAGCCATTTCCGTCGATAACTGCTGTAAAGTTTCACGATCCACTTTAATTCCGGTAAACTCCATGTATGCTAATACTTCTGATATCGGCATTTCAATATCTTTTAAAAGAGATTCCTGTTCACTAGGGATGCTTTCTTGCAGTCGGTTAAATAACTCACGCAAACACGAAATTAGTATTACCGGGTTCTTATCAGTTACCTTAATTTTAAGATATTTATATAATAAAGAACTTAATTCATCACCTTCAAAGCTGGGATCATCTATGTAGGCCACCAGGAGGGTATCCCCAGTTACACCCCGTAGATTTATGCCATATCTCATCAGTATTACCTGAAGATACTTAGTATTATGGACCAGTTTAGAAAAAGACATTGATTCCAATAAAGGCCTGACCCATTCTAAACGATAATGAGCCCTTTCACCTATCGGCAAATGATAAACATTACCTCTATCCTCAAAATATATACCTTTAATCTTAGCCCACATGGGATGGTGATAATCAGTTTCTATATACATAGCCAGAGTTAAACCCGTCTTTAAAGCGGTAAAAAAATCTGCGGCCGCTTCCTCAGTCTCCAGCTCAATAACATTTATTTTACTGGTGTTAACTTCCTTGTCCATGCTTTTATTCTCCTGCAAAGCATTGAGAAAATGGTTAAACTCCAAACGTTTGTATAACTCTACCAGCTTACCCCAGTTAGGCTCCCCCACCCGGAACTTTTCCAAATCCCAGTCCAATTCTACATCCCTGACAATAGTAGCCAATTCCCGGCTGATAAACGCCAATTCCCGGTTTTGGGTAAGCCTTTCCACCAGTTTACGCCCACTTACTTCATGCAAATGATCGTAAAGGTTTTCAATATTACGGTATTCCTTTATTAGCTTGACTGCCGTCTTAGCCCCAACCCCCGGTACTCCGGGTATGTTATCGGAAATATCACCCATTAAACCTTTAATCTCAATTATTTGCAAAGGGCTTACTTCCCATTTTTCTCTGACCTGAGCAGGGCCATAGACTTCTATATCGCTAATACCCTTTTTAGTCATTAAAACCTTTACCCTTTCTGATACCAGTTGCAGGGCATCCCCATCACCAGTAACAATCAGGCATTGTACGTTTTCCTCCTGAGCCCGCCAGCTCAAAGTCCCGATAATATCATCTGCTTCATAACCAGGCTTTTCTATATAATGAATATTTAGAGCATCAAGAACCTCACGCAAAAGCTGGAACTGTCCCTGAAGCTCCTCCGGTGGAGCTGAACGGTTAGCCTTATATTTGCTGTATCTGTCACTGCGGAAAGTCTTATGCTCCATATCGAAAGCTACCGCAATATGAGTAGGTTGTTCACTTGCTATTATCCGGTTAAACATAGTAAGGAAACCATATACCCCATTGGTATATACCCCTTCCCGATTATGCAATAAAGGCAAAGCATAAAAAGCCCTGAATAATAAACTATTCCCATCTATTAACATCAACTTCATTTCCGGCATGATAATCCCACCTTAAATAAGCCTAAGAGCAGCCCCAAGGCTGCCCTTTGATCTTATGCTAATTATATCATTTTAATAAACAAAGAAAAATTTAAGTAGGCAAATGCAATCAAAATCGCGTTCACCTTATCTAGGGTTGATTTTTCGATTATTTTATTGCTATCTAACTTTTTAAGTGAATCTTTTTTTAACCATCAACTAATAAAAGCAGGAATCTCTTCCTGCTTTAACTTGTTATTAGAAGTTATTATTTTATGGTGCTACCTCTTCTTCAAGGTAAATATACACGGTGGCAGTTGTCAGATCTTTATCTAATGTCTCCTTCTGTTGTAAACAATCATGGATTTGGGTTTCAATTTCCTTAAGCTCATTCTCATCAGGAGATTTAGCCTTTTGCAAATCCTGCTTCTTCTCTTGCAGCGTAATAATCTGCTTTTCGATTTCACTATACTTCTGGGTTAATTCCTGGTGTTCTTGCAGCGGTGCACTAGCTTTACCTATTTCCCCAAGTGCGCTAATCACATTATTTACTTCTTCTCTATCCACTTTTAAAGTAATGCCGCTTACATTAGACGCCGACAGAGCTTGGGTTATACTTCCATTATCAGAATAATCATAATTCCAGCCGTTATTTTCAGCTAACTGTACAACTTCATTAAGAGAATCAGCAGCATTCGAAACCGTTATCCGGGTGGAATATACATCAGCTATTTTTGGTGCTGCCTCTACGTTTGCTATCTTTACTGGTTCCTCATTATTATCGTTATTAGCATTATTGCCTTCATTATTTTCAAATTGTACCGAATTTATTGAAGTGTTATTAGATATATTATTATTCTTTTTCTCAACTTCTTGAGGTTCATCAGTTACCTGGGCTATATTTTCTGATTTCTCCACTTTTGCAGTTTGAATGCGGTTAATTATTTCATTAATAGTTCCAACAGTTTTACTATTGCTATTATCGTGCTTTTCCTGCCATGCTGCAATTATAGGAGCAACAGGTAAAACACTGCTGACATAAATACCTAACGCCAGTGCCATACCTGCTATACTAGCGGCTATCCAACCTTGTCTTTGAGGCTTTTTTATTCCCCTGGGTTTATAAAGGATGGTTTTTTCTTCGGCCAAATGTTTACGCAAATCGTCAATAAAGCTTTCTGGTAACTCTGGAGCAGGAAGATTCATAAGTACAGCACAACATGACTTCAACTGCTTAAGCTCACTCTGACATTGCGGACAGCTTTGCAGGTGTTCGTTTATAAATCTATTCTCTTTTTCACTGGTAATACCATCAATATAAGATGATAGTAAAACCCTAACCTGTTCGCATTTCATGGTCCTTCCTCCTCGTATTATTAGACGAGAATTTAAGGTAAAAGTTCCCTCTCGGATAATTTTTTTCGTAAGGCTTCCCTACCACGACTTATTCTGGACTTTACTGTTCCCAATGAACAATTTAGGATTTCAGCAATCTCCTCATAAGTAAGTTCCATTATATCGCGTAATATTACAG
Source organism: Syntrophomonadaceae bacterium (assembly GCA_050943255.1). Classification (GTDB taxonomy): domain Bacteria; phylum Bacillota; class Syntrophomonadia; order Syntrophomonadales; family Syntrophomonadaceae; genus UBA4844. Next base: position 48,793 of record JBMNOV010000001.1, read on the forward strand.
CTGTTTTCTGTTCAGTTTTTAATTCATTTAGTACTGATTGTATGTATTGAGAAAATTCCTGTTGTTCATATTTTATGTCTGCTCCAGGCGAGGGGTCGGCTATTTCTTTTCCAACTTCATCCCCTTCCCTGGTTGCCAGCGGTTCATGTAAAGAAAGGGGCAAAATTCTTCTTTTTCGCCGCCTTAGTTCATCTAAACAAACATTAGTAGTTATACGATATAGCCAAGTACCAAAACTAGAGTTGCCTTTAAAGGAACGCAGAGAACGAAAAGCTTTAATAAGAGCCTCCTGGGACATATCGTATGCATCCTCTTCATTGCCCATATAACGATAAGCTAGCACATATAGTTTATTATGATATTGTTTAACTAATTCTTCAAAAGCACGGGTATCGCCCTGTATGCTCTGCTTAACTAAAACTTCTTCTGGCTGCATCTAATTCTCCCTTAAATGTCACATAGTTCAGATAAAGCATTTTACCATATTGGGACATGTTTTCATAATTTAAGTCCACTATAAAAATTCAACACAATTATGTAAAATCCTTTAACTCTCAATCTCCTTGTTGTTCCATCATTTCCACCGTGTGGGGGAACAAATAATTTCTCCCTATGCGACCTTGCACCCTATGAGTTTATATCTTATATTAAAACATATGCAATTAAATCAGCAAAGCTTCCGCTTGGGTGATGATTTATACCATGGCATTGCCACTGATTAACAATACACAGTTGGTTTTCATTCTTGACAAGCTATAGTGTGCCAGCTATAATTTACTATGCATCAAGATAAGCCAGAGTGTCGGAATTGGCAGACGAGCGCGACTCAAAATCGTGTGCCGCGAGGCGTGAGGGTTCGAGTCCCTCCTCTGGCACCATAGCAGTAAAATAGGGTCTTTTAAGGCTCTTTTTTATTTTCTAAATTGCACAAAGTTATTTGCTTATCAAGCTTTAACCCATTCATGCATAAAAAATAAATGTAATTTATAAATTCATTTAAATGATAAAGGACGATTTAATTATTAAAGCTAATATAATGAAGTAAAATAAATGGCTAACTAATTAAAAAATAGCAACAGCTATTTAGATATCCATATTTATGTTAACTTGCTTATTATCCCGATGTATTTTAAAATAAAGGCAGTTTTTACCTGAGAGGAGACAGACTCAGTGAAAAAAGAATATTTATTCTTCCTTGTATTAGTATTAGCTGCAGCAGTTATTACTGGAACAACTATTGGACTTATAAAAAGTATGCCGATTATTGAAAAACAAGTATTGACTGGTTCTAACCAAGATAGTGTTTTGATTAGAGATAATAATAACCAATTAGCTGTACCCCAAAAAAATAGCCACCCTATAATTAAGGAAAATTCAACTGCACTCACTGTACCGCATAACCTCCCTGTTATCAAGGAACACCTTATTCTAAGCAAAGAAGAAAATAAACAGATTTCTGATATGCTGACTAGTCTGGGAGCACATGAAAATGATGATTACAGCAAGTTCTTGAGCAACTTCCAGAGGGTGCAAGGGCTCATGCCAACCGGTAACCTGGATTCCTCTACCTTAGATGCTATAATTATTGAAGTAAAAAAACAAAGGGTTTGGCAAATGGCCAATAGATAAATCGTTGTCTAATTAACCGGCAGTTTAATTTAGCAGTCTGCTTTTTTTAATTCCGCCGCTATCTTACAGTAGAGACAACCGTCCTGCAATTACCCACAGTAAAAAGAAACTTATTATAATTGTAATATTAGATACTGCCGCCACAAACTTAACATCATAATTAAATTCCAATGCATAAGGAATTAAAACTGCTGCAGTGGGTAGGATAAGTGCACATAATATAATGTACCTGGGGAGATCTGGAAAAGGCAGGTAAAAAAGCAGCGTAATACCTATAGCCAAACCAAGGACATATCTAATAGTAATAACTTTTAAGATATTTTTTATATAATCATACGTAAATGAAAAATCAAGGTAAAGTCCAAACAAGATAAAACTTAGGGGTAAGTTCGCCTTAGATATAGTTTGGGTAACTTGAATAATTATTTCGGGTATTTGTAAACCAATTAGTTTTATTATAATTACTAGAAAATAAGTCATTAAAGGTGCGGATTTTAACATCTTTATTCCAACAATCCGGTAATCAATTTTTCCTTCCTCATTTGCATAGTAATTAGCAATATAATAAGAAATACAGAACAAGGTAAATGCATTGCCAATATCGTACATGCCAAAATATACTAATCCTTGTGAACCCCACATTGCTTCAACCAAGGGAAAAAAGAACAAACCATTACCAACTGGGCCTAGCATTACCAACATTCCCTTGAGCTTGCCGGTACAATTCCTAAAAATAACCATGCCAACGGCAATTATCAGCAAGTTATACAATATTGCTATAAGCGGCATTAAAGCTAACTTTGCATCAAGCTCTGCCTGGCAAAAATTGCTAAACAACAGGGCTGGAATTGTTAAATTGATTAATAGTTTGGATAAAGTTTCGCCCTCATTCTCTTTTATGATATTTAATCTTTTTAAAATGTGCCCAATAGTAATAATAACCAGTGTAATAATAAAGATATTGTTCATTTATTATCCTTTACTTAAGAGGGGTATAAAAGCTACAGTTGTAATATGTTTTTGAAGATTAAAAAAGCCTATAAAATAGGCTTTGATGCTTAATCTTATTTTATTAAAAGTAATTGTACTCTATTAAGCTAAATAAGACAATTAAAATTTTTTTTGCCCCGTTTAGTACGTAAGGATCTATAATTAAGAGATTTTAATATCTTTATAACGTTACATTACCCGGGCTAAACCCCTATATACTCTGCCACGGGGTGTATCCAAGGTAATTACCATACCATCTTCTAGTATGCTAGTTGCATCTTTTACCCCAACTATTACGGGGATATCGGCGTTAATACCCATAATAGCAGCATTAGAAGTTAGGCCGCCCTCTACAGCAACTAACCCAGCAATCAGTTCAAGATAAGGAGCAAGGCTGCTGTCGGCACTTCCTGTGACAACGATATCCCCTGGTTGAATCTTATCTATTTGATCAGCAGTCAGTACAACTCTTACCGGACCACTCGCAGTTTTATGCCCTATGCCCATACCCTCAACTAATATCTCACCGACTGTTTCAACTTTCAACATATTAGTACCACCTGATTTTCCCGATGGTATTCCGGCAGTTAGCACCAGAAGATCACCGTTTTTTATATAACCGCTATCAAGTGCAGCTTGGATAGATTCAGTAAATAATTCATCAGTTCCTTTGGTTTCTTTTATAAAGATTGGTTCCACCCCCCAAACTAAAGCCATTTTTTTCATTATTCTGAAATCATTAGTAGAAGCTATTATCTGAGCCTGAGGGCGGTACTTAGCAATCATTTTAGCAGTAAAACCGGTATAAGTAGCAGTTATAATGGCTGCTGCACCCAGGTTCATGGCTGCTGTACAAGTAGCATAACTAATAGCATCTGTAACTGTGGGGCTAAGCTGAGGACGCTTTTTACGTAAGATATCCTGGTAGGGTAAAGACTCTTCAGCTCGAGCTGCAATACGTGCCATTGTTTTTACTACTTCAACTGGATATTTACCAGCAGCACTTTCCCCGGAAAGCATTATTGCATCAGCGCCGTCAAAGATTGCATTAGCCACGTCTGATACCTCAGCACGGGTAGGACGGGGATTAGTAATCATGGATTCCAGCATCTGGGTAGCAATAATAACCATTTTGCCTGACTTGCTACATCCTTCAACAATGTTTTTTTGAACTAAAGGTACTTCCTCGGCAGGTATCTCAACCCCAAGATCACCCCGGGCTACCATTACCCCATCAGCAACCTTGGTGATTTCCTCCAGATTAGCAACCCCCTCCTGGCTTTCAATTTTAGCAATTATATCAATATCAGCTTGCCGCTGTTCCAGAATGCGCCTTATATCAATAACATCATCAGCTGTCCTGACAAACGAAGCCGCAATAAAGTCTATATTATTATCAATTCCAAAATTAATGTCTGCAATATCTCTTTTACTTAGGAAGGGCATCCCAATTCTTACCCCTGGTACATTTATTCCTTTACGTTCACCCAATTCTCCCCCGTTAACAACCCGGCATTTTATATCACCATCATTAATTGCCTCAACCTGCAAATTTATTAGCCCATCAGCTAGTAATATGGTAATACCTTTTTTCACCATATCGGGCAGGTGGGGATAACTAATCATGACTTCATGCTCATTTCCTATAATCTCGCGAGTAGTAAGTACAAAATCCTGTCCGCTTTCTAACTTAATTTTTCCGTTTTTAAGCCTTCCGGTTCTTATTTCAGGTCCCCTGGTATCAAGCATTATAGCAACATATCGATTACAAATTCGAGCTGCTTCCTGTATGGCCAGTATTCTTCTCTGGTGTTCATCATAACTCCCATGGGAAAAATTAAGACGAGCTACATTCATACCAGCTTCAATCATCTGTTTTATGGTTTCAACTTTTTCACTGGCAGGCCCAATTGTACAGATTATTTTGGTCTTTTTCATTTCTTCACCTCAAAAACCTATATTGAAAGCATACGAGCTATTTCAAAAAGATCCCGTTGTAGAGTTTTGGTTCCATTCACTACTTCCGCCAGGGGTATAGGCTGAATTTTATCCTCCAGACAGGTAATTACTACATTACGCTGTACCCCATTCACACAGTCTATAGCTCCTTTTCCCATGCAAGATGCAAGAATGCGGTCAACCGCCGTTGGTGTACCTCCTCGCTGGGTATGCCCTAAAATACTCACCCGGGTGTCCTGACCAGTCTGTTTTTCTATCTGCTCTTTAAGCTCCATAACCGGGTAAACACCTTCAGCAACAACAATTATACTGTGTAATTTGCCCCTATCTGTACCGCGGTTTATTTTATCAACTACCTGATTAAGATCAGTAGCAATTTCCGGTATCAAAATAGATTCAGCTCCCCCGCCCACTCCAGCATGGAGAGCAATTTCACCACATTCGTGCCCCATGACTTCAATAATAAATACCCGACCATGACTTGTAGCTGTGTCCCTGATACGGTTAATAGCCTCCAAAGCCGTATTTACCGCGGTATCGAAGCCAATCGAAGTCGTATATGCTATATCATTATCGATTGTCGCTGGAATACCTATAACATTAATACCTAATTGTGAAAAATCATAAGCACCACGGAAACTCCCGTTACCTCCAATAACTACCAGGTGATCAATGCCCATTTTAGTTAGGTTATCCAAAGCCCGGGCTCGCCCTTCATAGGTTTTAAATGCCTCCGAACGAGAAGTACGTAATATAGTTCCGCCGCGATGAATTATATCAGCTACTGAGCCTAGGGTCATAGGGCTGATATGCCCAACAATTAATCCTTCAAAACCCTGATATACTCCATATACTTCGAATCGATGGTAAATAGCTGATCTTACTACTGCCCGTATGGCGGCATTCATTCCCGGCGCATCCCCGCCGCTGGTTAACAATGCTACCCTGGTCACTATAAACCTCCATTTATTTATTTACTTTTCGGCCTTCACTGCCTTCCGAGCTTTCAGCCTTAATTATGCCAAAACGGGTATAGATCTCAGCATTTCCTCTAACTTTCATGGCCGAAGTATGTTCTGTAAACTGAAGCACCATTACCTCGCCCCGATCTAGTTTTTCTGTATGGTGAAATCTAGTGTCCCTGCCACGGGTAAGACCGATAAGTGTTACTCCATTTTCCTGAGCCTTTACTACAATATAGTCTTCTCCAATATAGTTTTCATTCATGCACTTACCTCCTCAAATTTAATAAATTAGAAAATAGACATAAATAACACTCCATGGGGGGTTATTTGGGAAAATATTATTTTTTTTATTAGGCAAACCATACATTTTGTTGACCAAAAAGGGCAGTTAATTGTTGTTTTAAGATATTATTAGGTTTTACTTTAAGACTATCATTAAGTATTAATCTCCTTTTTCCCGGAAAATGTAAAATTACTTCTTGTTCTCCCGGAAATTCTTTTAAGAGATGTACCATAGTATCTTTCTTGTCTGAAGTATTATTATTTTCATCAATACGAATATTTAACTCTTTCACTACACTTGGAATAGCCTGAGCCCGCTGCATTATTATTTTAAGTTGATCGTCACGGGTATCTAAAAAACCTTCCAATACTACTGTTTGATCTGATTGAAGAACTGCTGTATTTTTACGTAAAGAGGATGGAAAGACCATTACTTCAATCCTTCCTGTTAGGTCTTCCAAGAATAAACGGGCATAGCTTTCTCCGCGCCGGCTTATTTTTCGTTGCAAGTTGGTAATTGTTCCAGCTACGCGAACATATGTATTCTCTAAACTATTGTTTAGATCATCAATTAGATGAGTTGTTAAAAGCAAAATAATTCCGCGATATTCATCAAGGGGATTTGCTGATACATAAAAACCAAGTACTTCTTTTTCACGGTTAAGCAGTTCTCTGACCGGCAGTTCTCCCCTTATTGAGGGAACAGGTTCCTCTACTAAGGTACTTGCATCTCCAAAAAGGCAGATTTGGTAATCGGATTGGCTTTGTTTAACTTGTAATGCTAGTTCTACACATTCATCCATAATGCTAAGAGCCTCTTTACGGGTTATTGCTAGAGAATCAAAACAACCTGCCACTATGAGGTTTTCTAAAATTCGCTTATTTATCAAACTTAAATCTATCCTCTGGCAAAAATCAAACAAGGAGACAAAGGGGCTATTTCTACGTATCTCAACAATACTTTTAACTGCATTCATTCCTGTATTTTTAATAGCACCCAGCCCAAAACGGATACTATTACCATCACCTGACACAGTGAAATTTTCATAACTTTCATTAATATCAGGTGGAAGTACATTAATATTCATTTTTTTACATTCTTTAAGATAAAAAACTACACGATCTTGATTGCCTATGACACTGCTTAAAAATGCGCACATATACTCAACCGGATAATAAGCCTTAAGATAAGCAGTTTGATACGAAATTAATGCATAGGCCGCTGAATGGCTTTTGTTAAAGCCATATCCAGCAAAATTCTCCATAATATCAAAAAGTCTGGTAGCTATTTTCTCGTCAATACCATGGCATTGAGCAGCACCAGTTACAAATTTATCTCTTTGAGCAGCCAGCTCCTCCGGCTTCTTTTTGCCCATAGCCCGGCGCAGGATATCAGCTTCACCCATGGTAAACCCTGCTAAATCACTGGCTACCTGCATTACCTGTTCCTGATATAGTATCACCCCATAGGTTTCATTAAGTATATTCTCCAGCAAGGGGTGTATATACTCGATTTTTTTACGCTTGTTTTTGCAATTGATAAAATCCTCTACCATTCCACTTCCCAGGGGACCTGGCCGGTATAAGGCTATAACTGCTATGAGGTCTTCGAATCTCTGTGGTTTCATTTCAGTTAGAATGCGCCGCAGTCCATCACTCTCTAGTTGAAAAATACCGATAGTATTACCACTTGACAGTAGGTCATAGACCACAGGATCATCTAATGGCAATTTATCCAGGGCAATTATTATTTTCCGGGTTTTTTGGATTATGGACAAAGCCCGGTCAATCACTGTTAAGGTTCTAAGTCCAAGTATATCCATCTTGAGCAGGCCAATATCTTCAACCGTTTCTTTGGTATACTGGGTAACAACATGCCCCTCCGGGGTCTTTTGTAAAGGCAATAGTGCTATTAAGGGTTCTTTGCCAATTACTACTCCAGCTGCATGAATAGAAGCATGCCTGGGCATACCCTCCAATGCTTTAGCTATATCAATAATTTTTCTGGCGGTAATGTCCGTTTGATACGCTCTTATAAAATCCGGAGATATTTCCAATGCCCTTTCGATATTTACACCTAGTTCTGCCGGTACCATTTTAGCCAGTTTATCTACTTCGCCGTAAGGTATGCTAAGTGCCCGGCCAACATCCCGAATAGCTGCTCTCGCTGCCATAGTACCGAAAGTTATGATTTGGGCTACCCGATCAGTACCATAACGGTCAACAATATAATCTATAACCTGTTCTCTCTTTTCGAAACAAAAGTCAATATCTATATCAGGCATGCTTACTCTTTCAGGATTTAAAAAACGTTCAAAAAGCAAGCCATATTTTATGGGATCGATAGTAGTAATACCTAAGACATAGGAAACCAGGCTTCCAGCAGCCGAACCTCGACCTGGCCCTACCGGTACTCCATTACCCCTGGCCCAGTTTACCAAATCCTGTACTATTAAAAAATAACCCGCAAAACCCATACGTTTTATAGTCTCAATTTCATGCTCAAGTCTATTAATAATTTCTGGAGAAGGATTGCGATACTTTTCAGAAAATGCTTTGCGCACCATCGTTTCCAAATAAGACTCCGGGGTATAATTAAAAGGTATATTAAAATAGGGTAAGTGAAACTCCCCAAAGTTAAAGTTTACTTCACATTGTTGGGCTATCAACATACTGTTTTCAATGGCTTCAGGTCGAGATGGAAATAATGCTTGCATTTCAGCTGCGCTTTTCATGTAGAATTCGCTACCAGGAAAACGTAAACGATCAGACTCATCTACTACACTCCCAGTCTGGATACAAAGCAGAATATCATGAGCTGCTGCATCTTTTTTATATAAGTAATGGATATCATTGCTAGCAACAAGGGGAATCCCGGTTTGATCACTTATTTGGCAAAGTCCCTGGATAATTATTTTTTCCTCTTCTATACCATGATCCTGCAACTCCAGATAAAAATTATCCGGTCCAAAAATGTCCCGGTATAATAAAGCAGTTTGCATGGCCTGAGAGTATTGGCCGTTGATAATTTGCCGGGGAATTTCGCCGGCAACACAAGCAGATAAAGCAATTAAACCTTCGTTGTATTGCTGCAGAAGTTCTATATCGACCCGGGGCTTGTAATAAAATCCCTCTAAAAATGCCCGGCTAACAATATGAACCAGGTTCTTATATCCTTTATCATTCTTACAAAGTAAGACTAGATGATAGGGCTTTTCATCCCAACCTTTTTCCTTATCTAAACGACTACGAGGTGCAACATAAACCTCACAGCCTATTATAGGCTTAACCCCCTGTTTAAGTGCTTCACGGTAGAAATCAATTACTCCATAAAGAACACCATGGTCAGTTATAGCCACAGCAGGCATATCTAACTCCCGTGCCCGGGAAACTAGCTTCTTAACCCTGCAGGCACCATCAAGCAGGCTATATTCGGAATGGTTGTGCAGATGTACAAAATTCCCACTCATAAAAATCTCCCCAAACAGCTGTCCCTAGCCAACCTGACATACATCACAGGGATTACTCTTGGTTATATTACAAAGCTGGTTGAAAGTAATAGGCAGAATAGTATTGCTTGTACCTGCAGCCGTATAGACTATATCAAAACGCTGAAGGCTTTTATCAATATATATAGGAATATCATTTTCTAAAGCAAAAGGACATACTCCACCAATAGAAAAACCGGTGATTTTTAGCACCTCGTCTCCAGAAGCCATACGTACCCGGGAACCCATTAGATTTTTTACCGCCTTATTATCAATTCTCGCATCCCCAGAGGCAACCACCATAAAAAATTCGTTGTTTTTAGTTTTTAATAAAATAGATTTAGCAATTTGTGCTACTTCAATACCCAAGGCTTGTGCTGCTAGGTATGCTGTACTAGTATCGGTGTCGAGATTGATTATTTTAAGATGCGGTTCACGCTCTGCTAGATAAGCTCTTACTCTTTCAACTTCATTCATTTAGCAAACCTCACATCTAGATCTTTTCCATTAACATTATAACCATAAGCACTGTCCTTAGAAAGGTATTGAGGTATGTTATTCTATAATTCCCTGCTCCCGCATTCGTTTACTCATAAGACCCCCCACTTTACCACATATGGCGTTACTCAAAGAATCCCACCCTTCGTTTTGTACCTGTTCCAGAATGCCTAACTCCTTTGCAATTTCCAGCTTAAGCTTATCCTTTTCACTTAGTGGTTTATTTTGTTTTTTCTTAGATGACATAATAATTTAGTCTCCTTATTGTTTATTTACTAGATAGCTGTGCAAAGGGACGGGGTTGTTGACACTAAGCCTGGCTATGCCAACAATCCCGTCCCCTAATTACTTGTTTATTATTATTAAACCTCCTGGTATTTTATATACAGCTTTTTATAAAATCAGCTAGCTTTGGTATCTTTCCATGCCAATCAGCCTTATACTTTGCCCCTCTATCAATCAACATATCTTCCACCAAAAAGGTCTTCATGCCAAGTTGGCCAGCTGGCAAATCTTCACCAGTATCATTACCCACCATAAGACATTCCTCAGGTTTAACTCCAATCTTCTCGGCTATCTCCTGATAATATTCAATATGCGGCTTACAAAAGTGCATTACTTCATAAGAAGTTATTAAGTCAAACTGGTGACGGCCTATACCAGCCCATTCAATGCGATTCTGTAATGCACTTAGCGGAAATACCGCATTAGTAGCTATTACCACTTTTATACCCTGGTTCATTACATATTCCATCATTTCCGGTACCTCCGGAAACGGTTGACAAAATTCTTTTAATAATGGAAAACATTCCTGATAATAGCGCTCAAAAAAATTGTTAAACTCCTTCGGTAAATATGGCCAATTCCGGTAAAAATCCTGCATAAAAGCTTCTTCATTGGTTATATTAGGGTTCTTATCAGCAATCATTACACCGGTGGAACGCCATACCTGTTCAACTAGTCGGTTTCCTTCCTGGTATCCCATCTCACTTGCCAAATTCACCATCTTACGAAAATACTGTTTAAGAAAATAATCCATATCAATATTTAATAAAGTACCATCAAGATCAAACAGTATTGCCTTAAACATAAGCTAATTCTCCTTATTCCGGTTAATTTGGTAATATTGTGAATCATTATAAGCTATTGCAAGAAACAAATGAAACCTCTTATTAATTATTTTAATATTATTTTTAAAAAAGAAGGAAACTCTGTAAATAAATAGAAATTATTATTAAATAGCTTGTGGGAGGATGATTCCTTGTGTTTTTTACTTTTTTGAATAAAGAGCAACCTTCTTTCCTAGATGTTTCACTATTTACTACCCACTTTCCTGATGTAGTACTAACTTATTATTATAACTCTAAACTTAAAATATCTTTAAGTACTATTTTAGAATTGAAGAATTTAGCAGCCGCTAATACCAACGCAGGCGCACCTATACGGGAATGGGAGATGTTTTATAATGAGCTAAACCTTGATACTGATATCGATAATTTTGTTAATAGTGAATATTTAATAACTATTGGACCATATTACTATCCCTTGACTAATACCAGCATATATATTACCAAAGAATTTCCTTCTCCCTCGCAATTATTTACCTCGGAAGATCTCGACACTTTTATTAAACTAGATTCTATACCTGAACTTAACAACGATCTATACAATTATTACCGCAATAGAAAAAATAGTAAAAAGGCGGTTCGCAATGAAAACGAACTAATAAAAGATATAGATATGTGCTTGATGTCTTTGAAAGAAATAGAAAAAGTAAACCGCCAGATTAATTATTTAAATAAGTTTCTGGAAAAACGCAGTTTTCTGGTGGAACAGGAAAGCCTATTACCGCCAGAGCCTGACAACCTTCCTCCAAAACCACAAAAAGAAGAGGAGAAAGAAATCTCCAACAATAATCTTATTCCTTTTAATCTTATTATTAATCGAAAAAAGAAGGCTCGGGAGAATGAAGCGGGTAGTAATTATAATCATGATATGAAAGTATATATTATCCGCTATCGAGAATATGAAAAGGCTTGTGACCGTTATAAAGCTGTGCTGGAAAACTGGCTAGACTATTGCGAAACCCTAAAGGAAAACTGTTTACGAGAAATAGAAATGGCTGAATACAAAATTAAACGGCATTATAAAAATCTGCAGGTTTATAACACTATCCTGGTTAAATCGCCCATCCACTCCATCTACCAGGACCCGCAAACCTTAAGAACATTCCGTCATTATCTTGAGACTGGAAGAGCACAGAATTTGCAGGAATGTATGAATCTTTTTGAGGAGGAATGCCACTGGTCTGAAATTAAAGCAAGCCAAGAACGTATAGAAAATACAATTTATTTCATGCAGGGAGCTAACGATGATTACCGTTTAGCTAGTGAAAATATTGATCGAATTATTAAAAGTTCGCAAGAAAAGAAAGCAGGAGGAGAATAATATTCATGCACATTACCATGTCTACACGCGAATATTTCCTTGTGGCATGCGGTCAATGGGATAACTTGTAACCAGACCGTAAAAAGAAACGATAGCCAAGCATTCCTGTTATAAATCCACCAATATGTGCCCAAAAAGCAATCTGGCCACAGCTACTGGCTGCAAATAACCCAATAGCTCCACACCATAATTGCGATATGACCCAAAATCCCAAGTAAATCCAAGCAGGAATGTTAATTAAAAAGAAGGGTGGTATCAAGGTAAGAACCTTAGCATGATGAAACATTAAAAAATATGCGCCCATAACTCCAGCTACAGCACCTGAAGCACCTACAACAGGTAGAGTAGAGGTAGGATTTACTGCAAGATGAGTTAATCCGGCAGCTAAACCACAAATAAGGTAAAATAAAATAAACCTCACTCTACCCATTCGATCTTCGACATTATCTCCAAAAAGCCATAATATCCACATGTTTCCTATAACGTGCATCCAGCTGCCGTGTAAAAACATAGAGGTTAAAAACGGATAGTAATTAGATACCTGGTAATTAGAATAATGAGATGGGACCAATCCCAGTCGGTAGATTAATTCTTCAATACCAGCACCTAATTGACTTTCATAATAAAAAATATATAAGTTAACTACAATCAATAGAACCGACATTACGGGAAAATGCCGGCTAGGGATACTATCTCGCAGTGGTAACATCTGCCTGGCCCCTTTTACTTTTTTTTATATTATACTGGTTTTACCCCAGAGTTAGTATAGGACTAACCTGGGAATATTATGGATAATTATGTTTGTTCACAGGATCTTACACCTGTCTGTGTAATCGGACAGCCACCTGCTTAATTTAAGTTTTTTCAATCCTAGAAAAAATTATTGCAAGAAGTTTTTTTAATAATGTGTTTATTAAAACACCATTTGATTGTTTACAATAAATACCTATCCTCACGTCAACTATTATTCTTCCTTTCCAATACTTTTCCTCTAATGACTAGTTAATGTTGCTATAGGATGGCATGCTTTTTGCTTGTTAACGTATTAGAGTTCTATAAAATTTTAAATTATGTAACCCCCTAAATATCTTTATATATTAGCTACTGTTCTATGATAGATAGCAGGGAACCACCCTTTTTCTGTTAATTAAGCATATTCGCCTCACCAAGTCGATTGGGCTTAAACTATCATGGAGCAGTAGCCCCCTTTTGATTTTCCTATCTTTTCGCCCAATCCAATGGATAAATTAGCATTTTTTGGTCTCAAATAGCAACATTTGTGATAAAATTGTTTTATACCCCCAGAAAGACTTGTATAAAGCCTATTGGGGAAGGGGGGAGGTAAAACATACCTATTTCTTCAAACTATATATATGAAGAAATATATGAAGAAATTATTTATGTATTGGAGGGAGGTAAAAATGGCTTTCGTAAATCTACTTTTAGAAAAGGACAATGGCCTTGGTATTCTCTATGTGAACCGACCTAAAGCTCTAAACGCCCTAAACCAGGAAACCTTGCTCGAAATGAAAGATGCCCTAACTAGTATTAGCCACGATCCTGAAATCGATGTATTAATCATAACTGGTTCAGGCGATAAGGCCTTTGTTGCTGGTGCTGATATTGCGTTCATGCAGAACCTCTCAGCAGTTGAAGCTAGAAAATTTGGTGCATTAGGTCAAACAGTTTTTCGTATGATAGAAACTATGGAAAAGCCAGTTATTGCCGCCGTTAACGGCTTTGCCCTGGGGGGGGGTTGTGAACTGGCTATGTGTTGTGACTTTAGAATAGCTTCGACTAAAGCCAAATTTGGACAACCAGAAGTTGGACTTGGTATCACTCCAGGATTTGGAGGTACCCAGCGCCTTCCCAGATTAATAGGTGCAGGTATGGCCAGACAGCTGTTATACACAGCAGATATAATAGACGCAAATGAGGCATTGCGTATTGGTCTGGTAAATAACATTTTGCCACCAGAAGAGTTAATGGATAATGTCAAAGCTATTGCGCGCAAAATTATGAAAAAAGGCAAACTTGCAGTCCGCTTCTGCAAAGCTGCTACCAATGAAGGCCTTCAGACTGATATAGATCGTGCCATGACTATAGAAGCCGATCTTTTTGGTTTATGTTTTAGCACTGAAGACCAAAAAGAAGGAATGACGGCGTTTGTAGAGAAGCGTGCAGCTAATTTTACCGGGAAATAGCACTAACTATATATTAAGGAGGTAAGTGAGATTGGCTATAAATAAAATAGGAGTATTAGGTGCGGGGACTATGGGAGCAGGGATTGCCCAGACCTGTGTAGAAGCTGGTTATGAAGTGGTTTTGGTAGATATAGCAGCTGAATTTGTTACTCGTGGTTTAAACGGCATATACAAGAATTGGGATAAAGCTGTAGCCAAAGGTAAAACCACCGCCGAAGAAGTAGATAATTATAAGAAACTACTGGGAACTTCTATCGATAACAATAATCTCAAAGAATGTGATGTAATTATTGAAGCAATTATTGAAAATATTAATCTAAAACAAAAAGTCATGAAAGAACTTGATAGTATTTGTACCCCCGAAACAATTCTGGCCACTAACACCTCAGCCCTGAGCATAACCGAAATTGCAGCAGTAACTACTCGCCCCGATAAAATTATAGGTATGCATTTTTTTAACCCGGTACCCGCTATGAAATTAGTTGAAATTATCCCAGGTGCTGAGACCTCTGAGGAAACTATTGACACTATCGTGGACCTAAGTAAAAAATTAGGAAAAGAAACTGTTACCATTAAAGAATCCCCTGGATTTATAGTAAATAGGATACTTATTCCATATATAAATGAGGCTGCTATCCTTTATACTGAAGGTATAGCATCAGCTGAAGAAATCGACAAAGCTATGAAGCTCGGAGCAAACATGCCTATGGGTCCGTTAGCACTAGCTGATTTAATAGGTATAGATGTATGCCTTATGATTATAACTTACTTCCTAAATGAATTTGGCGATTCCAAATACCGTCCTGCTCTTTCTCTCAAGCAGAAGGTAAGGGCAGGTCACCTGGGCAGAAAAACTGGTCAGGGCTTCTTTAAATACAATTAGCTATATCAAAATTAAAAAAAACTCATATTGAAAGGAACGTGAAGGAGATGACTAAAGAAGTTGTTCTGGTTGGAGCTTGCCGCACCCCTATAGGGACATTTGGCGGGGCACTTAAAGATCTTAAAGCAGTAGATCTGGGATCATTGGTAATGAAAGAAAGTATTAACCGGGCTGGTATTAAGCCGGAGCAAATTGATGAAGTTATATTCGGTTGTGTATTACAAGGCGGCCAAGGCCAAAACGTTGCCCGGCAAGCTATGATACACGCTGGAATCCCTAAAGAGGTCACTGCTTTTACTATAAATAAAGTTTGTGCATCTGGCCTAAGAGCCATCAGTCTCGCCGCTCAAACCATTCTCGCGGGAGATAATGACATAGTTCTGGCCGGGGGTATGGAATGTATGAGTCATACTCCCTATGTCCTCCCCAATGAGCGCTGGGGTTCCAGGATGAATATGTATAAAGGCGAAATAATTGATATGATGGTTCACGATGGCTTGTGGGAAATTTTTAACGATTATCATATGGGGGTTACCGCTGAGAATATTAATGAACTCTATGGCATAACTAGGGAAGAGCAGGATCAATTTGGGTTCAACAGCCAGGAAAAAGCCGCCGCCGCCATTGCATCAGGACGTTTTAAAGACGAAATAGTCCCAGTAGTAATAAAAACCAAAAAAGGTGAAGTAATATTTGATACTGATGAACATCCGCGCCAAACTACTTTAGAAAAAATGGCTACATTAGCCCCGGCATTCAAAAAAGGCGGCAGTGTAACCGCAGGTAATGCTTCTGGTATAAATGATGGTGCTGCCGCAATAATAGTAATGTCCAAGGAAAAAGCTGACGAACTAGGGGTTAAGCCTTTAGCTAAAATAGTTAGCTATGCATCCGGTGGTGTAGATCCTAGTGTTATGGGACTAGGTCCCATCCCAGCATCACGGAAGGCTTTAGAAAAAGCTGGCATGACTATAGATGATATATCTTTGATCGAAGCTAATGAAGCTTTTGCAGCTCAATCTATTGCGGTTGGCCGTGATCTAGGATGGGCTGATAAGATGGATATAGTCAACGTTAATGGTGGTGCTATAGCATTAGGTCATCCTATTGGCTGCTCCGGTGCTAGAATACTGGTAACCCTAATATACGAAATGGAAAAACGTAATTTAGTTGGGAAAAATGGTTTAGCAACACTTTGTATCGGTGGCGGTATGGGATGCGCCATGGTTATAGAGAAAATGTAGTTTTACTAACTAAATAAATAATAAGGGGGCAGTTGGTTGATAAAATCAACTCCCCCTTAAGTTGCATAATAAATTTTTATCAGGAAACAAATTACCATTCTCCATAAAAAACGCTAAAAATAATATGCCCTAAAAGCGACAAATCATAAGCTAAAACCACAAAAGATGTTCTTTGGGACAATTTAGCACTTGCTGGTGGAACACTGCTAGGCTGATTTCGTGTCAGAGATACAAGGCGCAGGGGCTGTTGCTTAACGGCTTTTATTTTTTAAATGGCTGGTTGAGGTCATAAAAACTAGCTTTATTACCATGTAAAAGGTAACAAACATTAAAGCCATCACAAAAACCCAAATTAAGTACCCTAGGCCTGAACTTAGACCAAGTGCAGTCTTAATAGCAGCATATGATAGATGTGCTATCATAGCGGAAATAATAAGATTTGCAACTAATAGGCTTCTAACGGCAAAAGATCTAATTCTCTCCAACCGAACAGGGCCTAGGAGGTCTTTATCCCGCTCAGAAATATTAATCGCCTTACGCGGATCATCTGGTCTTATTAACAGAAATATATTGATTATACTTATGCTGAAATAGGTTACAAATCCAATGATCAAAGGTCCATATACCGACCATATACTTTTATCTGACCAGGCATCAGGTTTGCCTGAGGGCCCAAAATGAGTCGGCATAGAATCAGGAAGCATGTCATATTTACCGCTAATGTAAATTAAGACCATAACTAAAAAAAGCAGCGGGATTAATTCCAACCATGGAGGGTAGTAACGGCTAATTTTATGCCACACAATTAACACCTACTTCTTACATCATTTACTCCAATTATTTAGCTTTTTGCACTTTGCTTTTTTAGGCATTGTTTTTGTTTAATAAGCTTTTCATACTCTTTATCCAGCTCCAAATACCGCGATTCCCCTGGCTTAATCTGACTTAATTCGCTTAGTATCCTAGCTATTTTAGTATCTAAAAGTATTATTTCTTCATCATTATTAGCTTTAATACATTCTTTATATGCCTTTTTCTTGATCATATTTTGTTTTTTTGAGATATATTCTGACACACTTCCTGGAATACGTCTTATCTTTTTATCTTCAAAAACCAGCATATGGTCACATACTTGATCAAGGAGATAACGGTCATGTGATACCAGAATAACTGTTGCCGAAAATTTCACCAAGCTTTCTTCCAAGGCTTCGCGGCTAAAAATATCCAGATGATTGGTGGGTTCATCAAATACCAAAAGGTCATATTCTCCCATAAGTGCTAAACCTATGGCAATTTTCATCTGTTCTCCCCGGCTAAGATTCCCCATAACTACCTGAAGAAGATCATAAGATATTCCAAGACCAACTAAAAGCTGAAAAATAGCTTTCTTTTTTACAATAGGCCAATTCTTTATCAGATCTGTTAAACTTTTCTTTTCAACCTGCGGTAATTCCTGACTTACATAAGCAATTCGAGCTGACGGGCTTACAAATAAATTCCCCTGATCCAAATCTTCCTGACCCAAAAATGCCTTCAATAGTGTAGTTTTCCCACATCCATTCGGACCAAGAATGCCTACCTTCTCACCTCGGTTAATATAAAAGGAAGTATTTTCAAATAAAGATAACTTTCCATAAGCTTTGCTAATATCACTTGCTTCCAAAAGGCGATGGCTGCCAGAAACAAAGGCATTAAAGTTAAGCTTTAAGCAGGGGTCTTCGCCAGGACGGTCAACCCCTTCCTGGCGCATCTTTTCCAGGCGCTTTATCTGGGACTTTATAGCCTGATCCCTTTTTTTAGCTTTCTTACGATAATATTCTTTTCCCCCTATACCTTGTCCCTTCTTACGTGATTCACGATGAGCTTTTTCCGACCAGCCTTTTAACTTATTTATGGTTGCATCAATCTTCTTTTGTTCCTTTTGCTGGGACTGATAGGTATGCCACTTCTTTTCCCTTTCTTTTTGTTTGGTTTCCCGGTAGGAGGTATAGTTACCCGTATATAATCTTAGTTTTCCATTTTCAATTTCAGCAATTTGGGAAACCGTTTGGTCCAAAAAAAAGCGATCATGCGAAATAATAATAGCAGCACCTAAGAAGCGTCTTATTTCTTCTATTAGGTATTCAACCCCCTGGTAGTCCATATGATTGGTGGGTTCATCCATTATGACCAGATCAGGCTGCATCGCCCAAACCGCAGCTAATGCCAATTTTGATTTTTCGCCTCCACTGAGATTTTTATATCGCTCCCCCGACCATTCGTTTACTCGCTTTATACCCAAATGACTGGTTAAACGCTGAAATTCTCCAGAAATGTTAGTATCGAGGCCAAGTTCACTAATATATAATTCAGGCTCAGCTATACTCTGGGGTAAATAACCGATATTTATTTCTTGACGAGTTGTAATTATACTACCTTTGTCATAATCAATATTACCAGTAATAATTTTGGCTAAAGTAGTTTTACCCGCTCCGTTACGCCCTACCAGACCAATTTTGTCTCCACGGCAAATATCTATGTCAATATCATCTAGGATAACCTTACCGGCGAAACTTTTTCGAATCCTACGACAACTTATTAACACAAAAACACCTCCAGAAACTAAAATAGGCTACAAGCAACACTAGTTACCTGCAGCCCTAATAAAGGATATTTCATGAGCCAGCTAAACAATTAATAGCTTTATTTGAATAAATTATTTTTTAACAATTAGTAACAAGTGTTCTTAAGCATAATGGGACATACAAAAAGAACCAATAAGAACTTTTATACATCCTATATTAAATTTTTTAGGCTAGAGAACACTTGCGCATTGGCTTCTCCTATCTATTTTTATAAATTTTATTATATTTATATTAACACGAGACATAATACCAGTAAATATATTTATTATACTTACGCTCTACTCCTGACATTACATTGGATTCAGCCCTCACCGTACTTAGCAAATATCCTGCTCCAATCAAAAGTTTACTAGTCTTTCACAGGAGATTTGTAGGTTGACCAACCTAGTAAATATATACAAGTCAATAGCCTAGAATACCTTCAATTAAATTATCATAGCCAGGCCAATAATACCTAGCAGCATAATTACCCAACCGCTATATGGTACGGGATTAAAGATTGCCAAGTAGAGTAAAACTATACCCACATACGATCAATATTCCCTATGTTACGATGATATGAAATATGATAGCTCTATCACCTTATTTCCAGTATGTACACAATACCGCCAGTTTATTAAAGATGAATTAAAGATTATCTATAAGAGAAAAGCTGCTGGATTATACATATTTACTCAAGAAACAGTTACATTTTTTTGTTTTGACTTTAACTTTATTGTATAGAATAATACCCGGACAAAACAAAAAACCTCGCAAGTTAATCCTCCGAAGGCTCTTATGATTATTTTCTTTATGATATAACTTTACCATCATAGCAACTCTCTTTGCCGTTCCATCTGGCTTATTCCATCATTGTCATTTCTCCCTCTTATAGATATTCCACATGTGGTTAATGGGCCCGCTTCCTTTTCCTAGATCAAGCATTGTCCTCAATGCGCCTGATATATATTCCTTCGCTAATTGGATTGCTGTTTCCAAATCCATGCCCTTGGCAAGACCGGAAGCAATGGCGCTGGATAAAGTACACCCGGTTCCATGTGTATTTTTATTTTCAATTTTATTCCCCATAAACCACCTGTATTTTTGATTCTGATACAATAAATCATTGGCATCGTTCAACCTATGTCCGCCCTTGCATAGAACAGCACACCCATACTCATTGCTGATGATTGCTGCCGCTTTAATCATATCTGCTTCATTTGAAATGGATATACCTGATAAGATAGAAGCTTCCGGAATATTTGGTGTCAATAATACTGCCTGATGAAATATACAATCTTTCAAGGTTTCTACTGCATCATCCTGTAGAAGCTTGGCACCACTAGTGGAAACCATTACCGGATCGACAACAACGTTTTTGGCATTATAAAATTTTAGCTTTTCTGATATGGTTTCGATCAGTCTAGCTGATGAAACCATACCAATTTTAACTGCATCCGGATAGATATCAGTAAAAATACTGTCCAACTGTTTTCCTAAAAATTCTGGAGTAACCTCCATGATACATGTAACGCCGGTTGTATTCTGTGCAGTAAGTGCTGTAACCGCACTCATGGCATATACACCATTTGCGGTCATCGTCTTAATATCTGCCTGGATGCCGGCACCTCCGCTGGAATCACTCCCTGCTATTGTTAATGCTGTTTTCATTTTTTCCTCCATTACGCTGTATATTATCTATTTTTAATTTAATATAGCAGCAAAAGGTAGGCTCTCAATTTGCTGCTTTGTTCATCTTTTATAAACAAGATGCTTTTTCTAAAAAAATATTAAAATCGTCTAATTTGAGCAAATAAATGTCACTGATTCTCTTAATTTTCTTCATGTTTTCTATACTGGAAGCATCATATACACCGGCTGTCCTAAAGCCGGCACTTTTGGCCGTCTGAATTGCATATAATGCATCTTCAATAACCCATGTATCCTTTGGAAGTGTTCCCATATGCTCAGCTGCCGCAAGATAAATATCCGGCTTTACTTTGCTTACACCTATTTCGGTACATGTAAATATCCTGTCAAATATACTTATGACATTAAGTCTTTTTAGTGCTCTATCCATAACCTGCCTATCACAGGATGTTGCTGCCACCATTTTTATGCCAGCCTGCTTCATGTCTTTTAAGAATTGTTCCACACCTTCCTTTAATTGAACCTGATAAGAATAAAAATCTTCAATTGTGCGGTTGATTCCTGCCATGATTGCATTTACTTCCATATCTAGACAGTATCTGTCTTTTAAAAATTGTGCCCCTTCTGTCATACTCATGGAAAACATAGTTTTTCCTAGACCGGTTTTGGCGTCTATACCTATACTGTTCAAAAACATTGTAGCTGCATTATTCCAGATTGGCATGGAATCCAGTATGGTTCCATCCAGGTCAAAGATTACTCCTGCAATCATGACTTCACCATCTTTGTAGTTAATTCTTTTAATTCAGCAGTAGCCTTAATAATGTCAAGCTGGGCAAAAATAGCACTAATTACGGCTATTCCGCATACTCCAGAACCCGACAATTCTATTACATTATCCTTGCTAATGCCGCCAATGGCGACAACAGGAATACTTACAGCTGCACAAATTTGTTTTAGGATTTCATGAGATACAGTATCAGCATCAACTTTGGAGCCGGTGGGAAATACTGCCCCGACTCCCAGATAATCTGCACCTCTTTTCTCAGCCTCTACCGCTTGTGAAACTGTCTGTACCGATACTCCAAGAATTTTATCCTTTCCAATAGTTTCACGGACACGACCAGCCTCCATATCGCTCTGGCCTACATGGACTCCATCGGCATCTACTGCCAGGGCTATTTCGACAATATCATTAATGACAAACGGAACATGATATTTTCTACATAATTCTTTTAACTCTTTTGCTTCCTCAAGAAATTTTCCATATCCAAGTTCTTTCTCCCTAAGCTGTACAAAGGTTGCTCCACCTCTTAATGCTTTTTCCACCTGACTATAGAGAGTCTCATGGTCCAGCCAGGATCTGTCAGTAACAGCATACAAAAGTAAATCTTTCTTATCGCACTTCATACTTTGCTCCCTTTTCCAGCATTTCTCCATCCATGTTATAAATGGCATCAATAATTCTGTTCCGGTAAGTAGAATTTCCATCAAAAGACTGCATATGACGCCAGCCAATTTCACCGGCAAGCCCCATAGTACATACGGCTGCTGCAGCTGCCTCAAGCTCATTGTCGGGATTAGCAACAAGAAAAGCGGTCATCATTCCGGAAAGCTGACAGCCTGTGCCTGTGATTTTACTCATTTCGGCTCGTCCATTTCTGATTACATAACACTTATCGCCATCGGTAACAATGTCAATTGCTCCTGTTACTGCTATGATGCTTCCAACCTTTTTCGCAAATTCTTTAACAAATTCAATTGTACTATTTAGGGAATCTTCGGTTACTGCATCTGCAATATCAGCCTCAACACCCCTGGTAGTTCCGTTTCCAAGTACTAACGTTTTAATCTCAGAAATATTTCCTCTAATGGCATTAAACTTAATCTTGTTTATCAGCTTAATCGCTGTTTCTGTACGAAGCTTGCTTGCACCTGCTCCCGCCGGGTCAAGCAAAACCTTATGCCCAAGTATGTTTGCTTTTTTTCCGGCAAGAAACATCGACTGTATTGTATTTTTATTCAGTGTTCCAATATTAATATTCAGGCCGCCACAAATGGACGTGATCTCTTCCACCTCCTCCAAATCATCCGACATAATGGGACTTGCTCCACAGGCAAGAAGAACATTGGCAACATCGTTCACTGTTACATAGTTTGTAATATTGTGAACAAGAGGCACTTTTTTACGAACATTTTCAATACATTCTTTTATCATGGTATCTCCTTTCGCAAATATAAACCATAAAGCATGTCAACATAAAAAAACTGCATATATGCTAACGAAAGTATATATGCAGCA
This sequence comes from Syntrophomonadaceae bacterium, assembly GCA_050943255.1. Lineage (GTDB taxonomy): Bacteria > Bacillota > Syntrophomonadia > Syntrophomonadales > Syntrophomonadaceae > UBA4844. The sequence continues at coordinate 71,938 of JBMNOV010000001.1, forward strand.
ATCTCTGCTAAGTATTTCCCTACGTTGGCATTACCCAAATCAGGTTAAGGGTCTAAGCATACAGCTTACTCTCAGCCTGCTTATTGCAAGCTCCCCTTTTTTACTTGTAATTATACTACAGCATAACGGAAAATTAACTACAAATATTAACTTAGAATTATTTTAAACTTTTTTTGCTCATCATAATCAGTAAATAATTGACCTGATGCCTAGCATCAGGTCAATCCAAAATCCAGGTTATATCCTGTTTTTAATCTTGTAAAAGTTTAAACTAATTGAGTTTAGCTGCGTAGTCTTCTTTAAAGTTTTTCAGAGTTGTTAGTACCGGTGCAGGCGCTGCTTGACCCAATCCACAGAGACAAACCTTGGACATAACGGTTCCAAGTCTCTCCAGAATTTCAGTATCACCGGCAGAGCCATGACCATTGTTTATTCTTTCAATTGTTTCGTAAATTCTCTTGGTTCCTTCGCGACAGGGTATACATTTACCGCAGGATTCATGTTCAAAGAATTTGGCAATACGAGTCACTACATCGACTATATCCCGGGTTTCGTCCATAACAAAAACAGCTCCTGATCCAAGAACTGCTCCAATCCGTGTCATGGAATCAAAGTCAATAGACGTATCGAGCAAAGCCTGCGTAATAAATCCTCCGGAAGTTCCACCTATCTGGACCGCTTTGAAATTCTTTCCGCCCGGTATTCCGCCTCCAAATTGGTAAATAACTTCACTTATTGTTGTATCTGTCGGCACCTCAAAAAAAGTTCTATTAACTATATCACCAGTAAGGGTCAATACCTTAGTGCCAGGATAGTTGGAAGCACCAATACCTTTATACCATTCTGCACCTTTGTCTATAATGACTGGTATATTTGCAAATGTTTCTACATTGTTTACTATGGTGGGCTTGCCCCATAATCCTGTTACAGGTGGAAAAGGTGGCTTAAAACGAGGTTCTCCGCGTTTTCCTTCAATCGATTCAATAAGAGCGCTTTCTTCACCGCAAACATAGGCACCCGCTCCCATTCGCACTTCAACGTTAAAATCACCTATAACACCTTGCTCCCTGGCCTGATCTATGGCTTTGTTCAATATTTCAACTACATCAGGGTATTCCCCGCGGCAGTAAATGTAACCCTGTCTAGCTCCAATCGCATATGCGCATATGGCCATACCTTCCAGGACACTCTGGGGATCATTTTCTAAAATAATACGGTCTTTGTATGTGCCCGGTTCACCTTCATCAGCATTACAAATCACATATTTTTCGTCAGATTGCACCCCATAGGAAAAGCTCCATTTCATTCCGGTATTAAAACCTGCTCCGCCGCGCCCTCGCAGACCTGATTTTTTTACTTCCTCGATTAACTCTTCACGGCTCATATTGCGGGCTTTTTCCAACGCCTTATACCCACCTGCAGCAATATACTGTTTTATATCAAGCGGATCAATTTTACCCAGATTACGCAATACAATACGCATTTCTTTGGCCATTTTGCTCCCTCCTTTCTTTTTACTTGTATTCAGCCAGTATGTTTTTTATTTTTTGTGCGTCTACATTTTCATAAGGCTTACTATTGATTGTTATTACTGGAGTGGCCTGACACTGACCGACACATTCGGTAAATTCCAATGTAAATTTACCATCGTCCGTAGTTTCCCCCATTTTTATCCCCAGCTCTTCCTCCAATGCCTTTATGACTTCATCCGCACCTGCTATATGACAAGGTGCACTTTCGCAAATTCTTATTACATATTTTCCTCGTTTACCTACCTTAAAATATGAATAGAAAGTGGCTACTCCATAAGCCTTGGCTTTTGGAATCCCAAACACCTCACCTGCAGCCCATATCGCATCTTCCGGTATATAATTGTATTCTTTCTGTATTGCGTGATAAGCTTCAATGATTCCACCCGGCATGTTCTTATATCTAGAGATAATTTCCTTGTAGTCATTCACTTGATATCACCTCCTCAAAAAATTGGCTGAGCAGCAAAAAGCTCACGACTACTGTGTTTTCCATTAAAACAAGGACTCCAACAGCAGTACTGACACTTCTGTTCCTTTTGTTATCGGCAACTGCTCTGGTGTTAAATCAATTAATGCGTTGCACGAAATTAAGGATCTTACCATGCTTGGTTTTTGTTTTGGCAATATGGTAACTTCCCATCCTTCAGAGCTATACCTGGCATGCCCCCGAACAAAACGGCGCGACCGCAGCACTTTCTTGGCAAAGTCATTAGTGCATCTTGCCCTTAAATAACGGGGATATGGGGATTGTCCTTGCATTGCCCGCAGGGCTGGAGCAACAAGCAGGTGAAAACCAACCGCACAAGCAGCTGGATTTCCGGATAGCGCAAATATAGGGCAACCTTTATAAAAGGCAGCGCCGTTATGACTACCTGGTTGTATCCGAATACCATAGTAATTTACCTCTGCTCCTATCTCTTCGGCAAAGGGAAAAGAAGGTGCTGAATTCATTTCTTTAGTATAAGTTTCACCTGTACAAATGATTAAGTCCACTTCCCCGATTATTTTATCAATATAGCTTTTTCTATCCGATGAGTTCATTCCATTTGCCAGTTTTACCGAATATAAAACTCCACCATACTGTTTAATCAAAGCAGCCAGCAAGGCACTGTTACAATCTCTGGTTTGTCCTGGCAACGGCTTCTGCCAACAGGGCACAACATTTGCTCCCAAAGAGATTATGGTAACCCTGGGTTGGCGAAACACCGGAACTTGACATAAGCCATAAGCAGCCAGCACTCCCGCACAACCAGAGTCTATTCTGGTGCCACAGGCCACCAATAGCTCCTCCTGTTTAAAATCTTCCCCGATTTGTTTTATGTTGTTTCCGGGTTTGACTTGTTCTAGGACAGAAAGCCTGTTCCCCTGAATCAGAGTTTTTTCATGGGGAACTACCGCTCTGGTTCCATCCGGTATTATTCCTCCCGTTAATACCCCTGCAGCTTCGCCTTGCTTCAATTGATACCTTGGCCAATCCGACAGCCCTAAATATTCTAGAATTCTATAAGTGCTATCTGTTTTAGCCAGGCTATCACCCAGAGCAAAACCGTCAACCGCTGATTGAGGATACCGGGGTAAATCTTCGTTTGCAAAGATATCTTCAGCTATAATCCTACCTGCCGCATCGAACACATTCACATCTTCGCCAGTTACAACGGAGATCTTCTGCAGAACAATTTCTTGCGCATCTTCCAGACTAATGTCACACAGCACTGCAACTATACCTCCGTCCTATAAATAAGTTGCCTTACCAAATGGACAGGCAGGATAATGACAGTGACTGCAGTTTTCACACAAGCCACCATGGCCTAATGCTGCAATACTTGACCTGTTTATTCTTTCTCCGGTAAAAATGCGCGGCAACAATAGATCAAGAGTAGTGTGGCGGTTGAACAAAGCGCCGCCTGGCACCCCGCAAATAGGAACATTACCCTGATAGGCCAGCATAAATTGTGATCCTGGCAATACCGGGGCTCCGTAAAAGACAACTTCTGCTCCGGTTCTTGCAATCGCTTTGGGAGTAGCATCATCAGGATCTACTGACATGCCTCCGGTAACCAGTACCAACTGTGCACCTTCTGCTATGAAATTCATTATCTCCCTAGAGATTAATTCCGCATCATCTGGAACAATTACCTGTCCCATCCAGCGACCACCAAAAGGTGCAATTTTACGCCTGATCACCTTGGCAAATCCGTCTTTTATCCGGCCACTGTTAACTTCTGTTCCGGTAGTAATTACCGCTGTCCATAATGGTTTAAAAGGCTTTACGCTAATTAACGAATTAGGTTTTGAACATAAACGTTCAGCCTCTTCCAATAAGCACTGTTCCACGGCTATGGGTACAACCCTGGTTCCAGCTACCATTTGCCCGCGGACAACGGTTCGGTTGCTATGAATAGTGGCAAATACCACCCCATCTAAATTATTAAGCCAGGTTAGTTGGTCTATCTGAATATTTAGGATTCCATCATATTCCGCAATCAGATTAACCCTGCCCTGATTCGGCTGAGTCCAGCTTATTCCATCACCGGCTGCTTTCGCAGCAATACGCAGGGCAGCCTCGTCCTCGTGAATCAGATTATTGCTGGCTTCCCAAATGTAAATATGCTCTTTTCCCATATCCTTTAAATCAGGAATATCCTCGCTGGTAATTACATGTCCCTTTTTAAAGGCCCGGAATTTTTCATGCCCGGGTATTATCTTGGTTATATCATGTCCCAAGGTCAACCCCACCGCTTGTTCAACAGCTACCTTATACATAGGAACCTCCTATATTTTCTCAATCCTTACAGCACACACCTTATATTCACCTGTACCTGTAATCGGATCCAGGTGGTCGCTTGTCAATTCGTTAGTTGGAGTGCCGGAATAATGAAAAGACATCCAAATAACTCCCGGCATTACACGTTCGGTTACTTTAACAGCAGTTTTTACTTCACCGCGGCGTGATATTACTTTTACCTGATCACCAGTGACCAGTCCAAGCTTCTCGGCATCCAGTGGATTAATCTCTGCCATTTCTTGATCCCAAACACTACTAATGCCTTTGGAATATGGAGTAGTAACATTGTAATGGAATAGAATTCTTCCTGTTGAAAGCAAGAAAGGATATTCCTTATCTGGTATTTCACCAGCCGGAATATGATCTGACGGCTGGAATATACCGAGTCCCCGGGTAAATTTTCCGGCATGAAGATAAGGGGTCCCAGGATGATCCACATTAGGACAGGGCCACTGCAGACTTTCTTTTTCCAGTCTTTCGTAGTTTATACCTGCCATAGAAGGTGTTAATGAAGCCATTTCATCCCATATTTCACGAGGATGGTTGTATTTCATCGGATATCCGGTACGGGTTGCCATCAGGCATATAGTTTGCCAGTTAGCCTGGCCGGGAATCGGCTCAATGGCTTTACGTACTCTTTGAACACGTCTTTCTGTATTGGTAAAAGTGCCGTCACACTCTGCAAAACTGGCTGCAGGAAGAATTACATCGGCATATTCAGCAGTTTCCGTAAGAAATAGTTCCTGAACCACCAAAAATTCCAATTTTTCCAGCGCTTCTTTTATGTGATTTGCATTGGGATCTGTTAAAACAGGATTTTCTCCAAGAATGTACATTGCTTTTACCTTTCCTTCGTGGGCCCCTTCGAACATTTCGGGAATTTTACGCCCTACTTTATCCGGCAATGTTTTTCCCCATGCTTTTTCGAATTTTTCTTTAACTTCAGCAACTGTAACACTCTGATAGCCCGGATAAACATTGGGAAGAGCTCCCATGTCGCAGGCTCCCTGAACATTGTTCTGCCCACGCATCGGGCATACACCAGTCCCGGGTCTGCCTACATGCCCTGTGAGCATAGCTAAGTTTGCAATACTCATAACATTGCGGGTTCCGCAGACATGTTCAGTTATTCCTAGAGTATAAAATATCATGGCTTTGTCGGTTGTAGCATATAGGCGGGCAACATTATAAAGGTCTTCAACTGAAATACCAGTAAGTTCAGAAACATATTCAGGTGTGTATGCTTCTGTTACAGCTTTTAGCTCATCGTAGTTTTCTGTCCGTTCAGCAATAAATGCCTTATCTTCAAGACCTTCCTTAATAATAATATGCATTAAGCCATTAATAAGGGGGATGTCAGTCCCAGGTTTAAGTCTTAACCAATAATCTGCTTCATCAACCAAATCAATATGACGGGGGTCACATACTACCAGTTTACAGCCCCGGCGTGCAGCCTTTCTCATCTTATATCCTATAACAGGATGAGCCTCGGTGGCATTTGTCCCAATTAAAAGCATCAATTCAGCTTCTTTTTCTATTTCATTAATAGGGTTTGTCATTGCACCGCTACCAAAAGTGGTGGCCAGACCGGCCACAGTAGGCGCATGTCAGGTACGAGCGCAATGGTCTACATTATTGGTTCCCATATAAGCCCGAGTAAACTTCTGTACCAAATAATTTTCTTCATTGGTACACCGAGCTGAACTGAGAGCCGCAAAAGCATCAGGCCCATATTCATCTTTAATTGCGTTTAATCTTTCCGCTATCAAATCGAAGGCTTCTTCCCAGCTTGCCGGCTGGAAACTGCCGTTTCGTTTAATCAGCGGAGTTTCAAGGCGCTTCTCATTATAAATAAAATCCCAGCCAAAACGGCCCTTCACACAGAGAGAACGACCATTTACTGGACTATTGGGGTTAGACAATACCCCGATAACTTTTCCGTTTTTGACAGCTAAATCGAAATTACAGCCAGTACCGCAGAAAGGACATGTTGTTGTGACTCTTTCAATCTCCCAGCGGCGGGCTTTACCTGCCATACTCTTCTCAGTTAAAGCTCCTGTTGGACATACAGCAACACATTGCCCGCAAAATACACAATCAGATTCGATATAGGGCACATCACCCGCTGTTGTAGCCTTGCGTGCAAAGCCCCGGTTAAGATAAGACAGGTTGTCCTGTCCGGTCATTTCCTCACAAGCCCGAACACAAGCTCCACATAATATACACTTATTCAGGTCGCGGATAATAAATGGATTACTGTCATCAATAGCATAGTTGTGCTTCTCTCCACAGAAAGGACTATCTTTTACCCCATATCGGTAACAGTAGTCCGCCAGCTTGCAATCTCCCAGTTTATCACAAGTCATGCAATCCAGAGGATGGTTGGCCACCAACAGTTCCAGGATAGTTCTACGGGCTTCGACCACATCAGGTGATTCGGTTTGTATTTCCATTCCTGGCATTACCGGCGTAACACAGGCAGCAGATAAAAGATGATTGCCTTTTACTTCTACCACACACATTCGGCATGCCCCCAGAGCACTTAGTTCCGGATCATAACACAACCTCGGTATTTCAATCCCTAATAGATCTGCAGCCTGAAGAATTGTACTACCTGCTGGTGCTTCAACCTCCTTCCCGTTCATAATAAACTTTACCATTTCCATTTACCTGACTCCTTTCTGTTATTTATGAATAATAAGCCTCCTGTTAGCTCACAGGTATTTTTTTTTGCCTTCACCTTTGGTGGTGGCAAATCTGTATTACAAAATACTCCGGCAGCCCTGTCTTGACAGCCTCCTGATTGGTAGGCAGGCACTACGAATTCTTAGAAACTCGTTTCTCCAATCTGATTAATAATAAGATAATCAACTAGTTCTTCCATCTGATCAAAAGTAAAACGAGGCACTGTTTCTGCAAACTCGATATCACTTACAATAGCTGCCAAATCCCTGTTATACGTGATTCGTCTTTCCAATGATTCCTGCCTGACAACCTCCACCATAGAACCGCCTTCATTTTTAAATCCTTCAATCAATATAAAATCAACTTCTGAAATCCTTTTGAGAACTGCGCCCAGAGAAAGAGGAAAATCGATTCTCTCATGAGTAGTAAGGGATTCCGGCCCGACCGTAACCACTTTATCGGCCCCCGCCTGATAATGAAGCCAAGAGTCTTTTCCCGGAATATCCACATTATAACCGTGGGCAGCATGCTTTATGGCCGCAACTCGATATCCCCTCCTTTTAAGAATTTTAATAAGATTTGACACTACTGTAGTCTTACCTGAATCAGAATACCCAACAAATCTTATAATTTGAGCCATGTCTTCATTTCTCCCCGTTCCTGTTATTTTTCATTAACTATTCTTTTTTCATGGCAGTAGATGGTGAATTTGCTGCCCCGGGCAAAACCTATTATAGTAATCCCTATCTCTTCCGCCATTTCAATAGCTCTGTAGGTAGGAGCAGAGCGCGATATGATCAATGGGATATTATTACATGCAGCTTTAAGTAATATTTCCGAAGCAACCCTTCCGCTTAATACCAGACATTTGTTCTCCAAAGTAATCCGATGCAAAAAAGCATACCCAAAAACCTTGTCAACTGCGTTGTGCCTGCCAATATCCTCATACCTGACCAGTAATTTTCCGTTTTCCCCTAATCCCGCACTATGCACACCACCTGTGATTTTAAATGTAGTTGATGTATCATCCAGTTCCGTAATCATTTTTAAAATATCCGTACATTTAAATACTTGCCTCATGGGCACTTTATGTTTGCAAATATAGGGAGCGCACAGCATTTTCCCATTACCAGTGTTAATGAACCGCGCTTTTTCCCTTATATCTTTTCTAAGTTGAATTTTGATATTCCCATTAGAAGTGGCTTCAACAATTTCCAGATCAGAAAAGGATTGAATAATTCCTTCGCTTATCAGGTATCCAACCGCCAGTTCCTTTGTTGCGTTTGGTGAACAGGCTAATTTAATTATTTCTTCATCGTTTATATATATTTCCAGGCAATTTTCCAAAACAACTGAATCAACTGCAGGCTCAATAAACCGCTCATTGAATATATAAGTGGATCTGTGCTTATAGATTGTGGACATAGCCATTTGTTTAACTCCTTGTTGATTGTATTAATTGATCCAAGAAAACAGCGCAAATAATTAAACCGATGATTATCCTTATTTTGGCAAGTTAATAAAAACCTTGAATTCTTAATTGTGTCCACCGGACACGATTAAATGCACAAGTAGTCATATCCGAATCTGCTCGCACCCCTTTTCACAAGAAAGGTGCTGCTGTTTTCAGTTGTGCCAATTGACCTAACACCATGGAATTATTATCCTACAGGTAATTGGACTCAGAGAGCTAGATATTCAATAAAAAAACAGGTATCGGTTAGGAGCACACAATACCTGTTCATAAAAAAAACAGGTATTGGTTAGGAACACACAATACCTGTTCATATTAAAGCAGGTATCGGTTAGGAGCACACAAATACCTGTTCATACACTATTTATCAGGTTTACTCCTTTCCAAATGGGAGGCACAAATGTTTCCATTTATACCCATCGGTTTTTTAACCTTGGCATTAAACTTTAGGTCAATAAACTCGGAGTATTTTCTCGTATATTAACATTGCGTTTGTTTGGTGTCAATAGATATCGACACATTTGTTTTAAGGACTTACTGCTATAGTGCCAGGTCTTTCTCCTTAAGCTATTTTAGGCTCCAAGCAAAATCTCTTATCATGTCTTCTTCAATCTGTTCCATTTGCACCTTTTGCAGCTGAATAGCAGATATTTTATCTTCCAACTCCCTTAATTGGCTGTAAAAAATAAACCGAGGTAGCCACCATCATGGGGATGGCAAGGAAGAAAGGATATTCAGCTACTACGCTCCAGATCCAATTAGCCTATTTACAAGGATGAAGTGCCCGGTTAACGGCAACAAAATGTTTTTCTTTGTACCTCTGTTAAATAACCTTTCTTACGTTAGTTTTCCCGCATTGACTCAACGAGAGCCAATTCCTGATTAAACATCTTCATATAAGACAGTCCGGCTATCATAAGACAGCCGATAGCAACTGAAGCTGCGATCATAATCATGACAACAAATTGGTATCTAACTGCTGATTGCGGGTCCATCCCCGCAAGGATCTGTCCGGTCATCATACCAGGTAAACTGACCAGACCTACCACCATTAAGGAATTTATTGTGGGGGTCATACCGGCAGTGACGGCTGTTTTAACGTGTGCAACTACCGCCTCCCATGGGGTTGCGCCGAAACAAAGCATCTGCTCCACTTCTTCAGAATGAGCTGAAACATCACTGTACATCCGGTCCAGTGACAAACCAACCGCATTCATTGAATTTCCCAACAACATGCCAAAAATCGGAATCATCACCCGAGCCGAATACCAGGGTTCTGGCCCAATAATTACAACTACCACGATTAAACCTACAATAAAAGTGCTGGCTGTCAAAGAAAGAAAAGTTACCGACATCGGGTTTTTCGGAGCATTATTAATTCGTCCGGTAGCTTCCCGGCTGGCTACCCAACACATGAAAAGAATGAGAGGTATGATTACGCAAATACTGTTCCAGTCAAAAATGTAGGTAAGTACATATCCAATTAAACTCAACTGAACAAAAGCTCGTACGGTTCCCCATACTAGAGACTTCAATAAGCCAAGATGTAAAAGAGCGGAAATAAAGCCTGTGATTAGTACTAGTGAGACACTAAAAATTAATTGTAAATTAGAAATCGGAATGTAACCACTAATCATGGTATAATACCCCCTTATGATCACTAATCTCCAGGACCGAATGATTATCTAGATTTTTTATATCCTCCTCATTATGAGACACAATAATAACGGCACGCCTTGGTTGTTCCTTGACCCACCTAGAAATTAATTGAATAACCCTAGACCGGCTGACCCTGTCCAAATATGCCGTAGGTTCATCCAGCAGCAACACTTCGGGGTCTATTAATAAAGCCCTGATCAGCGCAACGCGTGATGCCTCACCCCCGGACAATGTCTGTGCCTTTTGTGAAATAAAGCTCATGGGAAGGTCGAGTGCCTTCATGTACGATTCAACTTTATCTTTTGTATACGGGCCCTGCTTTTTTGCGATTTTCATAGCAAACGGCAAACGAAAGTTGTCTTCCACGGTTCCAGCCAACATGATCGGTTTTTGCGAAAGATAGTGAACCCTTCGTCGCCAGATTCCTGGAGGTATAGAGTACCAATGCTGTCCCCACAAATATACGTCTCCAGCCTCTGGAACGATCAACCTGGCAAGTATCCGAAGCAAGGTCGATTTACCGGCTCCAGATGGGCCTTCGATTGACAATATGCTACCGGTTGAAACAGCACCAGATGCTTTAATAAAGGAATTTCTATTCTTTAGAGTTCTATACAAATTTATAAACTCCAAAATATTCTCCATCGTTTCTCCCTTCATATAGCCTTTAAATTTATTAAAATAATCCAAATGTTTTGCAGGTCCCGCCGCTGGATCCTCCAGTTAGGTAACCCGCACGGTGCTATCTGGTTCTGCTTCATGTATACCAAGTAATACCATTTATAAAGAAACTGGTTTTTTTTACGTGCTGAAAGGTCCGACTAGCATTAAATATAGCCAGGATTGTCACCCCTACATCTGCAAAGACTGCCTCCCATATACTTGCCAAACCAAAGGTTCCCAGTATGATAAAAAAGGCCTTAATTCCTAATGCCATATAAATATTCTGTCTGACGATATATCCAGTGCGTCTGGCAATTTCAACCGCTCGTGCTAGCATGGATGGGGAATCTTCCATCAACACAATGTCTGCAGCTTCGATAGCTGCATCACTACCTAACCCCGCTATGGCTACGCCAATATCAGCCCGGGTAATTACTGGTGCATCGTTGATGCCGTCGCCCACAAAGACCAATTTCCCTTTTTTCCTATCCTTTATTTCATTTTCAAGTTCTTCAACCTTTTGAACCTTGTCTTCTGGGAGTAATTCAGCATAATATGAATCAATGCCCAGTTCATGGCTGACCTTTTCAACAACGGTTTTATCATCTCCGCTCAATATAACGGTATTTCTGATTCCCAACTGTTTTAAGCGGCTTACTGCTTCCTTGGCATCCGCTTTGGTTTCATCAGAAATAACGATATATCCAGCATAGACCCCGTCAATTGCTACATAGACAATGGTACCAGTTACATCACAATCTTGATGCACAATGTTTTCCCTATGCATTAATCGGTCGTTGCCAGCTAGAACTTTGCGCCCATTTACATTGGCGCTGATCCCGTGTGCAGGAATCTCTCTGTAATCCTGAACCTCATCTTCAGAGATTTGTTTTCCTGTCTTTTCTTTATAAGCGGCCCTTATGGATTGAGCAATAGGGTGATTGCTGTAAATTTCCGCTCTGGCTGCTGCAGACAAGATTTCTTCCGGGGTAATATGGTTTTTGGTTACTACCTCGGTTACTTGAAAAACCCCCTTGGTCAAGGTACCAGTCTTATCAAAAACGACCGTATCTAATTGCGCCAGGGCGTCTATATAATTAGCTCCCTTAACCAGGATTCCGTTTTTTGAGGCTGCTCCGATTCCCCCAAAATAACCCAACGGGATAGAAACTACCAGCGCACAAGGACAGGAAATAACCAATAGTACCAGCGCACGGTAAATCCATTCACTAAATGTTGCTCCTGGAACTAATAACGGCGGAATAATTGCAATCAAGGCCGCTGTCCCGAGCACGATGGGGGTATAGAAGTTTGCAAATTTGGTTATGAACTGTTCAGTAGGAGCTTTTCTCTCACTAGCTTTTTCCACCAATTCCAAGATCCTGGCCACCGATGAATCTTTAAACGGTTTGGAAACCTTGACCGTTAGGAGTCCCTGGCCATTGATCATTCCGGATAATATTTTATCACCTTTTTCAACTTTCCGCGGAACAGACTCGCCGGTTAAAGCGGCAGTATCAACAAACGATGTCCCTTCAGTAATCTCGCCATCCAGGGGAACCCTTTCACCAGGCTTAATTATTATTATCTGACCAATCTCAACTTCTTCAGGTCTTACTTGACACATTCCTCCGTTATCTTTGAGGTTGGCATATTCCGGTTGAATGTTAAGCAAGGCGGTGATGGACCTCCGGGACCGATTAACTGCCCGGTCCTGCAGGTATTCCCCAACAGCATAAAAAAGCATCACGCCCACTGCCTCAGGTAGTTGGTGAATCGCTATGGCCCCAACTGTAGCAATGGTCATCAAGAAATTCTCATCGAATAGCTCTCTGCCCAACAGCTTTCTAAAGGCAGCTAGTATGACCGACCAGCCAACTAGGAAATACGCGGTAATGAAAACAGCATACTCCGCCCATGAGAGCGGAGTATCATGCAGTGATTGGTTAAATATTAATCCAATGGCCCAAAGTAAACCTGCTCCGATGATCACCCCAAGACTATTATGTTCTTCGGTTTTCTCGGTTGACGAAAAAGACTGTAACCTTTCAGTCTTTTGCAGTTTCACTCCTGGTTCCACCCGTTTAATGATAGCACGCGCTTCTTCTTCCAACTCTTCAGATAGTTCAACACTCAATGTATTAAAATTGACGGTTAAATTCTCTAAACCATTTACTTTTCGAAGTTCCCGCTCCAATTTCGCAGCACAGTTTGGGCAGTCGAGTCCTACCAATGAATAACGCATATCCATTCCCTCTTTTAAGTTTCATACTTCCCTCTGAATAAATTGGCTTCCTTTTAGCTTATTGAATTCTTTCCATTCCAATTCTTATTCTTGGTGAGTCTTTTTCGTTTATGCTTTCTCTTAGAGAGCGCATATGAATGCTGCCTTGCATCTGTCCGGCACAACTTAAACCCCTGGTAAAGTTTTGGCAAACCATTATCATCAAAGGATAACCAAGGTTCATTTTATCACCTTCACAAGCCATATTATTTTCGTGGTTTATCAGCTTTGATTATATAGGATGCTACGAAATCTTCAGCGTTCTTTTCAGGAACCCAGCTTTTGATTATCTCTTTGCTGTTATCTTTGGGAATCATGCAAATGTTTTCAAAGCCGGCGTTTTGGAGCATATTTTCGATATTACCTACATACTCAGCTCCGGCAATACAGCCAGCCAAACTAGCCAGGTCATTTTTCATATCATCAGGTATTGATGCCGTAGCTACTATATCAGATATGGATAGCCGCCCTCCAGCTTTAAGCACCCTAAAAGCTTCATTAAAAACCTGCTGCTTTTCCAGGGCCAAATTAATAACACAATTTGATATTATGACATCAACTGATCCATCTCCTACTGGCAAGTGTTCAATCTCTCCCAGCCTGAATTCAATATTTTTATAGCCGCTTTTATCGGCATTTTGCCGGGCGAGTTTAACCATTTCCGGGGTCATGTCTATACCGATAACATAACCACTATCCCCTACCTGCTTTCGTGCCAGGAAGCAGTCAAATCCGCCGCCGCTTCCCAGATCAAGTACTGTTTCGCCCTCTTTTAGTCCTGCTATAGCAATTGGGTTTCCACATCCTAAACCCATATTGGATTCAATGGGGATATCCTCAAAGTCGCTTTTCGAATAACCTATATTAATAGAGGCATCTTTAATGTTTATTTGTTGGCCACCGCAGCAGCAGCCACTACTGCAACATCCTTCCGTAGAACCTTGGAATGCTACCTCAGAATAATTCTTTCTGATAAATTCTCTGATCTCTTCTTTATTATTCATAATATACTGCCCCCTTATTTTATTTTACTTTGTCCGGGATATGCCTTTTCTCCATAAACAGCCTTTAGACCGCGTTAATCATCATAATTACCCTAATCTTTGAAGTTGCCAATATTCTGAATGGAGGGATTCTGTAACCAGGGAATAACCACAAAATTATGATCACTAATTTGCTGCACTTTATCTATCCAAGTTCTTTCAGCCTCAGCTCGAGCGGTAAGCATTGGATTACTTGTACCTGCCACAGAAAGAGACTGATTGACCACCCACCATTTGTTATTAATACCGGCTCGAATTAAATCCTCGCGCAGTCGCATCGCTTCAAAAACAGGGGTAGCTTCCGGCAATGTAACGATGACAACCTCAGTCTGTTTTTCATCCCGCAGTCTTGGTAATAGTCTCTGTACCGATATAGGGGTTTCTCCCTTGGTCCTTTGCACCTCCCGGTGGTAACTCAGGGTTGAGTCAAGAAGTAATAAGGTATGGCCGGTTGGAGCCGTATCTATGATAACAACCTCATTTTCCGCTTTATCTACTATCTCTGCAAATGCTCTGAAAACGGCAATCTCCTGGGTGCAGGGCGATCTCAAGTCTTCCTCAATATAGGCAACATCGTCCTCGCTCATGGTTTCGCATGCCTTAGCCAGCACTTCATTTTGGTAGTCTCTCAGTTCCTGCTTTTCATCAATATGACTAACAGTAATATTTTCTGCCCCAGCAAAAATATAGCTCAGATGGTCAGCTGGATCGGTTGAAGTTAAATGCACCTTAACACCCTTCCTGGCAAACGCCACGGCAATCGTGGCTGCTACCGATGTCTTGCCTACGCCACCCTTGCCCATTGTGAAAATGACCTTTTTCTCAGCTGCGTATATATCTTCAACTAGGTCATTTAAAGGCTTAAAATTGGTTAATTTGCTTTCCGTATCTGCATCTATATAATCATCACTATTTATTAATGCCCTTATTTTATCCAAGCCTAATACGTTATAAGAGCGCAGAGGGATAGCATAGGTCTTAAGCTCTCTTAATGCAGGAAGCAGGTTTGCCAGGGCATGCTGCTGCTTAAATAGTATTTTTTGCGACAGATCATCAGATGCTTCACCCAGGACCCCGTTGATAATAAGAAACTGATTGTTAATCCCTAAATCGCTCAATTCCCGGCTGGAACGTTCAGCTTCCAGCAGAGGTGTTTCTTCCGGCCTGGAAACCAGGATAAGTGTGGTTTTAGCTTTATCAGAGAGGTTTATAACCGCATTTTTATACATATCTTTTTTATCCTGCAGCCCTGCGAGCTGGCCTAAACATGAGGCACCATGGGTACTTTCCGCGATAAAACTACTCCAGGCTGAAGGCAGCTGCAACATGCGCAGGGTATGCCCGGTCGGGGCAGTATCAAAGATAATATAATCAAACTCTTTTTCGGTTGTATTGTCAGTGATAAAGTACGAAAACTGGTCAAAGGCCGCTATCTCAACCGTACAAGAGCCGGAAAGCTGTTCCTCCATATTATTGATTACGCTGTCGGGCAATTTCCCCCTATATGGAGCTATAACTGATTCCCTATATTCTCTGGCAGCTTCTTCAGGGTCAAGATTGGCAACTACCAGCCCAGGAACACCCTCAATCTGCACACCCTTGCCATTTAATTCAGTAGCAAAAACATCCTGTAAATTTGAAGCCGGGTCGGTACTTATCAGCAGTACTTTTTTACCGCTATCAGCTAAATTCACCGCTACAGCACATGCTACCGATGTCTTTCCCACCCCACCTTTACCGGTAAAAAATAAATATTGGGTAAGGTTTATTTTATTTAAATCAAGTAATTCGAATTTGGTATTCATTATTAGCAACATCCTTTGGAACCACGGCAGCAACTGCTTGTCATGATTAATGGCTTCGCATCTATATCTGTTTCCAGCCATTTTTCAATTTCTTCATTAGTGGGATAGGCTTTCGTTTTGGCCACCGCACCGTCGACCAGCGTAACGGGTAGTATTTCTGCCCCTTCTTTTTGCAGAAGGTCGCTGATAACTTTATTCGCAATAAACTCCTGTGGTTCATTGGATAAGCCATGTCTTTTTATGATTATTCCTTTATCTTTTAAGGAATTAATGACTGTAGCAATCCTCATCAGTTCCGGATCAATTGATGGTCCGCATACCCCGGTGGGACAGCACATAGCTGGGTCAAAAATCTCCATTTTTTTTATGTTAACATTCCTCCTCATTTTTCTTCAGTGCATATTTTGCAGCTAGATTGTTTACAGATGCAATCGTCCTTGTCGTGAGTTATATAGTTGATAAAATCAATAGCTTCCTCTGTTCTTTCACTTTTAAGGGTATATCTCATCCAGGCTCCATCCCGAACACCATTTACCAGACCGCTTTCAGTTAGTATTTTCATATGGTAGCTGAGTGTTGACTGGGAAATACTGAACATTTCCAATATGTCGCATGCACACATCTCACCACATGACAGCATATCAATAATCTTCAAACGTGTCTCATCTGATAACGCTTTAAATACCGGGACATAATCGGCATAAGAGTTCATTAAACGTCACCCCCCCCCTCACATTTATATGTTTCGATTACATTCAAACATTTCGATATGACTTTACGGTATCACCCCTATCGGCAACTGTCAATGTGATTGTGATTATAATTAATTTATAAAAAATACCCGAAAGGCTAAAATCTTTCCAGCCCTGCGGGTTAATTGTTTGGTAATATTAAGCTGCAAGCAAATCAGGTTTATAAAAAGCAAGCCGAGCCTCCTCTTTTTGAATCTCATATTTCCTATCAATTCTGCCAGTTTGCTCTCAAGGGTTTGCTTTTCGCTATCTGCTTGGCATTCTTTCAGCCTTTGTTTAAGGCTTTCGATTTGTTTATTAAGATGGAATGATTTCAAATAAACTCACAAGAAAGGATAATGCAAAACGGTGGCATTCCGCATAACGTTCTACTTTCCCATCTTCTTCTCCATCAAACGACAGCGCTCCTCAAAACTGACCTCTCTTACTATCTGATGAAGCATCCACATATAACCGAATGGATCAGTGAATATCGCATTTATCACGCCAAATTCGTTAAGCTCGGTGATCGGCTGTATTTCGGTGCAGCCTGCGTCAAGCGCTTTAGAGAAAATCTCTCTTATATCAGGTACCATGATATTGCACCACATGGATATAGGATCGGTGGGTTTTGGCGCTACAAGCATAAAATCAGGGTTTTCATCAAGCATATGAAAACGTATACCATACATATTAAAAACGGCCTCGTTTCTCCCTTTCTTGTAGGCTGTGACCTCTACGCGCTCCGCATTAAATATTTTTTCATATAAACTTAATGCTTCTAGGCTGTCGGATACTACCATGTCAATTTCTATACCCATCATCGGCAAAATTTCCTCCTTAAAGATAATACCTAAGGTCTACTTATTATTTTGCTTTCCTAATTAAATTTTAAACTACTATGACAAAGGTACTAGTCCTTTTGCCTGCTCCCCTCCTCCACAAATCAGCAGAACAATGTATTTAGGCGCAAAAAAAAGAAGCAAAAAGAACGTCCCGCTGCTTCCATGTTAATCTATATATTATTTATGAATTTATTAAGAGGTACTTGTACCAGAGTCCTGCTCAACAATCTTATTTGGATAATTATTCGCTGCTTCAAGCTTTTGTTTCAACTGTGTGTTTTCTTCCTCAAGTGCTGTTATTTTTTTGGTTGAGTTTATGAATTTTGATCTAAGCTTAAGCCATCTGACTATACTAAATAGCATCATAGTAACTGCACCAAACATTGCTGAAATTAGTATAATTAAGGCTTGTGATACTGCTATCTTCAAGGTAAAAAATTTAACTTCTATAGGCCCAGCATTTTGCAAAGCAAAAACGGCCACAACAACTGCAAACAAGAGGGATAATATAAATCTCCAATCCATATAAACGCTGCCCCTTACTTATCTATAATTATTTTTATATTCAACATAATGGTTCTATTATCCTCCTTGTACAATATAGTTAGTTTTCCGACGTACTGAAAAATCAAACTTTTAATCTGTTTAACAACCACATAGGAACTCTGATACCTTTTGTCTAAATTTTCTCGTAGTGGCAGGGAGCTTCGATGTTCCTCCTTGGGAAGCTTGACTGTCCCGGAAATAAGAATGCTGCCCCTCCCCTATGAGATTTTTCGAATGAGCACGTTGGGGATGCGGCTTGCTGCATGCCTCGAGTTACGAGCAAGGTTGATACTCATAGGGAGCTGCGGGAAACCCTGCCAAATCTTTAGAAAGTAGGGTTCAACATGTTCTATGGTGGTATTGATGTAGCCAAGTATCGTCATGAGGTTTGCATTGTAGATAAAGATGGCAATGTGATCCTACAAATCTTTGTGGATAATACTGAAAATGGCCTTGATAAACTCATCCTTAACTTGAAACGATTAGAAATCGAAGTGAGTAATATTGAGTTTTGCTTGGAAGCTACTGGCCACTACTGGCTAAGTCTTTACTACCACCTTACAGAGTTGGGTTATAAAATCCATGTGATAAACCCTTATCCAATCCGATGCTTTACATAATTTCTATGTCCGTAAAACCAAGACAGATCGTAAGGATGCTCAACTTCTTGCAGATATTGTTCGTTTTGGTCATGTTTCTAAAACTGAACTTGCTTCTGAAACTGTCCTTAAGCTGCAGAGCCTATCCCGACTTCGTTTCGAGTCTGTTCGGCAAGTAGGTGGATTGAAAAACAGAGTTTTAGCTATCCTTGACCGGATCTTTCCTGAATACCCGCAATGTTTTTCTAATGTCTTTATCAACACATCTCGGGAATTACTAAAATCATTCACTGCACCAGAAGACCTGGCTGAAGCCGATCTATCTGAGCTAACCGCTTTTTTAAATAAACATTCTCGCGGCAAATTAGGAGTTGAACGGGCCAAGCAGATACAAGCTTTGGCTAAAGGCACTTTCGGCATCAACATAGCTTTAGATGCTTTTACTCTTGAACTTCGTTTATTAGTTGAGCAAATTGAATTTATCGAAGAACAAATCAGTGTTATTGAGGAAG
>JBMNOV010000025.1:0-25594 GCA_050943255.1 Syntrophomonadaceae bacterium
GATAACTCAACTATGAAGTTGTATCAAAGCCAGATAGTGAGCAAAGTGGCTCACTTTTAAACTAGCATTAGTGGCTCAGTTTTTAATCAGCACAGTGGTTCACTTTTTGGTTGACATTCGCACCTTACTAGATACGTTGTCCTTCATAAAAAATCTAGTTATAATATCTAGCAAAATCATACCTCCCTCCTATTATCGAGCCAGTTTTAACATCCGTCTGAACCGATCGACAAAGTTTACATTTTCCTCCCCAATAGTTTGTATGGGAACTTTTTCTCCCATAATTCGCCGGGCAATACGGCGATAAGCTCCACCTGCACGCGAGGTAGTTTCCAATACAGCTGGCTCCCCACGATTAGTGGATACTACAATAGATTCATCCTCAGGAACAACCCCTAGTAATTCAATAGAAAGAATATCCAATATGTCATCTATATCCATCATATCGCCTCGTCTTACCATTTTACTGCGTATTCGGTTTATGATAAGCTTGGCATTATTAATTCCGCTTGCTTCCAGCAGGCCAATAATACGATCAGCATCCCGTACGGATGAAATCTCCGGGGTTGCTACTACAACCGCATCATCAGCCCCAGCAACGGCATTCTTAAACCCCTGTTCTATACCAGCCGGGCAGTCTACCAGAATGAAATCAAATTCCTTACGCAGTTCATTTGTCAGATTCTTCATCTGATGAGGGCTTACCGCTGTTTTGTCTTTAGTTTGAGCCGCAGGCAGCAAGTAAAGACCGTCAAATCTCTTATCCTTAATCAGGCCTTGTTTTAGCTTACAATTTCCGTTAACAACATCAACTATATCGAAGACAATCCTATTTTCCAGTCCCATTACCACATCTAGATTCCTAAGCCCAATATCGGTATCAATCATAACTACCTTCTTATCCATCATAGCCAGTGCCGTACCCAAGTTGGCTGTGGTTGTAGTCTTACCCACTCCACCTTTTCCGGAAGTAATGACTATAACTCTACTTTTCATCTCCAGTCCTCCTATCATATTTTTAACTTCTCAATCACTACTTTACCAGCCCGAATGCGAGCCGTCTCAGGCATTGATACTACAATTGCCTCGCCGTCGGGTGGACGGGTAATATGGTTAGCAATCCTAATCTGAGTTGGACACAAACGGTATGCGCTTATTACTGCAGTTTCATCACCAAATGCCCCCGCGTGTGCCATACCCTTCAAGCTCCCCATTACCATAATATTGCCCCCAGCGATAACCTCAGCACCCGGATTAATGTCACCCAGGATAACTATATTGCCTTCGCAGAAAATCTTCTGCCCAGACCTAAGATGCCTGCAAATAAGGGTGGTATCACTGTACTGGGGAATATCCGCAAAGGGATAGTCTTCGTTTTCCTGCTCTGCTAGAGGCTTGTCAGACCTTAGTTCCTTCAAGTGTAATCCATGATCTAACAAAATATCTTCGATTTCCCTGACCTGCTTACTGCTAAGATTCTTGTAACCAATTTCCAGAGAGACCAGGGTTCCAAGCTCATAACCGTCTATTCTTTGCAGTTTTCTTTTTAGTTGGCGTTTAATTTCTGTAAAAGTATTAAACCCCCTCAGGTCTACCCGGATTTGTTCACTTGCATTTTTAAGAGCTGCCGACAATGCATACCCCCCAATCTTGAACGCTAATAAAGCGTATATTTTGCTTTTCGATTGATGTTAATTTTTTCCTGCAGAGAATAAAAACAAATGAGGAGAGCTTTTGGCTAATCTCCTCATTTTCAGTCGTATTGCTACCACAAAATTATTTTACATTTCGTCATTGGCTTTCGACGGGAATAGACACGGAAGCATGGGGGGAAGCAGGGGGACGTTCTTTTTGCTTCCTTTTAGAAGGAAGCAAAAAGAACGTCCCCCTGCTTCCCTGAAGACATTATTACCGTTTACGTTTGTTCTTCAATAAGCGGGCGGTATCAAGATGAGATCCTTCTGTTTCATTTACTTTAGTACTGCTAGGAGAAATGGTCTCAGGTTTAATATTTTGGTTGGATGAAGCAAGCAATGACGAATTTTCACCACGACCATCATCCGCTTTAAGTGTTTTTCTTTGTTGCTTTACCGCTTGTTTGCGTTGCTGTAAGCGGCTTAAAGTAGGTGATTGGGTTTTGCTATCATCGTCACTCTTTCCCTTAAAGTGGGTTCGCACTTTATTTATACCAGCCCGTTGAAGATTAAGACGACGAGCAGCAATATCCAGAGGTAAGAGACAGACAGCTAAAATCAGAAGCCAAGGCCAAAGCTCCACGCTTCCTTTTAAAGGAGGTAAATTGTCCGCAAAAGCCTCCCCAGGCTCTAAAATAATACTTCCCCCACCGGTAGCTGCCACCTGTTTTAAAAAAGACTCATCCTGATTGGTGTTATTATATTCGGGAGAATAAGATAAAGCCGCACCCCCGCTAACACTGCCTATAACATCGTCTCCTTTTTTCTGCACCACATTGATTAGATAAACTCCGGGCTCCTGAACCTTAAAATTACCGGCATAAATTCCCGGGGCAACGGGCTGTAAATCAAGCTGCTGGCTTTTAAGGTCAGGGGTTATTATGCGTGCCTGATTTATCACTGCTGCAGCTGTTAAATAATCAGATTCTACTTTGACATAACCTTTACCACCTTCAATATAGGCTTCCATCTGCAGGCTGCCATCTTGGGTGCGGGGGAGAACCCAGGAAATTATATTACCCCAGAAACGGTTATAAGCTTCCCACCCGACCCAATTCGCTGCCCAGCGGTTACCGGCATCACTGGTAAAAGCTACGGAACGTCCCAGCCCATACTGCCAGCCTGCCAAAACAGGATCACCACGATGGCTGGCTAGTACCATTTGCGCTGAATCCTTAATGCTGCTGGCTACATAACCATGTAATTGGGGTACAGCGTTTATCCCCTGTAATAACTCACTACCGGCCGCTTTAACCGGAGTGAACGGTGCTTCCACAAGGTAACTGCGCAAAGCGGTAATAGTTTCCTTAGTAAATATACGGGGAATATTATCAGCCTGATTAGTAAAATAGTAGCGGCCTTGTCCCCATGCAGCCAGAATCTCCAAAAGTCCGGTATCAGCTCCATCACCAACTGCTACTGTAGACAGGGTGATCCCTGCTTTCTCCATCCTGCGCGTAAGATAATAATAATCTCCGCTAGTAGCCGATTGACCATCAGTAAGCAGAATAATATGTTTATATTTGGTATCTACGTCCTTTAAAGCTTCATAAGCTAGAGCCAGGGCTGGATAAATACTGGTCCCACCGTCAGCCCGCAGGGTAGCGATATCATCCTGAATCGCAGCCAAATCGTCCACCTTGCGCATCTTAACCACCCATTTAGCAATACTATCAAAAGCTAAGACTCCTATTTGATCCGTTGGACC
This sequence comes from Syntrophomonadaceae bacterium, assembly GCA_050943255.1. Taxonomy (GTDB): domain Bacteria; phylum Bacillota; class Syntrophomonadia; order Syntrophomonadales; family Syntrophomonadaceae; genus UBA4844. The sequence goes on from JBMNOV010000025.1 coordinate 3,403, forward strand.
TAAAACCTCGGTAGCCTGTATGGCTGCCTCCCGGGCTAAATCAATCTTGGCATAGCCCCCGGCCTCCCCAGACATACTACCTGACTTGTCTATTACCAGCACTAATCCCAGACTAGGAATTTCTTTTTGCCCTCGCAGATCCATATTAACCGGCAAAGCCTTTTCTACTGGTGTTTTAAAATAACCTCCCGGCCCAAAACTCTGGTCGCCGCCCACCATTATAAGTCCCATCCCCATATTCTGTACGGCCAGGTTTATAGCCTCCATGTGGGAAGTGGTGAATGATTGGGCAGGGGCATTACATAATACTACCGCCGCGTAACGTTGCAGTTCATCAATACTGCCAGGGAACTGGTAAGGTGAAATCACCCGATTATTAATATGCAAAGAATTAAGAGCCGCAGCAATAGAAGAAGCTTCCCCCGGTAATCCTTCTACCACTAGAATGGTGGGGGAACCTGCAACCATGGTAAAAGCATGCGCAACATTATTATCTGCTATGCTATCCTGGTTAAATTCGGCCAAAGCTTCAAAAGTATGAAAGCCGCTTTCCTCAATTATGGCCGAACAGCTAAAGGAATTGGCGCCGGGATTAACCTGACTATTCAATTCTCCAATAACTATCCCATCCTGGAATATACGCAAAAGCATAGGTGTAGTAACATTACTATTAATATTTACGGTTACATTAAACCTCTCCCCCGGGTAAAGGCGTTCGGGCAAACCCATAGACTTAACCCAAGCCTCAGGTTCATCCTCTCGATAAAAAGGCAACACATCTACTCTAACCCCTTTACGGGCCAGAAATTCAGTTTCTTTTACTAGATCACCACTATTTTCTAAACCGTCGGAAATTAATACCACCCGTCTAAGTGAATCCCCGGGCATAAGTGCATCACCCAGTTTTAGGCCTTCCCCGGGATTGGAATAATTCCTATCCACTACGCTTTCCAGGTGATTAAATTCTAAGTCGGTTGCCAGCGGCTGATCAACCCGGGCTTCCTGGCCAAACAAAACTACTGCTGCTTTATCATCTGGTTTCTTGCTTAGTAATGCCTGGTTAATAAACTCTTCCGCCTGCTCCCGGGCCTTTTCAAAACTTGCCGAACCATCAACTACAAAAACTACACTTTGATTAACCAGAGGAAATCGGAATATAAGACCTGCCAGGGCTAAAAGCAAACTAAGTAATAGGCTTACCCTTAAGCTTATAATCAAATTACGCCTTAAGCGCGGAAGATGTTGGCTCTTCTTATACCACAGGTAAACGGGATAAAGCAAAAGCGGTAAAAAAAGCAACAAGAGGGGATGCTGGAAACTAATAGCCACGGCGATACACCTCCCATTCCAGAAGGAGTACTCCTAAAATAATGATTACTAGATAAGGCCATAATTCACGGTTAGTCCAATTCCTCTCCTGCTGTTTTTGAGCCTCAATCCCGGCAATACTTTGCGGGCTAATGGCAGACTCTATTAAATTACTATAATTCTTAACTACTGGTACGGTTAGATGTCTATTATTAAACACCTGGGTAAACCGGTAAGGTCCCGGCTTTTTGATAGTGTAAGTTGAGGGGAATGGCGGCAGGAATCTTTCCTGACTGCCATCCGGATGTTCTAAGATAAGCTCTGTAGTTTCCGGTAAAGGAGTAAATCTATATTCATTGCCATTTATAACAGTAGAATAATCCTGCCTTTCAGGAAGCAGCCAATTCACCAGATTATTGATTAATATAGGAAAACCGGCCTGTAAGGGAATGTTACTTTCATGTAAATCAAATCCAAACACCGCCATCCGCTGGCCTGAATCTTCTCCAACCCCTAGCAAAGATTGGTTTTCATAATCAAGCAGGCTTTTAAAATTACCCGTAATTGATAAACTACGGGCAGCAGCTATTTGCCAGCCATTTACATCCACATAGCGTAAAAGGCTCTCCTCCTGCTGAATATTAATGGAAGATATGTCTTTTAGGGAACCGTTAACTTTAATAGTAGCATTACCGGGGGGAGGGTTAAGTACCATAATAGGCGTATGGGGAAGCTCGGGCGGTAACCAGCCATCGAAGATATAAAAGCTGTAATCTTCATTAGAAGACAGGTAATGAGAAGGTTTAGTTTTATATAGTTCCAGAGCACTGCAAAGGGCTAAGGCTTTTTCCAGAAAGATATTACTTTCGGTCACCAGTAAAGCGCGGTTAGGTTCTGGAATCTGCGCAACTGCCCAAGCCTGATTATCCTGCGGATATGCATCTTTTCTTAAGAGGCGGGCTTCAATGATATCTACAGCAACCGGCAGCTCTTCCCAAATTATATCTTGTATCTCACCAGGTTTTAGCTCTATCTTCTTTACATCTAAGAGCACATCACCAGCCCTTAACTCTATTTCACTTGCTATATCCTTTGAACTGAAGTTTTGTACCCGGGCCAGGGTAATAATTTGCTTATTTTGCTGACGTGTAGCCAAAGTAGTAATGCCTACATTATCCTCGCTGTTGCCGATTAACTCTACTTTAATGGGACAGGATAGTTTTATTTCCTCTGCAAACGGCAATACTCCACCATCAGTTAAGATGAGCAAAGAAATATTTTTATCGTTTTTCAACATGGCAGTAACAATAGATAAGGTTTGCTCTAAATTGGCACTCCCCGAGGAAAGGTCTATTCCTTCTAAAACCTGTTGCAGCGCCGCACCATCATGGCTGGCTGATACCAATACTTCCGGCTTTTCCGCCATAGTAATAAGGGTCATACGATCATCCGGGCCCAGCTCAGCAGCTATTTTACCTGCCTGGCGCCGGGCTTCAGCAAAGCGTGAGGGGGAAACATCAGTTGCGGCCATACTGGCTGAACAATCTAGCACTACCACCAAATGGCGGGCACTGTTTTCAACTACAGGCAGATAAGGACGAGCGATCGCTACCACCAGCAGAGCTGCCGCCAGTAGCTGCAAAAATAGCAGCAGATTCTTCTTCAGGCGCTGCCAGGGATTACTAGCTTCAATATCCTTTAGTACCTGCTCCCAAAGAAAGGTGCTGGATATCACCATCTCCTCCCGCCGCGGTTTCAGGAGATAGAGTAGTATTATAATTGGTATTATCAGGGCAAACCCTAACCCAGCCAGATTAAAAAACTGCAAAATATCTTCTCCTCAAGTTCATCTTTTCCCCAATATCCCTACAGCAGGTAGGCTGCGCAAGATAATTTCCTCCAGGGGCTGGGCTGAACTAATTTGCCCAAATTCCATGTTGTGTTTATGGCAAAAGTCGCGTATCTCGGCAGTAAATTGTTGCATCTTTTGCTGATAAGCTTTTAATACCAGCGGAGTTAAAGTTACTTCCCGTGCCTCTCCCGTCTCACAATCAACCAGCCGAAAATCCCCATTTAGTCCCGGGTTTAATTCTTCTGGTGCCAGTATTTGCAGGACTATTACATCTTGTTTTAAATACTGCAGGTACTTTAGCCCTTCCGCATACCCATTGGGACTCATAAAATCCGAAACCACCACCGCCATACCTGCTCCTTTGGCAAAGCGTCCAAATTCCTTTAAAGACTGGTTTAAATCGGTTGTACCGCCCCCAGCTAAACCAGCTACAAAATCCCATACCCTTTGAAGAGAGCCTCTTCCCCTGACCGGAGGTAAAAATACACCTAAATGATCCGCACAAGAAGCTATCGCTACTCGGTCAAAACTGTTAAGAGCCAGATAAGCTAAAGCTGCGGCTATTCTTCGGGCAACTATAGCCTTAGAAGGCTCACCCCAATCCATGGATTGGCTTAAATCCAGGAAGATGTTAACCAAAAGATCTTGTTCCTCCATAAATAGCTTCAGAAACAAGCGTTCACTACGGGCATAGGCATTCCAGTCAATATGGCGGAAATCATCACCACTGGCATAGCTGCGAAAATCAGCAAATTCCACCGAACTTCCCTTATTCGGCGAACGCCGCTCTCCGCTATATCTTCCCGCTATAATTTTTCTCCCCTGCAAGGCCAACCTCTCCAGACTAGCCAAAAACTGTTGATCAAAAATATTGTTCATATATGTACCTGCTATTCATTGATCAGACACTAAATACACTGATTATTTATGATTAACACTGATTTTGTTTTTAAGTATAATTCAGTAATCTACCGCGAAAACTCCTAATTGTATGAAAATGAGTGAATGATTAATTATGCATTAAGATGAATAATTCGACGCGGAAACCGCGAAATATTATGAACACGCGGCATTTTTTAATTATATAAAAAGCTGTGTTACTCTGTGTATCCAAAGGACCAGCAACCTTAATTGTGAGCAAGGCGAACATCAGTGGTGCCTTAGGTACGTTATCTGTATCTATTTTCTAATTATATTTTTTAAAATATCTGTAATCAGCTGATCGGTACTCAACCCTTCGGCTTCGCCTTCGAAATTGAGAAAGAAGCGGTGGCGCAGGGCTGGATAAGCTAGAACTTCAATATCCTCAAAAGCCACATTATACCTGCCCTCCATTAATGCACGCACCTTACCGGCAGCTATCAAGGCCTGTCCCCCGCGAGGAGAAGCTCCATAGCGCACATATTGACAAATACTATCAGGGGCATACTCACTCTCAGGATGAGTTGCCAGGATTACCTGGGTTGCCATCTGCAATACCGGCTCCGCTACTGGTACCTCACGAGCCAAAGAAATCATTTCTGTAATAGTTTCTTTACTGGCAATCTGCCTTAAGTCAACAGTTTCACCGCCGGTGGTACGGTTAATTATGCTGCTTAATTCGTTTTCCTCCGGATACTTCACTATTAATTTAAATAGAAAGCGATCCATCTGGGCTTCCGGTAAAGGGTAGGTCCCCTCCATTTCCAAAGGATTCTGGGTTGCCAGCACAAAAAAGGGCTGCGGCAAAGCCCTGGTTTTACGTCCCACAGTAACGGTTTTCTCCTGCATAGCCTCCAACAAAGCACTCTGAGTCTTGGGGGTTGCTCGGTTAATTTCATCGGCTAGAACTATATTGGCAAATACCGGTCCGGGTTGAAAGCTGAAATGCCTTCCGCCCTCTTCAGCCTCGCTTATTATATTAGTCCCGGCTATGTCAGCGGGCATTAAATCAGGAGTAAATTGTATGCGGCTGAATTGTAAGGATAAGACCTGGCTGATAGTACGAACCAGCATAGTTTTACCTAACCCTGGAACCCCTTCCAGGAGGATGTTACCTCCAGCTAAGAGGCAAATTAAGGTCTCTCGGATTATGTCCTTCTGCCCTACCATAACCCGCCCAATTTCAGCTTCTATCTCCTCAACCACCCGGGCAAAATCATCAACTTGCATATGTACATCCTCCTAAAAATGTAAATTCCACTATCGACAAGGGGAATGAATAGACACAGATTAACACAGGTTTTTCATATTTTAAATTTTGGCTATGTTAGACTAATTGTAGGAGCGGGTTTCCATGCCCACCCGCTTGCAACCGTGTTAATCTGTGTGTCCGAAGAACTAGCGTTACCTGTGTCCATTTTCTCTCCTAATTCCCCTCCAGCGACGTAAAATAGTCGCGTACCAGGTCTTTGGTTACTGAGGGGATAATGCTGCGATTAAGAGATTCCTGGGCTGCCTGGCTGTATTTCCCTAAGACCTGTTGGTAGGGTAACATGCTGTCTGTTATAATATCGGGATTTTCTACGGCGACGGTCTGCTGGGGGCCACTGCCTTCCTGGCCTTTTACATAAGAACTATCCCCTGCTCTCCCCAGATAGGAAGGATCATATATTTTCTCATATTCTCCGCTATTAATGCTGGCCGGCTCACTGCTTCCCGCCGAACCGGAGGAAGGATTAGCCCTAGTAGTTGGATTATCCTGATTACCGCTGCCCGTACCGGCACCAGCTCCGGCACCTGCACCCTGCCCCTGGCCCGCTCCCTGCCCACTGTTTCCTGTTGCGCTTCCTCCTCCAGAGGATGTACCACCTACCTGTCAGGTGCCATTACCACCAGAAGCATTACAAGCCGGATGCCCGCAGTTAGCAGTGGCAGAGGCCACACTGCCGCTATTGCCACTGCTGGCAGCTGAGGCAATTGCTGTTCGTGCTGATTGCAAAGCCATTTGCGCCTGCTGCAGATCCCGATTGGCCCTAGCCTGTGCACTCAGCTGCCCTAGCATACCTCCCAGAGCAGCTAACTCTGCCCCAGAAGTACGCGCGGTACCGCTATTTAGAGCCGCAGCTGTCGAGCTTAATTGCCCCTTAAGCCTGGCATCAGTAATATCTGCTGCAGCATCGTTTAGACTAGAGACCATTTTCTGCCGCTCAGCCCCGGTAAACTTATCCATTTTATCAGCCAGGTCGGCAAAGCTCTTTTCTATTTCCCGGCTGTCACCTAAAGCCAGCTTTTCCCCGGCCCTTCGGCTGGTTTCTTCCTGCTTAAGAGCTTGAGAAAGCCTATTAAGGTCGCGCTCTAAACTATCAGCCTCATTAAAAGTAAGTTTTTTAAGTTCTTCTTCCGTACTCGCCAGAGACCTCATGGCTTGTTCTTGTTTTTGAGAAGACTGCAATTTTTGCTGTAAATCCTCCAATAAATCAATTCCCTCTTCGCGTTTTTCCGAAGGGTTCTTTTCATTTTTATTACTTAATTCATTTCTAACCTTTTCTACCTGTTTTTCCTGCTGCTTAATAACTTCGCGAACGGCTATTAGCCGGTCTACTTCCTCTTGCTGTGGATTGGGTATTACATTCAATACCAGCAATAACACAGTTAAAACAGCCATTACCTTTACTTCTATTTGAGGAAAAGATAAAGAGCAATTAGAGGCCATATCGAAGGTTCTTAAATGACGTAGGGCATCTTCCTTCTGCCACCGCTGCATATTACTTGAGGAAGAAAAGGCCGAAAGCTCCAGGGCCGTAATTACCCGTTCTTTTAACCCTTTGCGGTCAAGCATGGCGGCTACCTCCCATAAACCAGGGCGCAAGATGGCAGCTATAAGCAGAGCCAAGGAAAGAACTACTCCAGCACTAACCCAACAATACAAGGAAACATCAACCCAAGGTCTGATAAAAGAATAAATGGTCATAAACAATGATACCGCCATCGCCAAAAGCACAGCACGTATTAATGCATATAAATAATGCTGCCTTCTTATATGCTTTACGACAGGTCTTAAGGCCTGCTGCAGTTCATTATCATTTACAGGCCTCCGGTCAGGCATTAATTTTATTATTAACCCCTTCATCTTTTATCACCTGCAATAAACACAGATTACACCGGTCCTTCGGACACACAGATTAGCACAGTTTTTATAGACACTGAAAGGCACTGAAAACTATGAATCCCACTGAATAATTTTGTTCAATTTACTTTTCCTATCGGTGTTAATTCGAGTTGCGGGGCGGCATGGAAACCGCTCCCTACAATACGTGATAATAAATGCTGCCTGAGATGGGTACATATTGTTACAAAATAAAACCCAGCTCGCGAATAGTCATACCCCTGTAATCGCATATTTTTTCGTTTAGGTAAACTCATTTTTACCACCTTCCGTTAATTGCACTTTCCGCGGCATTCTGCGCCTTTTTTATTCTTAACCGCTTAATACGGGAGAAGCGTGCTACTGGATCCAGGATTATGATGGCCAGCACTAAAAACAGAAGGATTATTATGGCATCGCCAATAAAGTTATACTGCCAGGGCTCTAAGCCTAAGGCAGTTGTACCCACTCCCATGCGGCTGCTGCTAATTCCAAAAAATATAGACATACCCTGGCCAAAAGAACTGGGAAAGGTCGAGTACAACGCAACAACCGGGTTAAGATATGTAATAAAAGGTAACCCGTCAAAATTGGGATAAACCTGCGATAGAAAAGCAGCTATAGCAGCGTTACCCGCTAGGAAAAAGAATACAATAACATAAGTAACTACTACTGATACCTGGGTTTTGCGAAAAATGGTAGAGCAAAATACACCTATCGCACCGAAGGTCAATGCTGTCATAAGATATACCGTAAAGACCTGGAATATTTCACTTAATAAAATTCCTCCGAAAAAAAATACCACCGCAAAAAAGGGTAATGAAGCAACTATTAATAATAATATATAGGCTATCGAGGATAATAATTTGTTTAATATGATAGAGGCGGCAGATAAGCGGGTGCATATAAGTAAATCCAAGGTCTGTTTTTCTCTTTCTCCGCTAATAACCCCAGCCGTAAAAGCAGGAGTAATAAAAGCAACCAGCATTAGCTGAAAAATGGTGAGAGTAACATAAATCTGCGGCCCTACTTCCGGGCCGAAACCAGAGTAATAAGCTCTGTGTTGCTGGGTCCAGTAATAGCCCAGGGTTATCAGAGCTAAAGCGCCCATATAAAGACTAATTAAAAGAGGCGACTTCCAGGTTCTCATGCGAGAACGCAACTCTTTATCTAGTACCGGATTCATGACTATGCGCTTCATTACTGTACCACTCCCTTCGTTACCTGCATAAAGATATCTTCCAGATTACTGCTGCCTTCACAAAAGGAAGTTACCCGCACCCCGCTCGTAATCATCCGGGTAAGAATTCTATTTAGATCCTCATCATTACCTTTAAAGGGGAGTTCAATACTATTATTTAGAAATACTATCTCCGCCATTCCCAGCTCATCCTTCAATATACCTTCAGCTTCAGCTGTTTTATCTATTACCCGTATTTTAAGTGTGCGGCTCATACGAGTATGATGAACTACTTCCTCATTAGTTCCGCTTATCACTAAATTCCCGGCTTCCATAATCCCTATATGGGTACAAAGTTCAGCTAGTTCCGGAAGTATATGGGAGCTGATAATAATGGTTTTACCCATGTCTTGTAATTCCTTTAGCAACTCCCGCATCTCCACCCGTGCCCGGGGATCCAGACCCGAGGCCGGTTCATCCAATATCAACAGAGCTGGATCATGAACCAAGCAACGAGCCAGGCAGAGACGCTGCTTCATTCCCCGAGATAAGGAATCAACATAAGCGTAACGCTTATGACTTAAATCCACTAGTTCTAATAAATCACCTACTATGGTACGCCTCTCCCTTACCGGCATTCCGTAACTGGCACCATAAAAGTCCAGGTATTCTTCTACTTTAAGATCATCGTATACTCCAAAGAAATCGGGCATATAACCTACCAGCTGTCTTATCCGGGCCGGGTTGGAACTAACTTCTTCCCCACCAATCCAGGCTCGGCCCGAAGTCGGGGTAAGTAAAGCTGCCAGTATCTTCATAGTTGTAGTCTTACCAGCACCATTAGGGCCAACCAGACCAAATATGGAGCCTTTTTCTACCTTAAAAGATAAATCATTAACCGCAATTAATTTTCCATATCTTTTTACCAAATTCTCTATAACCAGCATCTTACCTACCTCCCTCCACTAGCTGCATCAGCTCGATCAGCACCCGGGTAATGAGCCTCCATGGTAAGGGTAACCCCCTGTAAGCTAATGTATCCATCGGCAGCCGCAGGACTTATTCTAACCCGCAAGCTGCCCTGCTCCGATATATAGTTCTCCCAGTCAGCAATAGGATTGCCCATCATTTGGTATTTTATAGTTTCCCATATTCCGGTTGACCAATTATAGAGCTCCATATTTATTCCCCGAGCCACTAGGAAATTATCGGTTGGAGCTAATAAATCAAGCTTTGTTATTTGCAGGTTTTTTAGAGCCAAAGGTAAATCCAGTTGGAAGGTAACTGGTCCGCCTCCAAATTGTACTCCTTGCAGGTTTTGCTCACAATGATTAGCATTAACTTCAATTATCCGTCCATTTATAATGCCAGGTGGAATTGATACTTTATTATCGTGTATAAGGTTTACCGGCAGTAGGGAAAGCCAGGCGGTTGAGGGATAAACCCGGCCTCCTCCATTAGAATCAATTACCCCGGGAACCTCTTCCTCCGACCAGGCCATTAACATAATCTTACTGTTATCCTGACCTTGTTCCCCATCCAAGTACATCTCTAATATCCTCCCTTTGCTCTGGTTCATAATCGTAGTCGGGTTATAACCGGATGGATAATGAATGGGATAGGAATTAAATAAACGAGTATACATGGGTCTGTTTTGCCATGTCATAAGAAGACCAAGGTCTATGGCAACACTCTCCCCCGGTTCAAGTTTATTAAGTTTTTGGTAACCATAACGGCTGAATAATGTACAATCACTTAAAATTTGATTAGTATCATTGGTTACTGTACCTACAATTCTATTGCCCTGGGTATAGAGGTCTGCTTCTATTTGCCCCGGTTGGAAAATACTACTTCGAGTATGGATAGAACGAGTCGACCACCGGGTCATTTCACTAAATTCTACCTTGGTATCCTGCCCCTGAGTAACGGTAGCCATCACCGGAAGGTTATTATCATTAAGTGGGGAACTGATATCAGGATAGTAATCATTACTTAATATATTGACCAGCCGGTTTCCGGAAAGGTTTATGGAATATTCCCGGTAGGTCGGAGCAAAAGCACCTATGTACGAGTTTACCCTGGCATAATTAAAACCTGGTTCTAATTCCACTATCGATATAATCCTAGTGAATACATCCCTGCCTTCACCTTTAAAACCTATAAAATAGGTAGCACCAAAAAGCAAAACTGAAGTTATCGGTATGACTATCCACCCAAGTTCCCGACGATCAAGTTTTTTTAATAAGAAGTAAAGGCCTGGACCTAGTACTAAAATATATATTAACAATATAGTTGCCAGCCAGCCCCGGGAAGGCAAGTCTGAAACTGGTATACTGCGTAAAACCCAGTTCATATTGTAGCTCCTGTCCATTTTCATCATACGGGTATTAGCCGAGCTTATCATCTGATGCGGGTCACTACGAGTTATAATATTGAGCCACATGCTCTCAATCCCAAGCCAGCCTGTGAAAGGATGGGCACCTGGATCAAAAGCCAGATAATAAACGTGGCCGTGACCTAGTTTGGTCTCTACCAGGATCGGAAGTTTACCCTGTTCTATAAGTGTAGTACCTGCCGCCTCTTCCGCCTGGCTTAAAATAATACTAGTTCCGCCCGGCAGACTCTGTCCAGTCCATTGCTCCAATTCAGCTACATTGTTTACCTGAATACTTCCGGAAATTTTAACCGGGTTTAAGCCTTCCGGTAAATTCATTATGGTTTTCTTCCAGCCCGCCCCGCCACATTCCACTAAGAGTCCTCCGGATTCTACCCACCCCTTAATACAAGAAAGCTGTTCAGAACTAAGATTACTACTGGAAAAATCACTTAGTATAAGCATATCTAAACTTTCCAGCATCACCGCATCTGTAGGTATGTTTTCCGCATTTAGGTGTATTACTGTAGCTTGCTGAGAATTACCAGGCAGCTTGAGATTACCAATATTATTAAAAGCAGAGGGGTTAGCTGCCAATACTCCCACCATTAATTCTTGGGCAGGCAAGCGCTTTACATTTACCCGCGTGGAAGCTATTTCCTTATCCCTGGATGAGAGAACTAGATTATAATTTTGCCCTTGATTATCTGATGCATAAAGGGTAAATTTCTTCCTGGCCCCTTCCGATAAAATCACATCACGCTTAAAAACTACTTGAGCTCTATTAAAATTACTATTTACCTTAAGAGTGCCCCTTATTTCAGGGCCGGGATTCTCTATTTCTACATTAAAAGATACGGGCTCACCCGTACGAACATAGCCATTAAAACCAGCCTGGACTTTAAGAATAGGAATATTAGCACCAGCAGCCTCTGCAGGTTTACTCATTATCAAGCCCACCATCAGACACAATACTAAAACTATTAGATAATAAATACTCTTTTGCCTAATGCCAAGAACCTTCATTTAAAATCCCCCTCTACTTTGGACAACACTGGTAGGCGCAGCTGTAGGTTGGGGGGCATCAGCAACTTTACCCCAATTATTTCCTGTAACATCCCAATGATAACGCAGGCTTAAAGTTTTCATTAAAACTGGCGAATATTCTTCATCATCCAGGTTAATTATCCCACCTTTTATTATTCCTTTTAAATTTTTAGCCAGGTAAACTGCTTCTACTTCGCTGGCAGGTACTTCCGCATTTACTATAGAACCAGGCTCTAATTTAAATACTTCTATATCCTTAAGGTCTTTCATTCCCACAAAAATGACGGGGATACCTTCCTTAATAAGTTGGGAAAGCTTAGAAACCTGCTCTTCCTGCAGTACATCAGCCTGCTGATCAGGGAAAATCCAAATAGCATCTACCAAATCCGGGGTTAAAAGGTTAACTTCTGTAGCGCTCATATTCCACCAATTTAAAGGGTAATTACTATACTGACGGTAATACTCCTCATTTTGCGAGACAAAGGCAATCTTCATCCCGGAGGAGTAATCAATCTCTACTCCTTCTTTATTGTAAAAACGGGGGGTTACAACACTCTTTCCCTTGGCCAAACGGGTTAAAATTACCCGGTTATTTGCTGTAGCTTTTATACTTTGACCATCATCAAGCTCCAGAATTACATATTCTACCTGAGGATCCTTACAATAAGCAAAAAAGACCCCATCCGGCATTTGCCCGCATTCCGCCGGGTTAGCCCCGCCCATTAAATCGGTGGTAAATTCCATCCCCTTTTTTAAGGAAATCCTGCCAATTCCTCCTTCCACCTGCCTTATCCCCAGGATATAGGCTCCAGCCTGGTAAGGCCCTTTATAGACTTCCTCAGCGGAAGTTGATTCAATATCAGCTTTAAAGACCAGATAAGTTTTCCCCTCTAATTCCCGCACATCTAAGACTTCCGATTTTTGCAAACTAACTTGCATATAAGGGTCACGGTAGTTGGGAAGACAAGCCGGCAACTCCTGGTCTAACTGCTTTTGGGCCTCTATTATTAATTCACTTTGCGGCAAATGCGGAGGAAAATAATAATAATAATTAAAAAATAATAGACCTAATAGTACTATAACTAAAAGGCCAGTTCCCCAAAGAAGCCTCTTCAAACCCTTTACCCCCTTAGTAATAAATGGACAAAGATAACACCCCATAGGGGTGCGGATCTCCACAGATTTACACCATCTTCTTTAAATTAATAGTAATACTTGGCTTCAAGTAAGTTTTTAGCTTAAGAATTCAGTTTAAGTCATTAATCTTCTTTTCATTTCTATACTATTAGAGGTTTAATTGTTATTAAATTAATCTTATATACATAAAATACTACCATAACCATATTAATTTCTTTCACCTATCACATTTTATTAGTACATAAAAAAGCAGGTTACTTTAAACCTACTAATAAAAAATAAAAATAATTAAGTAAATCTCGTTAATCGCGTGCTCTAAGAGCCTGCAACCTTAATAGTGAGCATAGCGAACATCAGAACCTCAATGGCTCCCGTTAGGGAGCATTAGTATTACCTTTAGGTATGGTGCCTTAGGTATGTTATCTGCGTATCTACCTCATCTACCTCGGTCGCATAGTGGGGTCGATTTCGGTATTATCTTCCACATGACCTTCCTGCAATGCTTTCTCCTCAACCAAATGATCTTTGACCCCAAAATACTGCTCAAATACATCGCGGGCAATATACCCGGCTGATCCACCGCCACTATACCCATACTCAATCACCCCAGCAAAAGCAATCTCCGGATCATCAAAGGGGGCAAAAGCAACAAATACACCATGGAAATCCCTTCTGGGATTATCCCCTTGCCGGCCTGTCTCAGCCGTGCCAGTTTTGGCTCCCACCCGAATATTTTCCGGGAAATGAGAAAAAAGAAAATAGCCAGTACCACCCGGCTGGGTTACTGCTAACATTGCTCTTTTAGTCTCGGCAATTGTTGAAGGCTTAACATTAACCTCTTTTACAATCTCGGGTTTAGACTTTGCCAAGGTTTTCCCATTATGTGATACTACCTGCTGCATAACATATGGTTTCATCCGATAACCGCCATTAGCTATGGTAGCTACATAGTTAGCTAATTGCAATACGGTATAATCATTAGCCCCCTGACCTATAGACATATTAAAAGTATCGTATTGTTGCCAGGTGGTATCAAAACGATATCTAATATCGTGCTCAGCATCAATTTGGTTTTTTTCCTCTTGTTTCTTTACTTCCAGCTCTTTTAATTCTTCCTCATCCCGGATACCTTTTCTCATTTCTTCATAGCGTTCATTCAGGTCTTTAATTAAACTCTCATATCTCCGGTTAAGAATACTGGCATTAACTTCCTTTTTCCATTCAGGTGTAGGTAATAAACCCTTACTTTCGTCGGGCAGATCAATCCCAGTTTTACTCCCGAGACCAAATTCCTGGGCTATATCAATAATTCTATCTTTACCTGTGCGCCGTCCCATCTCCTGGAAGTAAGTATTACAGGAATGGGCCATGCCGGAATAATAGTTTACATTACCATGCACCCCAGTGCATTTTATGTTAGGAGGAATCCAGTATCCCCCCATACAATTCACGTATTCACTTAAGGGATCCATCGCTTCTTGCTCCAAAGCTGCCATCCCTGTAATAGGTTTAAATGTAGACCCAGGAGGGTAACTTTCCTGTATAGCCCGGTTAGCCTCTGCACCAGGATTTAACGGGTCATAAGACTCTCCTATAGGATAATAGTAAGCGGCTCTGTCACTACTCAGTTTGCCTTTCCAGTCATCAGGATTTAAGGCAGGCCGGCTGCACATAGCCAGAATCTCTCCAGTTTTAACATTTAACACTACAGCCGAACCGACTTGGGCTTTAGGATAATTTACCTGCAGTTGTTTAAGAACCTCATCCATGCTTTTTTCCATTACTTGCTGCAGTTCCATGTCCAAGGTAAGATAAAGATTATTGCCAGGTGTAGGTTCCAACGTTAGCAGTTCTCTTATTGGTCTCCCCTTGGAATCAACCTCTACCTGCCTTGCACCATTTACACCACGTAATTCCTTTTCATACTGTTTTTCAATACCAGCTTTGCCAATAAGGCTGTTAATGCTATATTGAGTATCGCTGCCAGCAATTTCTTGAGCACTTATGGAATGAATATAGCCTAAAACGTGCCCGGCCAAAGTTGCTTCTGGATAAGATCGTAATGGTTCCACCGTAATAGTAACTCCAGGTAATACCTGGCGATTCTCTTCAAGTTTCACAACCAATTCCCAGGGTATATCACGGACAATAATTACTGGTTCAAATAGTCTATATTCCTGCGATTTAATCTTTTCCTCAATAAATTGTCTATCAATTTCGGGATAGTATTCCATCATAAGTTCAACCAGATTATCTATCACTTCTTCCTGTCCAGATAATCCTAAATAACTTAAACTCAAAGTATAAACAAGTTCATTCGCTGCTAAAACTTTGCTATTGCGATCATATATTTCTCCCCGTGGCGCCTTAACTTCAACTAGCCGGATACGGTTCTCCTTAGCCTGAGTTTGGTAAACCTGCTGATGAAAGAATTGTACAACTGCTAACTTAATACCCAGAATAGTTAGTAAAGCCACAACTATATAAGAATAAACCTTTAACCGGGTTTTAATTGTCTTGGGTTTCATTTTACTCTCCTCGAAGTACTTAAAACACCGCTTTTGGCCGAGTTATAATACCAAACATAAAGCGGGATTGCCACAATAATATTATAAATTGCTTGATAAATAATACTATAAATCATTCCTAAATCTATATGGAATACTTCAAACATCAGTAAGCTAAGCAGGAAAAGCAAAAATGAGTTTAGAAAGGTAGCCAGCAACACTGACAATATCCCTACAAACAGGTTTTCTTTAAATAAATTGCCCTCAACCCGACTTATTATATAAGCAGTTAATCCTTTAGCCAGGGCATTCATTCCTATAAATCTCCCCATATAAAGGTCTTCCAGAAGACCACAAGCAAAAGCATAGACTGTGCCCTGTACAATGCCATTAAAAAGGGTATAAAAAGTCACAAAAACCAGAACTAGGTCTGGAATCGTACCTTTTATATTATAATAGCTAAAAACATTAGATTGTAAAAAAATAGCAATCCACGGTAATAGAATTAGAACCAGAATGCGCAATAGAGCTACTCCTCTTCCACAACACCTGTTTCAGGCCGGTAACCAGTTACAATAAAGACTTCCTCCAGTTTGTCAAAATCAACCGCAGGTTTTATCATTGCTACCAATAATAGCCCGTTGGGTTCGCGAGAAACACTGGTAACAATACCTATATTAATACCTGGAGGATAAACGTCTGATAGCCCCGAACTTATAATATAATCATTTTTGTTTATCTTGGAATAATAAGGGATGTTTATCATTCTCATCTCATTACTATTACCCAGACCCTCTATAATACCGTTAGTTTCCCGAGTATCCTGAATAGTTGCTCCTATTGCCATCTCCCGGTCGGTAATCAAGCTAACCTGGGCTGAGTTCTCATTGACGCTAGCCACCCGCCCAACCAAACCTGCGGGACTGATAACCGCCATACCAATCTTGACCCCATCGGTTAAACCTCGATCTATAGTAATACATTGGTACCAGTTATTAGGCCGGCGTGCAATCAGGTGAGCAGGCAGCAACTCAAAGTTCTCACGGTAGTTATCCTGAAAATCTAACATCTGGCGTAAACGGATACATTCTTTCTTATATTCTATTAATGCCTGGTTTTCGAAAAGGAGTTTGTTATATTCCGCTTCTAATTCAGTAACTCGTCGCTGTAATTTTGATTTGCTGGTAAAGTAAGCAATCAGCTCATCCCCTTTATCCCCAATAGCACTTACTTTGGCTTGTAGTGGTGCATAAGCGCCACGAATCACCTTTTCTAATACTGTTATACTGCGATGAGTATTGGTTAGATTCATTAGCATTAAAGTTAAAATAATTACTAGAAGTGATAGCCAAAAGTATTTATTATTTAATAATTTAAACAATTACCTCACCTGGTCTTACATGGATTTTTGGGGCTGTACCAATACCCTTTTTAAGACCTCAATATTTTCCAAAACCTTACCCGTACCCCGGGCAACTGCTAATAATGGGTCTTCACAGGCATAAACAGGCATACTAGTTTCTTCACTGATAAGCTTATCTAATCCCTTCAGAAGAGCTCCACCACCTGCCATCACTATTCCCCTGTCCATTATATCTGAAGCTAGCTCTGGAGGAGTCTTTTCCAGACACACTTTTATTCCTTCGATTATTTGATCTACAGTCTCTTTTAATGCAGCTTGAATTTCCATGGAAGATACCTTAATCGTTTTAGGCAGCCCACTAACCAAGTCACGGCCTCTAACTTCGTGGAATTCCTCTTCACCTTCCCATAAGGCTGAACCAATTGATATTTTTATATCCTCTGCGGTTCGTTCACCAACTAGTAAGTTGTAGTTTTTCTTCAGGTGCTGCATTATAGCAGCATCCATATTATCACCAGCAACTCTTACTGACCTGGCAGTTACGATTCCTCCCAGTGATATGACAGCTACCTCCGTAGTACCACCACCTATATCGACAATAAGATTACCGGTAGGCTCATGTACAGGTAAACCAGCACCTATAGCTGCAGCCATAGGTTCTTCAATTAAATAGGCTTCTTTGGCTCCCCCCTGAAGGGTTGCTTCTCTTACAGCTCTTTCTTCGACAGTGGTACAACCGGTAGGAATACTTACAACCACCCGCGGTCGCATAAAAGGAGTTCTTGATCCCAAAACCTTGTTTATAAAATAACTAAGCATAGCCTGGGTAATATCAAAGTCAGCTATTACCCCGTCTTTTATTGGTCTAATAGCTACTATACTACCTGGTGTACGTCCTATCATACGTTTAGCTTCATCACCTACTGCCAGAATTTTACCAGTATGGCTTTGAATTGCTACTACTGATGGCTCTGTAATAGCTACTCCTTTACCCTTAACATATACCAGAGTATTGGCAGTACCTAAATCTATTCCCAAGTCTTTTCCAAACACCTTGTTGCCTCCTTAATTACATTAATCCCCTGGCTTTTAAACTACAGTATTTTTTTTCTCCTATTATTACATGGTCAAGAACCTCTATCCCCATTAGTTGGCCAGCTTCCATCAACCTCCGGGTTATTTCAATATCCTCCTTACTGGGAGTGGGATCACCAGTAGGATGATTATGTATTAGTATCATCGAAGCAGCGCTCTTTTTTACTGCTGTCTTAAACACTTCTCGAGGATGGACTATGGAACTGTTCAATCCTCCAACGGATATGTCCTCCATCACTAGTAATCCACCCTTACGATCAAGATACATAACCCGAAAATGCTCCCGATCATAATATCTCATCTCTTCCATATTCATACCCGTAACCGCTGTAACTACATCCTCAGGTGATTGTATCTTTATACGAGTTATAACATTCCCGGCTATTCTTCGTCCGATTTCTATTGCAGCTTTAATACTTACTGCTTTGGCTGGGCCAATTCCTTTCTCACTGGTTAACTCCTCCAGACTAGCCTCTTTTAACTGCCTTAGACTGCCATGTTTAACGAGGAGTTGGGTAGCTAGATCCAAGGCATTAAGGTTTCTTATGCCCATACCCAGAATAATTGCCAAAAGCTCGGCATCATCAAGATATTTTTCTCCTTTAGCCATTAGCTTTTCACGGGGTCGCATACTTTCAGGCATGTCCTTTATATTTACGCTATATTTACACATTATCTTACGCTCCCATAAGATTTATTCCATACCTTTGTAACATTTGATAGAGCTTGGCCAAAGGTAATCCTACTACATTAAAATAGCATCCTTCTATTTTCTCTATCAAAAATGCACCTTTACCTTGTATACCGTAAGCACCAGCTTTATCCATAGGTTCACCACTAACCACATAGGATCTGATCTCTTCTTCACTTAAATGCCGGAAATAAACCCGAGTAATCTCATCCTCGACCTCACAATTCCCTGCAGAAGTCATGATACTAACTGCAGTAATTACCTCATGGCAATTACCACTGAGCATATTTAATTTGCGCCAGGCGTCTTCCTGATCAGTAGGCTTCCCCAAAGCTTGGTCCTTAAAGACAACAACTGTATCTGCTGCAATAACCAGATAATCGCCTTGTGCCTGAGAAATTGCAGCTTTAGCCTTATGACTGGCCAGCCTTCTTACTGCATCGCGGGGAAACTCTCCTGGAAGAAATGTTTCATCAATTTCTGTAGACCTAGTTATGAAAGACAAACCGAGGTCTTCAAGCAGTTTTTTTCGCCGCGGCGAAGCGGACGCCAAGATAATATTCAATAACAATACCTCACCTTTATAGTCTTCTATAAACAAGAAAGGCTAACACAAACCCTATTATTGTAAATAAACTAATATGTAACATAAAACCGAAGGTAAAAGAAAAAATATTAAGGTCAATAGTGAAAGAAGGTATCCCAACGCTCTGTACCTTTCCTACCGTTCCTAATATAGGCCATATATCAATTAATGCATCCCCTATCCAGCCGCTGATAACTCCTCCCACTATCAACAGCAGCAACATAACCTGCCATCCTGAATAGGAATATGCCTTATTAGCCATGTATTACCCTCCCTGGACCTATGTTTTTTAAAGTTTAGCATTAGTATTACTTAAAAACAAGGTTTCTTAATCCATGCAGCCCTGTCATATAATTACATTTATACATATAAAGGAGGAGAAAATTCTAAAGGCGAATTTCTCTCCCCCTTTCTATAAATCTATTTAATGGGTTGTATTATTTATTAAAAGTCATATTGAAAGTCAGAACTGCCAAATTTACAGATAGATCTACATTGCGTAGAATAATATCTGCCGGTACTTTCAAAACTTGAGGTGAAAAATTCAGTATAGCTTGTACACCTGCTGCTACCAGTTTATCTGTAACATCCTGGGCAACTGCAGCTGGTACAGTAATTACGCCAATGTTTATGTTTAACTCACGTACCCGAGCTTCCATTACTTCAGGTGCTTCAACCTTAATCCCGCCAATTTCAGTACCAATTTTATTTTCATCAACATCTATAATAGAACTAATAATAATACCCCGTTCAGCAAAACCATGATAAAGTGCCAGAGCCGACCCTAGTTTCCCTGCTCCAATAATTATTATATTCCATTTATGATTAAGTCCTAATATTTTAATCAGGTGCCCATATAGTTCCTGGACTTTATAGCCTACTCCACGGGTGCCAAATTCACCAAAATAAGCTAAATCCTTGCGTACTTGAGCAGAACTAACCCTCACTCCCCGTGCTATTTCTTGAGAAGAAATAGTATCTATTCCTTTACTTGAAAGTTTATAAAGGTAGCGTGAGTAAATTGCGAGCCTCATCACAGCAGCTTCGGGAATTTTAAATACTTTCAAACTCCTTACTCCTTCGCAAAAAACTTCTCTTTTTTTAATCTTACCATCTTGAGAAAAAAAGCGCGACTATATGTTTTATATTTAAAAAAAATTTTTATTATTATATAATAATTTTTATATAACCTTAGGCTAGAATATCCTCCGGTTACACCAAAGTGATAAATTTCCTCTTAATTATTTATTCTAAACTAGGCAAGATCCCTTCTTCTTATTATGTGCAATATACACCAAGATCCTTCAGACATCAGAAAAAAGTTATAAAAGGTACGAAAATATAGGGTTTAAGAAAAAAGGGAAAGAATGAACGGATAATAGAGGAAAGCTTTTTTAAATGAATAGGAGTAAAAACTTGTAGATTACTACTGCTACCATAGCAGCAGAAGGAATAGTAACAATCCAGGCGATTATTATCTGGCGCGCTATATTCCATCTAACCGCCTTAACCCTTTGGGCTGCCCCTACTCCCATAATTGCTGATGATACTACATGAGTGGTACTAACTGGAGCCCCCAAATGACTTGCTGAAAAGATAACCAATGATGAAGTAAAATCTGCAGCAAATCCATTTATGGGCTCAATTCGAAAAATCCTCCCGCCAACAGTGCGGATAATACGCCATCCACCTACTGCTGTACCAGCAGCCATAGCTCCAGCACATGCGACTTTGACCCAGAGGGGAACCTGAAAGGTAGTTATTAGGCTACTGCTTACCAAAACCATGGTAACAATTCCCATGGTCTTTTGAGCATCGTTAGAACCATGGGCAAAAGATGCCATACAAGCAGAAACAACTTGGAGCCTGCGAAAATTATTATTTACCCGTGCTGGTGATGCGCCTTTAAATAACCAGAATAAACCGGTCATAAAAAAACTACCTCCGGCAATACCTAAAAGAGGAGCTAGTAAAAGTCCAGATAGTATAACTAAAAATCCCTGCCAATTAACAAAAGTAAAACCAAAACCCGCAATTATACCACCAATTAAACCTCCGATAAGGGCATGGGATGAACTACTGGGTATACCAAAACGCCATGTAAATAAGTTCCAAAAGATAGCGCTTATTAAACAGCTTATAAGTACTAACGGGGTTACCATGTCAGGAGATACCATACTTTTACCTATAGTCTCAGCGACAGCAGTCCCACTCATAGCTCCTAAAAAATTTAATGTAGCAGCAATTATAATTGCAGTATAGGGGGAAAGGGCTTTGGTTGAAACCGAAGTAGCAATAGCATTAGCAGTGTCATGGAAACCATTAACAAAATCAAAAATTAGTGCTAAAAATACAACGACTATAACAACGAGCACTATACTATACATATTTGATAGCTACTCCCTTTAATACATTACTTACATTTTCACAGTAGTCCAGAGTAGTTTCCAGATGTTCGTATATTTCTTTCCACTTAATGATATCAATAACGTTTTGAGTATTCTCAAATAAAATAGCTATACCTGATCGATAAAGGTAGTCACCCTCATGTTCATATGAACGAATTCTTTCACATGTTCGGATTATTTCACTTCCTTTATTCCTTACTTCAGGAAGATAGGCTACCGCTATTTTAATATCGCGTGAGGCCTCTTCTAATACCTCAACTAGTTTTAAGACATATTTATCTTGGGTTTTACCTACTTTAAATATTACTATCTTTTCCATTGTGCCTTGAATATGATCAAGCACATTATTAATTTCCCGAGCTAGCAACAGTATATCTTCTCGGTCAAAAGGCGTAACAAAAGAGTTATTTATCCGGTTCATCACAGTAGATAAAATTTGGTCACCTTTCTCCTCTACCCCGTTAATTTTATTAAGATTAACTTCCGGCTCACTTTGCTTTTCAACAAAATTCTTAAGGATTAAAGCCGCTTCACATACGGCCTCAGCTAAACCATCAAAATACTCAAAAAACTGATCA
>JBMNOV010000026.1:0-24824 GCA_050943255.1 Syntrophomonadaceae bacterium
AAAACTATATCTGCATAGGTCGTATTTGCGACCTTTTATTTTATCTTGGAAAGAGGCATTTAATTAGATGTTGCCTAAATTGTATCGTATAAATAAGAGTAAAGAATATCATCATACTTACAATTACGGCCTTAAGATTCCAGGAAAGTATCTAGTTGTGTATATTTTAAAAAGCAAAATATTAAATAACCGTTTTGGTATTGTTGCTAGCAAAAGGGTAGGCAATGCTGTAAAAAGAAACCGTGCACGTAGGCGTATAAGTGCTATTGTTAGAGGTAGTGAGCAAGAACTTAAACAGGGATACAATATTATAATAATAGCTCGTCAACAAATAAATAAATGCGAATATAAAGAATTAATTAAAGACTTTTACACGGTTATGAAGAAGGCTAGATTATGTTAAAAGAGATAATGATTTTAATTATAAGGTTATATCAAAAAGCGACCTTTTTTAAGCCTGCTTCCTGTCGTTTTTACCCTTCCTGTTCGAGTTATTCAATTCAAGCCTTGCAAAAGTATGGAATATTTAAAGGAGGATGGTTGGCGGTAAAAAGAATATTAAAATGTCACCCTTTTAATCCCGGAGGATATGATCCGATACCTTAAACATATAGACTAATAAAAATAATATAAAAATACATTGGTTTTGAGTAAAGGGAGATATCATAAAAAGTTATAGTTTTTTAACTTTGCGTATAAAACGCTAAGGAGGTGAATCCTGCTATCATTTAAGATATGCAGGAATAATATTGTGGCAGTCATTTGTACAGTGGTTTGCTGATGTAATTCAATTTATGTATGGGTTAACCGCAAGCTTGGGGATTCCTAATTACGGTTTGGCTATAATTTTTATGACTATTGCTATTAAGGTTGTATTGTTTCCGCTTACCCAAAAACAGCTTAAATCTATGCGTGGTATGCAGGAGATACAACCTAAATTAAAGTATATTCAGGAGAAATACAAAGATGATCCTCAAACCATGCAAGTTAAAGTAATGGAAATGTATAAAGAGAATGGAGTAAATCCTTTTGGAGGTTGTTTACCATTACTTATACAAATGCCCATATTTATTGCCTTTTATCAATCACTACTAAATTTTAATTTTAAAGTTGCTGAGCATGCCAGTTTTTTATGGATACCAAACATAGGAGATAAAGATCCATTTTTTCTTTTGGCTGTGCTAGCAGCACTAACTACCTATTTACAACAAAGAGTTACAATGGTTGATATTACAGATACAACTCAGAAGACAATGCTGTACATTATGCCACTTTTTATGGCTTGGATAGCAGCCACAATGCCAGCCGGTCTCCCTTTATACTGGGTAGTTTTTAATATATTAGGCATATTGCAACAACTATATGTCAACTACTCCCATAGGCAGGCAAAACTTGCAACAGGAACAGGAATAATTCTTAATACTGAGGTAGAAGGGAAAAAAGTGGAAAACGAAAAGTATAAGGCTTCCGCTGAGGAAAAGGTAGCAAGGAGGGACAAAGGAGGAAATAAGAATGGAAGTCCAAGCAATAGAAAAAAAAGGAAAAAGCATTGATGAAGCTATTAAGGCTGCATTAGATGAGTTAAATTGTGAAATTGATGATGTTATTATTGAAGTACTCGAAGAGCCTGCAAAAGGTTTATTGGGTTTAGTTAAAAAACCAGCTGTAATAAAGGTATCACGAAGAAAAAGGCCTGAATTAGATGTTCGTAGATTACTGGAAGATATTCTGAATAAAATGAAACTTGATTACTTAATTAACCAGGTAGATTTGGCAGACGGTAAAGTAAGAATTAATATTACTGGAAAGGATATGGGTTTACTTATAGGGCGTAAGGGGGAAACCCTTAATGCAGTTCAGTTTATACTAGGTTTAATAGTAAATAGAGGTAGAGAGGAAAAAATAAGAATTATACTAGATGTGGAAGATTACCGTAAAAAACGGGAAGAAACTTTAGAAGCATTAGCATTAAGGTTATCAGATAAAGTTAAAAAAACTAGGAAAAATGTAATTATGCGCCCGATGAATTCCCAGGAGCGGAGGATAGTTCATACGGTTTTACAAGAAGATCCCCAAATAACGACTTATTCCCTTGGAGATGAACCTAACCGTAAAGTTGTTATTTCGCTTAAAAAATAAAACCTGATTTAAAAGCGTGTCAGATATAGTTTCTCTGATACGCTTTTTTTATGTTAAAAACAAACAGCGTGTAGTTTGATTTTGATAAAATTTAGAAGAAAATATCTAAATATTAGTTAAAGAATTATGAATTTAATTATAGGGGTAATAAAAAGACCTAATTATATTTAATTATGTTTAAAAATTTTAGTTTAAACCTATTATTATATAAATAATAATATTTTTATTATAAGAAAGCAGGAGTAGATTATATTAGATGTTATACGATGATATAGCAGCTATTTCAACCCCTCCGGGTGAGGGTGGGATAGCTATTATTAGAATGAGCGGCAGTACGGTAATTGAAAAGGTCAGCCATATTTTTCGGCCTCAGCGTGACGGGGTTGATATTAAGAAAAAGTCTGGTTATTCACTGACTTTGGGATGGATTATTGACAAGAATGGGGAAGAACTTGATCAGGTGTTACTTGCATTAATGCGAGCACCGCATAGTTATACTGGTGAAGATACTATTGAAATTCACTGTCATGGCGGATTTTTACCTGCGCGTTACTGTCTTGAGATAGTTATGTTGCAAGGTATAAGGTTGGCTGAACCGGGGGAGTTTACCAAACGTGCATTTTTAAATGGAAAGTTGGATGCAAGTCAAGCTGAGGCAGTTATTGATATTATACGGGCCAAAAGCGAAAAAGGCATGAAACTAGCGATAAAGCAGTTGAGTGGATACAATAGTAAATATATTAATAATATTGAGGATAAACTGCTTGAACTAAATGCAATGGTGGAAGCCAGCCTTGATTTTCCCGATGAGGTAGGTGAACTAGAATATAATAAAGCTGAAACGATAATATTACAAACCAAAAAGCAAATAGATAAGCTAATAAAAGCAGGTCGACGTTCAGAAATTTATAGGTATGGAATTACAATTGCAATTTCGGGAAAACCAAATGTAGGTAAATCCAGTTTGCTTAATGCCTTGTTAAGGAAGGAGCGGGCTATTGTTACTGATATTCCTGGTACTACCAGGGATACGATTGAAGAAAACATTAGTATAAAAGGAATACCAATAAGGCTAATTGATACTGCAGGGATACGAAATACTGAAGATGAGATAGAAAAAATTGGGGTAAAGAAATCACAGGAAGTAATTCATGAAGCTGATTTAGTAATATTTATAATTGATTTGGGAAGTGGTATTAATGATGAAGATATAGGTATTTATAAAAATATTGCAAATCAAAATATTATAATTGTGGCTAATAAAGATGATTTGACGGAGAAGAATATTAATAATCAGGAATTGGAAAATTATTTTCCCGGAAAAAAGGTTATACATATTTCTGCAAAAGAAGAAAAAGGTTTGGAAGTGTTAGAACAATGGATTCAACAAAAAGTTCTTGGCGGCGATGTTCATTCTGATAACCTGGAGATTATGTTAAATTTACGTCATCGGGGAGCCCTTATTCGTGCAAGTCAACATCTCCAGGATGCCCTACAAGTAATGGATGAAGTACCATTGGATTGTCTTGGGGTTGATATCTGGGGGGCTCTTGAGGCTTTAGGTGAGATAACTGGCAAAAATATAAAAGAACAGGTTATTGATAGGATGTTTGTTGATTTTTGTATTGGGAAGTAGAATTTGATATCTGGAGGAAAGCATGATTTACAATGCTGGCAGCTATGATGTAATTGTCGTGGGAGGGGGTCATGCCGGTTGTGAAGCAGCTCTTGCTGCTGCGCGGATGGGATGTCAAACATTGATGGTAACTCTTAGTATGGAGAATATTGCTTTGATGCCATGTAATCCATCTTTAGGAGGTCCAGCTAAAGCCCAGTTAATTAGGGAAATAGATGCACTAGGCGGGGAAATGGCTATTAATGCTGATAAAACCGCAATTCAAATGAGAAATATTAATACGGGAAAAGGACCAGCGGTTCAGGCATTAAGGGCACAGACAGATAAACATGAATACCATGATCAAATGCTTAAAGTTTTACTATCCCAACCTAATCTAATTATAAAAATGGCGGAAATAGAAGAAATTGAAACTAGTGGTCAAAGGGTAAGCGCTGTAATAACAAAAACTGGTGCCAGGTTTAAATGTCGTGCGGTAGTTATTACTTCAGGCACTTATTTACGGGGACGAATAATAATTGGGGAAATCATGTATGATGGGGGACCTGGTAATCAGTTTCCGGCAATTGAGCTATCTAATAGTCTAAAAAAACTAGGACTTGAATTAGGTAGGTTTAAAACGGGGACACCACCTCGTATTTACCGACGTTCCTTGGATTTCTCAAAAATGGTAGAGCAACTAGGTGATGATAAACCTTTACGTTTTTCCTATATGAGTCCTAAAATAAAAAAACCCCAATATTCCTGCTGGTTAACTCATAGTACGCCCAAAACACATCAAATAGTCATGGATAATCTTGATCGCGCACCTATGTTTACCGGTGTTATCAAAGGGAAGGGACCGCGTTATTGTCCTTCATTCGAAGATAAGGTAGTACGCTTTGCTAATAAAGAATCGCATCAACTATTCATAGAACCGGAAGGTCGAAATACTGAAGAAATGTATATTCAGGGTCTTAATACTAGCTTACCTGAAGATGTTCAGTTAAAAGTACTTAGAAGTATTCCGGGATTAAAAAATGTATCAATAATTAGGACAGGCTATGCTATTGAATATGATTATTTAACCCCAGACCAGCTTAAGACGACTTTAGAAACACGTGCGGTAGAAGGTTTATTTACTGCCGGACAAATTAATGGTACTTCAGGCTATGAAGAAGCAGCTGCCCAGGGTCTTATAGCTGGAATAAATGCAGCACTTCAGGTTAAAGGGGAAGAGCCTTTGGTATTAAAGCGTAGTGATGCTTATATTGGGGTTTTAATTGATGATTTAGTAACAGGTGATATTGACGAACCTTATCGTATTTTAACATCAAGAGCTGAATATCGATTGCTATTAAGACAGGATAACGCTGACCTCAGGCTAACTGAATGTGGATATCGAATTGGTTTGGTAAGTGATGAGCGTTGGCGGGTTTTTTCGGAGAAAAATGAGCTTTTAAGGATTGAGCAAGATATGCTTAAGAAACATAGTTTTACCCCTGCGGATTCTGAGATGGCTGTTTTTTTAGCATCAAAAAATAGTGCTCCACTCAAAGACCGTGTTTCCCTGTGGGAAATATTACGGCGACCTGAGATAAAAATAGTAGATTTTGTTAAAATGGGATTAATCGCTAACCATGATGAAGACATTATGGAGCAATTGGAAATACAATCAAAATATGAAGGATATATAAAGAAACAGGAGGAGCAAGTTAAGCGTTTCGAAAAGATGGAGAATAAACTTATTCCCCCTGACCTGAACTACGATGAAATATTTGGTTTGTCCAATGAAGCCAGGCAGAAGCTAAAATTAGTAAGGCCTGAATCTATGGGGCAAGCTTTAAGATTATCTGGTATAAACCCAGCCGATATAAGTGTACTATTAGTATTTTTAGAAAAGAAAAAAAGGAATAAGAATTTTTAATGGAATATAAACTAAATAAGTTTAAGCAAATCCTCTCTGAGGAAAATCAAAAGCATAACTTAATTAGCCGTAAGAGTTTTAGTTACGAGCTTGACCAGCATATTGAAGATAGTTTGAAAATATTAGAATTTATACAATTAGAAGAAGAAATGATTGATATTGGGAGTGGTGCAGGGTTTCCAGGTATGATATTAGCTATCGCCTGCCCCCGGACTAAAATTACTCTAGTGGAATCTAATAAAAAGAAAAGTGATTTTCTAAAAAAGGTTAGGAATGAACTTGCCTTAAGCAATGTTAAGATATCTTGTGAAAGAGTAGAAGAACTGGGAAGACAGAAGGAGTACCGAGGTCAATACTCTCTTTGTAGCAGTCGCGCTGTGGCTTCAACTAATGTCCTAATAGAGTACGGATTACCATTATTAAAGGTTGGAGGAAAATTACTACTTTGGAAGGGTAATAATTATAAACTTGAAATCGATATGGCTCAAAATGCTTTAAGATTGATAGGCGGATCACTTGAACATGTGTGGTTATATACTTTGATGAAAGAACGGGATAGGGCAATTATTGCAATAACAAAAGACCTGGATACACCAGAAAAATATCCGCGAAGGATAGGTATTCCTTTAAAACGACCGTTATAGAGGTAAGAAATTAGACGCAGAATAACTCCCTAATGAATTATGCTTAAGGCGCTGCCGAAACTCCTTGACGAAGGAAAAGAGCGGTTTACCCGTTCTTTTTTATTTTCCAATCATTATTAAGCAAGAGTTGTTTCTCTATTTATGCTAACTCATAGCAAATGTTATATAATAAAGAAAAAGACGATGTAAATGATTAATATTTCCAACATCAGATTTATTAAATCGCAGATCTAAAGGCAGGATTTATGATAACCAGATGAATTACATGGAGATAGAATTAAGAGAGGTGGTAATGGTTTTTGGGTAAGATTATATCCCTGGCCAATCAAAAAGGTGGTGTAGGAAAAACAACAACTGCTGTAAACCTTGCTGCTTCAATAGCTATGGATGGTTATAGTGTACTGATAGTAGATTGTGACCCGCAAGGAAATGCTAGTAGTGGACTGGGGATAGAGCGTAGAAAGCTGAGTTACTGTACTTATAATCTAATAATTGATAAAATTGCTCCTGCTAAAATTATAAAGAAAACAGTTGTTAAAAATTTAAGTATTTTACCTTCTACTATTCAGTTGGCAGGAGCTGAAGTGGAGTTAGCAGGTGCAGAAGACAGGGAAAATCGCATTAGGCAGGCATTGAATGATGTAGTCGATTCTTATGATTATATATTTCTGGACTGTCCTCCTTCTTTAGGTTTTTTAACTATTAATGCATTAACTGCCAGTAATTCGGTAATTATACCGCTTCAATGCGAGTACTATGCTTTAGAAGGCTTAAGTCTGTTGATTGATACAATCATGCGAGTGCGTAAAAGATTTAATCAAATGCTAAGTATTGAAGGTATAGTTTTTACTATGTTCGATGGTAGAACTAATCTTTCAATACAAGTCGTAGATGAGGTAAAACGTCATTTTAGCAATCAAGTGTATAGAACCATTATTCCTCGCAATGTACGACTTAGTGAAGCACCTAGTCATGGAAAACCAGTAGTTGTATATGATCCCCGTTCAAAGGGTGCTGAAGTATATAAAGAATTAGCCAGGGAGGTATTAGAGCGTGGCCAAGAAAGAGAGGGGTTTGGGCCGAGGTTTAGAAGCTTTATTTTCGGTGAACGCGGAAAATGACAATATTGAGGAAATTAATGAAGTTAAAATTGAGAGTATTATACCTAGGGAAGGACAACCGCGCCGCAACTTTGACCAAGAGAGCCTTCAGGGATTAGCTGAATCAATTAAAGAACATGGTGTTTTACAACCTGTTCTAGTTCGTGAACATGGTGAATATTACGAAATTATTGCTGGTGAGCGACGCTGGCGGGCTGCTATCAAGGCTGGTTTAAAAACTGTACCGGTTGTAATAAGAAAGTTTAATGATTTACAAGCAGCCGAAATAGCCTTGATAGAAAATTTGCAGCGAGAGGATTTGACTGTAGTTGAAGAAGCGCAGGCTTATCAGCAAATGATTGACAGTTATCAATATACCCAGGAGAAGTTAGCGCTTAAGATTGGTAAAAGTCGAGCACATATTGCTAATACTTTACGTATCTTAAACCTACCGTCACAAATCATTACGATGCTCGACAAACGCCAGATAACTGCTGGACATGCGCGAGCTATATTAGCTTATAAGGAAGAAAGCGAACAGTTAGCAATTGCAGAAGAGATTGTATCCGCCGGACTTTCCGTGCGGGAGGCTGAAAAAAAAGTCCGGTTCAAGAAAAACGGTCAAAAAAAACCGCTTAGTAAAGCACCTGAAATTGTTGATTTGGAAGAGAGAATGGAGAAGTTTTTTGGAACTAAAACAAATATTATAATGGCCAAAAAAGGCGGCAAAATAGAAATTACTTTCTATAATGAAGATGATTTACAAAGAATAATTGAAACATTGGATATCTAATTAATTTTATAATATAACCTAAATTATAAAAATGTAGTTAATGAAATCAATCTTTCTTGATCAGTGTGTTAAGTTCACATCTTGAATTCTAACCAACCCAAGGATTAGCCCTAACATATTATTACCCCCATAGCAGTATGAACCAAAAAATCATTTGTTTCAAGCTATTTTTTATCGTTTAATAAAGACTGTAGTTTATTACTTTGGGATTTAATGTTTCACGTGAAACAATTAGTTTTAGTTTATATTTCATATAAGAAAGCTATAATGTTAGTTTTGCAGAAAATTATAGCTCAAAGCCCTGGCGGTACAGCATTTATGTGGGGTGTAGAGCTTTATTTTATATTAGCGATGTATATTCAAACCAAATTGTGACAAAGATCATTTTGATATCAGAAGCGGTCGTATTTATTAGGTCAAGACCGAAAAAACTCGCCAACGACTGTAGTATATTTAGGTCCCGTACAGATAAAATTAAGCAAGTCCAAGTAAAGTATATAAACATATACCATAGTAGCACCAAGCGATCTATTCCGGCTTTTAACGTCATTACATCAAAATATCTATAAAATAATTTTATTGTTAATTAGCGGGTTTACTGTCAAAAGTTTTAAGCAGTTCTGTGATTACAGCGAATGCGTCTGTTAAGCGCAGAAGTTTATCAATTTGACCAATCATTTCTTGCCAATGAGGCTTAAACAGGTTATCCAATCAAAGAAATGATTGGCCAAACTGGGATAATTACGGAAACAAGCTAGGCAAATAATGAATAAATTAAAAATACCATTGCTTTTAATAGCTGGTGAAATAGTTAGTTTCTATTAAGTTTTGCTTGTTATTCGTGAACTTTATGCTAGCTAAAAAAAGGCTTTTAGCAATTATATCCGCCATTTTATAAACAATGAATAAACGGGTATTCTGCAAAACCATTTGTTCATAAAAACCTCCCACATTTACCACACCAGATATATAAAAGTCACCTACTTCAGGTAAATCTTTTTTCAGCGCTGTTCCAGGTTTTAAGGTGCCCCGGCGGACATTAATGTAACCGATTCGCTCGGCATTTCCCAGGCAGGCATCGATAGCAATAATAAAAGGATTATCATGGATTGCAAAAATTTCCTTAATTACTTCTCTAAGATTAGTGGCATGTACCGGAGTTTCCAGGGTGCCATATACTTTGGCCGAAGGATTAAGGGTCTTAAATCTGCTACCGACTAGAGGACCTAAGCAGTCACCTGTAGCTCGGTCAGTGCCAATACAAAGATAAATCAACTCCCGGCCTAAAATCATACTCTGCATGTTTTGGTATACAGCCTTTTCGATTTTATTGAAGCATAAAGGGTCTTCATAGTGACAAGAGAACATGTCAGATGCAACCTGATTTTTTTCTGGTCTATACAAAAATCCTTCCTCCAAATCACCATTTTTAAACATTACTTAATTCATATTTTTGACCACTGGGAATATTTTTATGCTGTATTTAACGGGCAATAGGAATATTTATAAAAAGAATAAGTTAAAGGTGATGGGAAAAAGAATGAAGTCAATAAAGATAAGACTTATGCTGGTTATGGGGTATCTAGGCGCAGTAATTGGTGCAGGCTTTGCTTCTGGACAAGAAATTGTTCAATTCTTTGTCGTCTATGGGGATCAGGGCTTAAGAGGTTGTCTTATAGCAACTGTACTATTTGCTCTTTGTGGGGGGATGTTACTTTATCAGGCTCATCGCTGGAAAGTATCAAACTATCAGGATATGCTCACATATATGATGGGAAAACGTTTAGGCGGTTATATTGATCTTCTGCTGGCTATATTTCTTTTTCTAGGGATTAGCACAATGATGTCGGCCAGTGGTGCAGTATTTTGTGAACATCTTTATCTGCCAAAGAACCTAGGGATATTCTTGGCCTATATCATGACCGTAACCTTTTTGTTTACCGGTAAAAAAAGGGTTAATAACTTCATATAATTTACTTGTACCAGTAAAAATTATATTGCTGTTATTAATCAGTGGTTATGCGGCATTTTTTGTTGAGGGGCAGCCCAAAGAAATGTATACAAATTTTTTTTATCCCGGAGATGCGAGGTTTTGGTTATTATCAAGCTTACTCTATGTTGCGTATAATTTTTCTTTGGCGATGGTTGTACTAAGTGAATACCAGCCTATAGGCAAAAAAAATGAGGGCATTACCGGGGCTATTTGGGGTGGGCTAATACTGGGTTTTTTTGTATTACTAAACTACATTGCTTTATCACGTTTTTTACCAGTAGTATTACACTACCAAGTTCCGATGCTATATGTAGCAGGAAAGGTTTCGGTATCTGCCAAATATGTCTATACCGTGGTATTATGGGTGGGAATACTAACCACAGCTATTGCTAATGCCTATGGATTTACCCAAAGGTTCACCCGGCTTATAGGGTTAAACTATCGTGCCTGCTTGATTCTATGTATGACTATGGCGTTACCTTTTTCGATGTTTAGCTTTTCCAGCTTGGTAAGTAAGATATATCCCATATTTGGAATACTAGGTATAATAATCATGGTCATGTTAATAGGTAGAACTGTTCAATATATGGTTATAGAGTTATATTATAATATAATAAAGTACTTAAAGTGCCACAAGGAGGCATAACATGGCAGACCTTAAAAAAATTCCACCTGTGGATGAAATACTATTACATGAAAATGTGCAGGCGCTAATTTATCGTTTCAAGCGAAACTACATCGTAAGTCTTATCAGAACAATCATTAATGATCTCAGGAGGGAATTATGTTCGCGGGAAAAAGAGATTGAGCGAGACATATTAAAGGAAGAAATAATAAAACGTTTGCATATTATGCTAAAGCACTCCGGGCAGGGGACACTAAAAAAGGTTATTAATGGGACAGGTGTTGTCTTGCATACCAACCTGGGGCGGGCGCCACTTGGCGACCGGGCTCTACACTACATGTCAGCTATGGCAGTTAGTTATAATAACCTGGAAATGAATCTCGAGCAGGGGGAGAGAGGGTCTCGTTACAGCCATGTGGAGGAATTACTCATTCAACTTACAGGTGCAGAAGCAGGTTTAATAGTAAATAACAATGCCGCTGCCGTTCTTTTGGGGCTGAATACCTTGGCTCAGAATAGAGAAGTTGTTGTATCTCGCGGTCAGTTAGTTGAAATAGGAGGAGCTTTTCGTATTCCTGAAGTTATGAAATTAAGTGGTGCCAAGCTGGTTGAGGTAGGGACTACCAATAAGACTTATGTTGAGGATTTCGCAGCAGCAATTACCGAGGATACAGCACTACTATTTTCTGCTCATACCTCTAATTATAAGATTATAGGATTTACTAAAGAGGTACAGCTAAACGAATTGGTAGAGCTCGGAAGACAAAGAGGGATACCAGTAATGCAAGACCTAGGCAGTGGAATATTATATGATATAGGTAATTGGGGACTTAAGGATGAAATGACTATACAGCAATGTGTGGCAAGTGGAATTGATATAGTAACTTTTAGTGGAGATAAATTACTTGGCGGTCCACAAGCAGGAATTATTGTGGGTAGGAAAAAATATATTAACGATATGAAGAAAAACCAGCTTACTCGTGCTTTGCGAGTGGATAAGCTAACAATTGCAGCTTTGGAAGGTACTTTGCTGGAGTATCTAGAAGGATACCCTGAAGAAAATGTACCAGTTATCCAAATGCTAACAGCAAGTCCCGAGCAGCTTCGCTTTAAGGCTGAAGATCTATTAAAAAAACTATATATTAGGCTAGAGAATGTACCGGAGATAGCCTCGTTAAGTTTAGTGGAACTAGAGGATATGGTCGGGGGCGGAGCTTATCCTACCCATAAAATTCCCGGCTATGGAATAGATATAGAATTTTCGAATAACACACTGGAGGCAGTAGCCAGGGAATTACGAATAGGAAACCCTGCAATATTAACACGTAAACAAGAAGATAAACTTAGAATTAGTGTAAGAACCTTACTAAAGGGTGATATTGAATTGCTAGTTAACATAATTGCTGAGGTGTTAGAAAAGAAGGATAAAAATCGTTAATTATCTTGATTGTATCAAAATAAGTAAATAAAAGTTAAAATAATATTGGAACAAATTACAAGTTACTATAGAGCTAAATAAGCTAAAGACACTGCCAATCATGATTAATTAATATTGGTAGTATTTTATTTATTTTTTATTTTAGATAAAGGTATATACTACTCAATTGAGTAGCGTAGCGAACACTAGCTTTAAGAGCCTAGAGCTTACCCGTATAAGTATAGAATTAGCGTAAATGTAAAGGGTTGGAGATTAAACATAAACAGAAAAAACATAAGTTTTGGAAGAAGCGATTAGATGAAGAGATTTATTATTGGTACAGCAGGGCATATTGACCATGGCAAGACAACCTTGGTTAAGGCTATGACTGGAATAGATACTGACAGGCTTAAAGAGGAGAAACAGAGGGGGATATCAATAGAATTGGGTTTTGCCCCTTTTACTTTGCCATCAGGTCAAAAAGCGGCCATTGTAGATATGCCTGGTCATGAGCGTTTTATCCGGCATATGCTTGCGGGGGCATTTGGCATTGATATTGTTTTACTAACGATAGCAGCAGATGAAGGAATTATGCCTCAGACCCGGGAGCACCTGGATATAATTGAACTACTGGGTGTAAAAAAGGGTATAGTTGTAATCACAAAAAAAGATCTAGTAGAAGAAGAATGGCTAATAATGGTGGAAGAAGAAGTCAGGGAATATGTTAAATCTACTATTTTAAAAGATGCGCCGATAGTTTCAGTGTCGGCAGTCAGCAAAGAGGGAATTGCCGATTTATTAAACCTATTAGAAAAGTTGGCCGGCGAGGTACAAGAGAGACCTATCTTTGGACAGGCACGGTTACCAATAGATAGGGTTTTCACCATATCAGGATTTGGAACGGTTGCAACCGGTACGCTTTGGTCAGGACAGTTACAGGTAGGGGAAATGGTAGAGCTTATGCCGGTACAACAGGAGGTTAAAATAAGGAACTTACAAGTACATGGTGAAAAAGTGAATACTGCTTATGCCGGGCAACGGGTGGCAGTTAATTTGCAGGGGATTGAAGTGTCAGATATAAAAAGAGGTTACCTTTTGGCTACTCCTGGTTACCTAACTCCTAGTTACAGGATTAATACTCGTTTACATCTATTAAATTCAAGTAAACGAATTTTACAGAACTGGAACAGGGTACGTTTTCATCTGGGTACAGATGAAACCCTAGGACGTGTAGTACTCTTAGATCGGGATGAGATACACCCTGGTGAAGAAGCATATGTACAGATTGTTATGGAAAAGCCTGTAGTAGCTTATAAGGGAGATCGTTTTGTAATTAGGTATTATTCACCGGTAACAACTATCGGGGGAGGAGTTATAATAGATGGGAATGCACCTAAACAGAAAAGGTTTAGGGAAGATGTCTTGGATGAACTAGTTATTAAAGAAGCAGGAAGTATGTATGATGTAATTCAGCATGAGCTTGAGTCTCATGCTGAAGAATTAATAAGTCTTGATGAATTAAGTAAGCGTACTGGAGGTACTAAAGAGGGTACTCAAAAGGAGCTACAAAAATTGGTTGAGGATAAAAAGGCAGTAATGATCAAGGAACAAGTATATATGAGTACTTATGGACTCAAGATTATTAACGACCGTATAGTAAAAACTTTGGAAAAATATCATCAAAAATACCCTATGCGTGCTGGTTATCCTCGAGAAGATATGCGTAGTCGCTTCTTTAAGCAATTAAACCCGAAAGAATTTAATCTGGTCTTAAGAGTTCTGGAAGATGCAGGTACCTTAGCTAGTCATAATAATCAATTGTTACTTCCCTATCATGTGGCTCAACCAGGTGTAAAAGAGCAGATAATCATAGATAAGGTAAAAATGGTTTTAGAAGAGCAGCTGTTTACCCCGCCGGGACGTGATGAATTATTAGCTATTAGTGGTCTTATGGAACAAGAATTTGTTGAAATTTTGTCTTATATGATAGATATGGGGATAATTATTAAAATAAATCAAGATATGTTTTTCTCTAGTAAGGCTATTGAAGAAGGGAGGAAAAGGCTTACAGCTTATTTTAAGCAGGAAAAGCAGCTTAGTTTAGCAACGGCTCGTGATATTTTTGGGACATCGCGTAAATATACGTTACCACTAATTGAATATTTTGACAGGATTCGCTATACACGCAGGGTTGGGGATATGCGAGTAAAACTATAAAAATCTAGAGTCTTGGGGGGATTTGTAAAGGTGTCTAAAATAGGAATTCCTCATACACTAGCTTATTTTGTTTATTATCCCTTCTGGAGGACTTTTTTTGAGGAGCTGGGACAGGAGGTAATTGTATCTCCTCCTACTACTAGAGATATTCTGGATAAAGGGGTAAGAGAAACCGTCAATGATGCATGTATTCCAATTAAAATTTATCACGGTCATATTGCGTATCTAGCTGATAAAGTGGATTATATATTTTGTCCACGTCTGGTAAGTGTTCGTAAATATGGTGACTTCGGAACTGAAACCTTCTGCCCCAAGTTTTTAGGATTACCTGACATGATTCGTCTTGCCCTGAATAACTTACCCAAGATCATAGATGTGCGCATCGACCTTAAAAAAGGTAAGAATGAATTATTCAAAGTTTGTTCTCGGATAGGAGAACGGATAGGTGTTATTGGAGATGAAATAAGACAAGCGTATAAGCAAGCAACACAGGTAGATGAATATTTTAAGAGATTACTTTATCAGAACCTGACACCGGTTGAAGGTATTAAAATAATATATGATAAAAAAGAAAGACCGGAGCCTAGGGATAGTGACTTAAATATTGCAGTAGTAGGCTATCCCTATACTATATATGATGCTTATATTAATGCTGGAATATTGAACTTACTGGAGAAAGAAAGAGTACGGGTATTCACGCAGGATATGTTAAGCGACAAGGTTATGAACTACCAGGTCAAAACTATTCCTAAAAGCATGTTTTGGCATTTTTCTAACCGAGCTGTATATGGTGCACTGCATTTTATGCAACAAAAAAATATAGATGGTATTATACATATTACTGCATTTGCTTGTGGCCCAGACTCCATTGTTAATAGGTTATTAGAAATAGAGGCAAGGCGCCGTAACCATACACCTTTTCTGACTATTACAATAGATGAGCATACTGGAGAAGCGGGCATCAGAACAAGAGTAGAAGCATTTCTGGATATGTTACGTTTGGGGAGGGTAAAGCAGTGAAGGTAAGTTTTCCTCATATGGGTTATTCATATATTGCATTCAAATGGTTGGTTGAACATATTGGACATGAATGTATTATTCCCCCGGAACCGAGCAATAGGACTCTTGACCTGGGAGTACGTTATGCACCTGAGTTTGCCTGCATACCATTTAAAATGCTTTTAGGCACTTATTTGGAAGTAGCCGAAAAAGGGGCTGAGGTAATAATAACCTCAGGAGGAAGAGGGCCTTGCCGAGCCGGTTTATACTGGGTTATGCATCAGTATCTGCTGGATGAGTTAAAAACAGGGGTTAAAATATTAGCGTTTGAACCACCACTTTGCGATTTGTCAGATTTTCTTAAAAAGCTTTATTGGATAAAAAAAACCGGCGGTATATCGATGAAGTCTTTTATCCAAGTCCTGCAAGTAACCTGGGAGAAGATAAAAGCTATTGATGAGGTCGAAAAGCGCTCCCATGATATACGACCATTTGAATTAAAACGAGGTGATACTACCAGAGCTTTATGGCAGGCACTGGATATATTAGATAAAGCTGAAAGTGAACATGAGACCCAAAAGGCTCTAAAGGAAGGATTAATGATTCTTGACCAGATACCCCAGGATCGTAGCCGTAACCCGCTTAAAATTGGGATAATCGGGGAGATATATGTAGTGCTGGAACCATCCGCCAATCATTATATTCAGATTATGCTGGGGGAGATGGGAGTACATACTGATCGATCAATTTACCTTACTTCTTATACTCAGAAAAATACTATTATTAACTTGGAGGAAGACGTTTTTGCAGTAGCTAAACCATACCTGGGAGAGGCACCAATAGGAGGACATGGGGTTAATAGTATTGGGGAAACTATTCTTTATGCCAAACATGGCTTTGATGGGGTTGTGCAGTTGGCACCATTTGCCTGTATCCCAGAAATAGTTGCCAAGAGTATTCTCCCTGCAATAAGTAAAGATTATGGAATTCCGGTTTTAACTTTATTTATTGACGAGCAGACAGGAAAGGCTGGAGTTCAGACCAGACTGGAAGCCTTTGTCGATTTACTGGAGAAACGAAGACAAATAAATACAACTCCTAGGGAGAACGCGAGGTTAGTAATATGATTAGAGGATATTTGGGTGTAGATGTGGGGTCAGTTAGTACTAATTTAGTTGTAATAGATGAAAATAATAAGCTTATAGCGGGACGATACCTACGAACAAATGGTAAGCCTATACAGACGGTACAAGAGGGATTATACAGTATAAAACAGGATATACCTGATAATGTTAAAATAGCAGGTGCCGGGACAACTGGCAGTGCCCGTTATTTGATTAGTCTGATTATAGGAGCAGATGTTGTCAAAAATGAAATAACTGCTCATGCTATAGCTTCATCCACCTTTATAAAAGATGTTAAAACCATAATTGAGGTAGGCGGGCAAGATTCTAAAATAATAATTATGCGCGATGGAATAGTAACAGACTTTGCCATGAATACAGTTTGTGCTGCAGGAACAGGTTCTTTCTTGGATCAACAGGCCAACCGACTTTGTATTCCTATTGAGGAATTTGGAAATTATGCTTTAAAGGCTAAAAATCCGGTAAGAATTGCCGGGCGTTGTGCTGTATTTGCTGAATCAGATATGATTCACAAACAACAGCTTGGATATAACACTGAGGATATAATAGCTGGGCTTTGTGAAGCCCTAGTGCGAAATTATATGAATAATGTGGGGAAAGGAAAAGAAATTCTACCCCCGGTGATGTTCCAGGGGGGGGTAGCTGCTAACCAGGGATTAGTACAGGCTTTTAACAAGTATTTGGGGATAAATGTTATTGTGCCTAAAAATTACGGAGTAATGGGTGCTATAGGTGTGGCAATACTGGCTCATAATGCTCGCCTCAATAAAGGAAACACTAGCTTTAAGGGTTTTGATATTCAGGAAGTTTCATTTAAAACCAGCAGCTTTGAATGCAAGGGCTGTTCTAATGCCTGTGAAGTGGTGCAATTCTATGAAAATGGAGAATTATTGGCCCGTTGGGGAGATCGCTGCGGAAAATGGGAGATGCATACAGATCCGGGAAATAGTACACACTTTAGTGCAAATTAAAAGTTGTGGATAATTGTTTTTTCTAAAAAAGGCTCACTGGCAAAATAATTATAGGAACCCATATAAACTTACTGCTAAAAGTGCCATAATAAAATCATTATTTACACAGTGTTGCCAATCGAAAGGGGAGTGAATACTGCAGTAATAACTTTTTATAGTGTATTAACACATAAATATTCACAAAGAAGGAGGATTTATTAGTGAAAAAAGGGTTTGGGAAGAAATTAAGTTTACTGGTATTAGCTGTTTTTATGTTTGTTGCAGTAGCAGGTTGTGGTGGAAGCAATTCAGCAAATAACACATCAGATGGGGATAATGATGCTACCACCGATACTATTAAAGTAGGAATTAACTGTGAGCTCTCCGGCGCAGTAGCCAGCTACGGAGATAATGCCCGTAATGGAGCATTGATTGCAATTGATGAAATCAATGAGGCGGGTGGAGTACTGGGTAAAAAGTTTGAACCGCTGGTAAGGGATAACCAGTCTAAAACTGACGAGGCTATGAATGTAAGCGCAGCTCTGGTAGATGAAGGTATGGTTGCTCAGGTTGGACCCCTGACTAGTGGGGCGGTAGCAGGAAGTACTCCTATATTAATGGAAAACCAAATTCCCCTGATTGCTCCAGCGGCAACAGCCGATAATGTAACTGTTGATGATAAGACTAATAAGGTTAGAGATTATATCTTCCGGATGTGCTACCGGGATTCTGACCAAGGACGGAGAATGGCAGATTTTGCTATAGATACCCTAGGGGTTAAGAATGCTGCTATTTTTGGCAGCACCTCAGATGATTATGCTAAAGGGTTGGCGAAATACTTTAAGGAACAGTTTGAATCGAAAGGCGGAACTATAGTTACAGAAGAGGGATTCATGAACGGGGATAAAGAATTCCGTGGTACTTTAACTAAAATACGCGGAAAAAATCCAGAATTTATTTATGTACCCGGATATTATACAGAAGTATCAGTACTCATCAAACAAGCTCGTGACTTGGGTATAAATGTTCCAATTGGCGGTGGGGACGGATGGGATTCTCCCGACATGATCGAAGTAGCTGGGGCTGAGGCTCTAAATAACACTTACTTTACTAACCACTATTCGGTTGAGGACCCGAATCCTGCTATACAGGATTTTGTGAAAACTTATCAGGGCAAGCATAATAAATTACCAGATTCTTTTGCAGCATTGGGATATGATTCTGTAAAACTATTGGCAGATGCAATTACCCGAGCTGGATCGGCCGATCCGGTGAAGATAAAAGAAGCCCTAGAAGAAACCAAAGACTTCGCTGGGATTACTGGTACGATGAGCATTGATGAATTTCATAACCCGGTTAAGAACATTGTTGTTATTGAATATAAGGATGGTAAGCAAATAACTCAATAAAAAAATAGACAGGTTAAGGGAGGGGAAACCCTCTCTTTATCCTGTACCAAAAGGATGTGCTCTATTTGCTCGAATTTATTCAACAATTAATCAACGGATTATCATTGGGAGCAATTTATGCCTTAATTGCTCTTGGGTATACTATGGTTTACGGAATCATAATGTTAATAAATTTTGCCCATGGGGATATCATGATGGTGGGGGCTTATGTAGGCTTTTTTTCCATAGCCATATTGGGGAGCAATATTGTTGCAGCGATGGTGTTTGCTATGGCTAGTTGTGCCTTACTGGGGGTGATTATAGAAAAAATCGCTTATAAACCATTGCGCAACTCTACTCGTATAGCAGCATTAATAACTGCTATCGGGGTATCATTGTTTCTCGAATATGTAGTTCTTTATTTCTTATCAGCTCAACAGCGGGTATATCCTGATAGTGCATTCCCCTTTCATAATTATGAGATAGCTGGCTTGATAATATCGAATAAAGATATATTTATTTTTGTGTCAGCTATTATTTTAATGGTAATCCTGCAGTACATTATCAAAAGGACTAAAACCGGAAAAGCCATGCGGGCAGTATCGCTTGATCGGGAAGCAGCGATGCTCATGGGTATAAGTGTCGATAGGATAGTATCTGTGACCTTTGCTATCGGTTCAGCACTGGCAGCAGCTGCCGGGGTTATGATTGGTCTTTATTACAATGCTATTAATCCCTTAATGGGAATTTTACCAGGTCTCAAGGCCTTTATAGCTGCCGTATTGGGAGGTATTGGATTAATCCCTGGGGCCATGGTGGGGGGCTTTTTGTTAGGTGTTGTAGAAACCTTGGTAAGCGGCTATGGTAGTAGTATGTACCGGGATGCAGTAGCGTTTGGTATATTGATTCTGATATTACTAATCAAACCTACCGGTTTATTTGGCAAAAATACCGGGGAAAAAGTGTAGGTGACAACTATGAAAAATAAGAAACATAAATGGGGCAAGTTATTACTCGAAATTATTGTCCTGGCTGCCCTGTTTACCTTGGTACAGTATTTAATTACTGCAGGATTAATGAACCGCTACTACCAAATCAACCTAACTATGATGGGAATAAATATTATCTTAGCGGTAAGCCTTAATTTAATAAATGGCTTTACCGGGCAATTATCTTTAGGTCATGCAGGTTTTATGGCTGTAGGAGCTTTTTCCTCGGTAATAATAACTACTTTACAGGGGTACCCTTTCTTTTTTGGCATCATCGTGGCAATGCTAGCGGCAGCCTTGGCCGGTTTTATAATCGGTGTGCCTACACTGAGATTAAAAGGGGATTACCTTGCTATTGCCACTCTTGGTTTTGGCGAGATTATCAGGGTGGTTTTACAGAATATCGATTACATTGGAGGCCCAGCTGGAATAAGTGGTATAACAAAAATGACTAGCTGGCCGATCTTATTTATTTCTATCGTAGTTACTGTAGCTGTAATAGTTAACATGATAAACTCCAGCTATGGCAGGGCTATAGTGGCAGTACGGGAAGATGAAATAGCAGCTGAAATAATGGGGGTTAATACTACTAAATATAAAGTACTAGCCTTTGTTGTTGGAGCCGCCTTTGCCGGACTGGCCGGAGCATTATATGCTCACTATTTTTATATAATTAAGCCTGAAACCTTCAATTTTCTTAAATCATTTGACATACTGGTAATGGTAGTATTGGGAGGGCTCGGCAGCACCACCGGAGCAGTTTTGGCTGCTATTTTTATAACCTTTTTAAACGCTTTCCTGCAGGAATACGCAGCAGTCAGAATGATTATATATGCTTCGATTTTGATAATTGTCATGATATATCGCCCTAAGGGATTGCTGGGGAATAGGGAATTTACTTATAAGATCCTGAATAAGGTTTGGAGTGGAAGACATGTCTCATTTACAAATAAATAATTTAAGCAAATCATTCGGTGGGTTAAGTGCAGTATTGAATTTTAATTTTAATATCCAGGAGCAAGAGCTGGTGGGCTTGATTGGTCCTAATGGGGCAGGCAAAACCACGGTATTTAACCTTATTACCGGAGTTTACAAACCTGACCAAGGTAATATTTATCTGGAGGGCCAGGATATTACTGGCCTTCACCCGTATGATATATGTAAAAAAGGAATAGCTCGTACCTTCCAAAACATTAGGCTGTTTAATGATTTAAGTGTATTGGATAATGTTAAAGTAGCTTTGCATATGTATGTTCCCTATTGCCTAACTACAGCAATTTTACGTCTGCCAGGTTTTTTTGTTGGGGAGGAAAAGATTCGCCAAAAGGCATTGGAATATTTAAAAATATTCGGACTTGATAAAAAGAAAGATGAAATTGCATCAAATCTTCCGTATGGTGAGCAGAGGCGTCTGGAGATTGCACGTGCTCTGGCTACTCAACCGTCTTTGTTAATACTAGATGAACCCGCCGCTGGAATGAATCCAAATGAGACCAAGGAATTGATGGAGCTTATAGGCTTTATTAGAAAAGAGTTTAATCTTAGCATACTCCTTATAGAGCATGATATGTCGCTAGTTATGAAAGTCTGTGAGCGTATTTATGTACTTGATTATGGTCAGGTTATAGCGGAAGGCATACCCCAGGATATACGCAACAACAAACGGGTAATAGAAGCCTATTTGGGGGAGGAGGTAGAATAATGCTTCAAATTAATGAAATAGATGTATATTATGGTGCTATTTACGCTCTAAAAAGATTATCTCTAAATGTAGAGCAGGGTAGCATAGTAACCCTTATCGGTGCCAATGGAGCAGGCAAGACTACCACCTTAAAATGTATATCCGGGTTAATACGGGCTAAAAGCGGTAATATTATCTTTAAAAATAAAGACATTACCAAAGTTTCTCCTGAAAAAATAGTGGGGATGGGCATATCCCAGGTACCAGAAGGGCGACGAGTATTTTCTTCAATGTCTGTTGTAGAAAACCTGGAAATGGGAGCTTATCTACGCCAAGACAAAAAGGGTATCGACGAGGATATGGAACTTGTTTACACGCGGTTTCCCCGCCTTAAAGAAAGGCGCAAGCAGATGGCGGGAACACTTAGTGGTGGTGAACAGCAAATGTTAGCTATTGGCCGGGCATTAATGGCTAGGCCTGAGCTTATGCTAATGGATGAACCATCTATGGGGTTAGCACCTCTTTTAG
Organism: Syntrophomonadaceae bacterium; assembly: GCA_050943255.1. Taxonomy (GTDB): domain Bacteria; phylum Bacillota; class Syntrophomonadia; order Syntrophomonadales; family Syntrophomonadaceae; genus UBA4844. The sequence continues at coordinate 22,151 of JBMNOV010000026.1, forward strand.
TGAAGGAGATATTCTCTATAATCAAAGAAATAAATGAACGTGGCACAACTATCCTGTTGGTTGAGCAAAATGCTAATATGGCTTTATCCATAGCTGATAAGGCATATGTAATTGAAACAGGAGAGATTGTGTTACAGGGCAATGCTCAGGAATTAATGAATAGCCCAGAAATTAAAAAGGCTTACCTGGGAGGCTAATATTAATTTGGTTAAATTAGTTTGAAAGGGGGCAATTGTACATGAAGGTAAAGGAGCGTATGTCTGTCGATGTAAAGACAGTGGATATGAATACCAGTTTAATCGAGGCATTTCGCTTGATGAAGGAGAATAATATTCGTCGATTACCGGTAATGGATAAAGGAAAACTCGTGGCAATAGTGACTTTATCTGATCTTAATCAGGCTTCACCTTCGATAGCTACCTCGCTTAGTATTCATGAGCTTAATTATTTATTAGCAAAAACTAAGATTCGCGACATTCTCCCCAAAAAACAAGAGTTAATTACTATAGGCCCAGAAAACTATATTGAAACGGCTGCAAAAATTATGCGTCAATATATGATAAGTGGATTACCGGTTGTGGACAACGGGAAATTGGTTGGGATTGTAACTGAAACCGATATATTTGATGCCTTTATTGATATACTTGGGGTTAGAAGAGCTCATACCCGTATAGATATTTATATAGAAAACCGCCCTGGCAGCCTAGCAGAGGTTACTGGGCTAATTGCTGACCGAGGTATCAATATTCTAAATACAGTAGCTTATTATGATAATAAAAAGAGTAAATATAAGATGATTTTGCGGATAGAAGAACTTAAATATGAACCAGTGATGGAAGAATTAACTGCAAAAGGATATGAAATAGAGTCGATTATTGTTCGGGATGGTAGTGATTAAATAAAAATCTATAGTCGTCCTTTTATTAGCATCGTTAAAGAATGGGAAAATATTATTATTTGACAATATCTTAAAACCTATATATACTAGATTACCACAGGGAATAACGGAGGCGGATCGGTCCTGGTGGGTCGCCTGGACTTCAAATCCAGTTTGCGCCGTAGTGATCCTGCGGTGGGTGGGTTCGATTCCCACACGCTTCCGCCAAAAAAATGCTATTTTGCCGGGGTTTCCGGCTATTTATTTTTTCTGTCAGGCAATTAAGTGGATCATTGGATTTAGGTAAAATAATCGTATTGGAAGACACCAAGAAATCAAGAAAGTAGATAGTAGTTCCCCCTCTTCTTATTAAAACAATTTTAGGGAGATAATATATTTTTTGGAAGGTATTATTTTTTATAGGTAGAATTATTATTACGTATAATCTCATTAGAAATAAACCTATCATCACCTAAATAAACCATATTTGATAATCTGAAGACGGTTGGGTTAAAAGGATTGGGGGGTAACTATTATGATTTATTATTTAAAAAGTCTTCAAAAAAAAGAGCTAAACAAAGTAAAACAAACCACGATTGTTGCTTTGAAATGGACCGAAAAAGATTTAGAAGAATTGATTGCTAAAAATATTGATTGCATAATAGCACAAGATAATTTGATGACTATTTTCCAGGAAAGGCAGAGCCAAGAAGAGCCAGATGCATTGTTTTTAGACAAATATGGTGATTTATATATCCTCGAATTGAAAAGAAACCATTCTTCAAATGGAAGTTTGCTTCAAGCATTTAATTTTGGGCAGATAATCGGACATTATGATTATAAAATACTTAATAAATTTTACAAAAAATACAGAAAAGATTTAAAAGCGGAGCTCTTACAGGATCACGTAAAGTATTTTGGTCTACGTAAAGAGGAGGAGCTAGAAGAAGAAGACATTAACCAAAAGCAGCACTTTTTAATAATTACAGATGATTTGGATATGGAAACAAGGCAAGCAATTAACTATTGGAGTAAAACAGGCTTATCAATGCATGCTATAGTTTATAGGGTTTTTATAACTGAAAACCAAGATCAACTAATTGAAATTGATGCGTACAGTCCAAGAAATGATACAATTGAATTTGAGAAAAGTAGATATATTCTTAATAACAATTTAGATAACGGTCATATTGACGATAACATTATTGTAGCAAACGGTAAAACAGCTGTTTATTATGACCCATGTAAATTAGGTTTATTTTAAACGGTAACATACTGAATACTAGTTAGTACAAAGTTTATGCCCAGGTAGTTTTAACCGCGCCAAGCTGCGCGGTTAATTGCTTTATTAGTTTAAATTCTTCTGCTAAGTAATAAACTATTAATTTTCCAGAGCCCCTTATTTATGGAGGTTTTAGATGTTTTTATCTTTGAAGTACCAGGGCCGAATAATTGTATTCAAAGTTTTATTCCGACAGTGTAAAAATATAACTATTAAGATCAATGTAGATGGAGAACTAATAGTGACGGCACCAGCAGGTACAAATAATGAGGTAATTTTAGTTGCATTACAGAATAAAGTGAAATGGATAATTAATCAGATCGATTATTTTAATAGACTAAAACCTGAAACACGACAGTGTATAGAGGGTGAATTGTTCTTATATTTAGGTAAAGAATACACTTTACAGATAAAACATATAAACGCTATCCTAAAAGAGAGCCAAAAAAGATAAAAACGCTAGCGAAAAAGTGGACCACTCTGCCAGACCAATCCCCTATCATTGAAAGTGCAGA